>CAZPUJ010000310.1:0-12953 GCA_964589725.1 uncultured Planctomycetaceae bacterium
CAACTTGGCGGTCAACAATCAATTCGAAGAGCGGCACGAGCTGGCCTTGTTGCGGCGGTACTTCGGCGAGATTCATGTGGATCACCTGCGACGATTGCGGCTGATGCGGCTGGCCTCGGACCTGCGCGAGTCGATGTGGGGTTTCCTGCAAGCTGGCATCTCCACGCTAGACAATGACTACATTGAGTACGGCCGCACCCATTTGGACCGATTTTTGAAGGGCTGCACCATCAGGACTGAGGAACAAGACGAATGATCCCCACGGAGGCCCGAGTTGTGATTGTCGGCGGCGGTATTGCCGGCGCGAGCATTGCATTTCATCTCGCCAAGTTCGGCTGGCGAGACATCGTGGTACTTGAGCAAGGCGAGCTGATAAGCGGCACGACGTCGCACGCGCCGGGACTGGTGGGGCAACTGCGATCGAACGAGAGCCTCACGAAGCTGCTCATGGACAGTGTCTCGCTGTATCGCGCGCTGCGACTGAGCGGTGAGGCCGGTTATTTCGAAGTGGGCAGCCTGCGACTGGCGTCATCGACAGAGCGGTTCGAGGAGATCAAACGTCAGGCGGAGTTTGCCCGGCGAGCGGGGCTGGAGGCACATCTACTCGGCCCGGCGGAGACGGTCAAGCTGTTTCCACTGATGAGTCTCGATGACGTTCACGGCGCGTTGTTCGTCCCCAGCGATGGATCGGCGACCGCGATTGTTCTGGCACGGAGCTTGATTGAGGAGGCTCAGCGATCGGGCGTCTCGTTTCATGCCAAAGTGCGAGTCGGGGCGGTCGAGACGACCAATGGCCGCATTCGTGCGGTCGAGACGAACGAAGGACGCATCCAGACCGAAACACTGGTGGTCGCCGCTGGCATTTGGTCACCGCTCGTCGGTCGCATGGCGGGCGTCGCGCTGCCGCTCATTCCGATGCAACATCAATACGTCGAGACCGCTCCGCTGCCGGAGCTTGCGGGACAAACCGTCGCCAACCTGCGCGATCCGGACAAGCTGGTCTACTTGCGACAGCGCGACGATCGGCTTGTCATCGGCGGCTACGAGCGGAATCCGCGGCCGTTTTCGGTCGATGCGATTCCCGATCGGGCAGATCCGACGGTCCACACATTCGATGCCAGCCACTTCGAGCAACTGCGGCGTGCGATGGCCGAGCGTGTTCCCTGTCTGGCGTCGACGGAGCTGACGAAAGGCGTCAATGGCCTGGAGAGTTTCACGCCCGACGGCGAGTTCCTGCTCGGCCCGTCGCGCGAAGTGCCTGGCTTTTGGGCCGCGTGCGGCTTCTGCGCTCATGGCGTTTCCGGAGCCGGCGGCGTGGGCCGGGCTCTGGCCGAATGGATCGTCGAAGGCCAACCGAGCGTGGACTTGTCGGCCACGGCCATTGATCGATTCCGTGGGCAAGGCTCGGATCTGCGCTTCATCGAGCAAAGTGCGTGTCGAGTGTACGGCAGGTACTACGACATTCGGCGTGCGGAACCATCAACCTCGCACGGCCATCCGTGAGACAATGTGGCGAGCGCGCATTGCCAGGCAACTTGCCTTGCGGACTGTTCCGGTGTTGCGCTGATTAACTTTCCCTTGCTGGCAAATGTAGGACGTGTGCGAGATCCGTCGACGTTTCCTCGCTAACCTGCGACATCTCGACCGTGTTCTGAGCAGCATCGCCGCCAAGCCAGCACATCTGCGATTCGGCGCGGTCGACCAATCCGGCGAGGGTGCATTCCTCACTGGGAAATTCAGCGACGCCGACCTGCAGCCGCAGCCCCAACTCCTCGTGGATGGATTTCGCAGCTTGGTCCAACAGAGACCGCACGGCCTGGCCGTCCGATTCCGGAAACATGACCACAAACCCATCGTTGCGCATGACCACCAAATCGCTGGTAGACGCGGCGTCCAACAGCACGCCTGCGACACGCGATTCCAAATACTTGCGAACCATCTCATGGCGAGCGATATTTGCAAGACGTTCCAGGTCCGACTCCTTGAAATCGCGACTAAACGACACGGTCGCCAGCGAAAGTGCGTGCTCGAAACGTCGCGCCCGCTGCATCTCCCGGTACATTTCGGACTCGCCATCTTTCAAATCGAACGGCTGTCTCCCCAACGGTATCGCAGCCAACTCACCGGCACTCCGCACGAACTCATCAAGCCCGTGGGCGACACGCCAGGCGAGCACATTCGTCAAGCCCAACACAAGGCACTCGGTCACTGTAATCGGCAGTTGCGATCCGAAAAACGAGTAACCAAGCGACCACTTGAGAACCGCGTAGAGCGGCAGACTGGCGAACGTGATTTGAGCCAGCGTCACCTTATGAAGCTTGGGAATGCAGATGATCACCACCACCACGATGCCCACTAACACGTACAGGAAGGATGTGAGATTGATTGGCTCGTAAACTCTTTCCACGTTGTACAAAACGGCCAGCCACAACGTGAGAAGCACAAAGGAAACGCGTAAATTGAGCATCTTAGTAGCATCCTTTCGCACGAAATTGTGGCACGCAACCGCGGGAATCACACCTCAATAGGCCCCTTTTTGATTCAACACGGCTGCAAACGTCCCAAAAAGGATCTGCAGGTCAAACCAAAAACTCTGCCGTTCGATGTACTGGCGGTCGAGACGCACTCGGTCGTTGAAGTCGAGATCGCTGCGCCCGCTGATTTGCCACAGGCCGGTAATGCCCGGCTTGACTTCCAGCCGCTCGGTGTGCCACAGCGTGTAAGTACTTGCATCGAAGGACGTTGGCCGTGGCCCCACCAGACTCATGTCACCGTTAAGCACGTTGAAGATTTGCGGCAGTTCATCGAGACTCGTTTTTCGCAGGAAGGCCCCAACGCGAGTCACTCGCGGGTCGTCGATGATCTTGAAGTCAGGCCATGTCAATACATTCAAGTGGGCGAGTTCTTTTTTCAGCTCCTCCGCGTTCTCAACCATCGTCCGGAATTTGTGCATCCGAAACCGCCTCCCCTTATGGCCCGTCCGCAACTGGGGGAAATGAATTGGTCCCGGGCTCTCAAGCCGTATCGCCACGGCACAGAGGAGAAGTACGGGAAGCACGACCGGCAACAGCGCAGCGCACACCGCGACGTCAAAACAACGCTTCACGAAGTTGAATCGCGATCTGCTCAGGATTCTTGATCGCCGACGAATCAACGGATATGACGACAAAACATAGGCCGCAGACACTTGGGGACTCCTGGAAGATTGGTTGTAGCAATAAAAATGGGTAGAACTGATTAAATGGAGTAGCCTGGAGGGTTAATATTCTGTAAAAATGTCGCAGTAAGTTCAAGAGGGCAATGTGAGGATTTTAACGGAATTGCGGGAAAAGTTGGTAATGCGTGTTCTGCGTTCCGCGATGCCCCCTGGCGAACCCGTGTTTCGAGTGTTTACTGCTAAGGAATCTCACATGTCCGGTCTAGTTGGTACTTCGCCTGAGGATTTTGAACCGTCGGAAACTCCGATGCGGTTGGCCTACATGATGTCGCGATTTCCAAAGCTCACCGAGACATTCGTGCTTCGAGAAATGGTTGAAATGGAGCGGCTTGGGAACGACGTCCGCGTCTATCCGCTGCAGCGCGAACGAACGAGCATTGTTCATCCAGAGGCGACAGCTTTCGTCGAACGAGCCTGCTTCACGCCCTGGCTGTCTTTCGCAATTCTATTCTCGAACGCAAAAGTGCTGATGCGGAATCCCGGCCGCTATCTGTCGACGTTCCTGTCGCTCATTCGCGCTAACTTTGGGTGGACGCGTTACCTATCCGGGGCCATCCTGTTCTTTCCGAAGGTTGTCCACCTGTCAGAAAAAATGCGGAAGGACGGTGTTCAGCATCTGCACGCTCATTTTGCCAGCCATCCGGCAATGGCAGCGTGGGTCATCCATCGACTGTCCGGTCTTCCGTACAGCTTCACGGCTCATGGTTCCGACCTGCACTGCGACCGGCACATGCTGCGTGAAAAGGTCGCCGATGCGGCAGCGGCTATCACCATTTCTGACTACAACCGACAACTGATCATTGCTGAATGCGGTGCGGACTCGGCCAGCAAAGTGCATGTGGTTCGCTGTGGCATCGATCCGAAAATCTTTCCGGCTCGGACGTCCCCAACCAACTTCGATCGCGGACTGGGACCATTCCAGATGGTTTGCGTGGGCACACTCCACGAGGTCAAAGGCCAGCAGTATCTGTTACAGGCATGTCGCCACCTCGCGGACAATGGTCTTCATTTTGTGTGCCATCTTGTCGGCGACGGTCCCGACCGTGAAATGCTTGAGAAACTCGCGGCGGAACTCGGCATCGCCACACGCTGCCAGTTCCACGGCAAGTGTACCGGCCCCGAAATAATTCAATTGCTTGCCGACATCGACGCGATCGTCGCACCAAGTGTTCCGACCAGCGACGGTCGCCGTGAAGGCATTCCGGTGGTGTTGATGGAGGGACTCGGTTCAGCCATTGCTGCCATTGGTAGCGATCTTTCCGGGATCCCGGAACTGGTACGACACCAACAAACAGGGCTGCTCACGCCACCGCGCGATGCCACGGCTATCGCGGACGCGATTCTGCGCATCGCCACCGATCATCAACTCAGGCACCGACTTGCCTCTGCTGGGTGCGAACTGGTTCAAAAGGAATTCAACGTCTCGCGAAACACGGCTGCCCTTCTGAGTTTGATTGAAGGAAGCCCGAAAAACGTCGAATCTATTCCGGCTGAGGACTCCGCGAAGACGCAATACGTCCACGTGAACGAAGAAAACGTGGAGGCCGCATGTCTGGTGTAAGAACCGTTCTGTCTTGATCGGTATTCGCGTAAGGCTCTGATCGTGGTCACCGAGACTCGCCCCCGCGTTTGTGACAAAACCACTCAGCGGTTGCCCACCTGCTTTTCTTTCGCCAGGAACGCGATCAAGTCCACGAACTCCTCCACGGTGAGTATTTTTTCCAAGCCGTCGGGCATGATGCTCGTGGCGTGAGCCTTCAGTTCCTCGATGTCAGCTTTTCGCAGCGACTGCTTCTTGCCTTGATTGTCGGCGATCACCAGCGTGTCGTCGGTCTCGGACACCTTGAGGCCGGTCAACACGCGGCCGTCTTGCAGCGCGACGGTCAGCGACTGAAAGCCGGCGGCAATCGTGCGGCTGGGTTCCAGCAGCGACTCGATGATGTGGATGCGTGAAAAGCGGCTGCCGATGCCGGTCAGTTCGGGGCCAATCCGCTCGCCTTGCTCACCGAGCCGGTGACACTTCAGGCACTGCGACTTCTCGATCGTGAGGAACAGCTTTCGTCCCCGCTCGATGTCGCCCGTGCGAGACAGCGCGGCCTCGACGAGCTGTTCGTGTTCGGCTTTGGAACTCTTGAGACGAAACCGCGCGTGAAACTCCAGCGCGGCATCCGTCACGCCGCTCAGTTGCAGCAGCAGCCGATTCGGTCCTTTTGCGAGTTCGCCTTCAAAGCGGTCGGTATCCGGTTGCAAGCGGCGAGCCTCCGCACGTTCCAGAACCGACTTGCCATTGAACCAAACACGCAGCGGACTGTTGCTCGACATCAGGAACTGTGCGGAGGCTGCGTCAGACGAACTGAAATCGGCGTACGCCAGCCAAAACCCATCTTTGATCGAAGGATCATTTTCGACCGAGCGCACCAGCCGCACGCGAGCATCCGGTCCATCGCCAAACACAGTATTTGTCGCCCGGACGCCTGCGTCCGGGCGACCGGGCATAGGCGTCCGAACTATTTGCACGGCGATGCGAGCAGCCTCGTCACGCGACAAAGGTCCGATCAAATACCAGCACAGCAGGACGCCACTCGTCCCCTGCAAATCGATCAATGCTCGTTCCAGATAAGCGCGACTTGCCGCATCGAGTCCTTCTTGAGCGGTCCATTTCGACAGCATCTCGACCGTCAAATGGAGCACTTCCGCCGACGAGTGGCGAGTGGCGACCTCGACCACCGCTTTTGCCTCGTCCGGCCCGCCGAAGTCCGCGAGGCAACGCAGTGCACTCACTTGCGTTTCCGCATCCGACAACGCGGCGACGGCCAGCGGCACAACCTGCGGCTCCCGCAGTTGCCGCAGTGAGTCGAGGCTTGCCAGCCGCACTGCGACGTCGGCATCTCGCGCTAAAGTCAATAATTCTGGGATAACGACTCGCGCGCCGAGCTGACCTGCCGCGAACGCCGCCGCGCGGCGGACGCGCGCGTCATTGTCTTTCAAAAGAGCCGGAATCAACTCTGCTCCATCCGCGATTCGCAGGGCTGCCAATGTTTCGATGGCAGCGGCGCGCACGTCGGCGTTTGACGACTGAGTCTTGCTGAGCAGCAATGTCTGAACTGCGTTGCTAACCATCGGTGGGCTGCTGGCAGCGGAATTGCGATTTCCCAATTCACGCAGCACCCGGGCAAGAATCGGATCGTCCTTTAGTGTCTTGGTGAGCGCGACCAGTTGCGGTTCGCGTGATTCATTCGGTCCACCGGTCCATTGCGCGAAAGCCGCCAGCCGCGCGGTGTCGGGTTTGCGAGCGTCGCTGATCGCCGACTCCAGCAATTCGCGCGTCGCCTCGTGGGGATGTTCGTGGAGTGAATCGAAGATCGCCGTGAGTCGTTCCGCATCCGTCTCGACGCGCAGCCACGCGGCGAGCGTTTCCAGCCGTGTTGGGACTTTCTCACGCTGCATCCGACGCAACGTGGCCAAGCGCGTCGCCACATCGGATTCCGCGAGCACTCGATTCAACGCTTGCTCGATGAGTTCTGTCCGTTCCCAAGCCACCGTGTTCGCTGGCCGCGGCGCTGGACGGAATCCCCAATAGACCCACTGTGTCACCGGCTTCCGATGCACGCGGCACAAGGCGTCGGCGTACTCGCGCTGGAGAACCGGATTTGTGTCCAAGCGCAGGCGAGCGATCAATCCATCGACAATTCTCGGTTCGTGTTGGTCCGCGATGGATCGCAATGCGACATCGCGGATCGTGACCGAATGATCTTCTGGTTTTTGAAAACCCGATACCGGTTGGTTGTCCAGCAGCCGGAGCACGCCTGCCCAATTGCCAGACTGCCGCAGCGTTTGTTGAGCCGCGTGCGCCAGCGACGCATCGAGACTCATGACCTGCTTCCGCAACCATTCCGGTGACCCTGACCAACGCAACCGTCCCAGCGCGACGACGACCTCGAATTCGAGAGTCGCTTTCTGATTCTGAACCAGTGCCGCCAAACGCTCCGCGAGCTTCGCATCGCCCGGTCCAGCGGCATCGAGGCGATGTTGAACCAATACGGGATCGATCAGGTCCGCCAGTGCTCGTACCACTTGCACTCGCACATTCCGATCGAAGACCGACTCATGGATCGAAAACAAGACCGGAATTGCGTCTTGGCCCAATCCATTTGCCAGAATCCAGACCACATGCTTCCAGGCTTGCACTTCCAGGTCGAGCGTGAGCTTGTCTCGCTGGAGGACTTCCCACATCGCCGCCGTACCCTCGCGGCCGCGACGCTCGATTTGCAATTGAGCTTCGAGTCGTTCGTAGTAGCTCTCTGAATTAAGCCGTGCGACCCAACCCTCCATGTCGTTCGGTGCCGGCTGTCCCTCGTTGGCGCGTCGAGCTGGTGTGCCGTGAGCGATTCGGTAAATCCGCGCGCGACCGCGCTTGGGACGCTGGCCGTCGGCCCAGTCAGCAATTAGCAATGAGCCGTCGCGATCGACGATGAGGTCAGTTGGCTTGAAGCCATAGGGGTCGTTGTCCGCTCCGGATGCGAACTCGATCTCTTGCAACGGTGCAAAACTGCTGCCACGCGGTTCGGGAGCGTACCGCATCACCGCTCGGCCCCACTCGCAGAAATAGAGGCCACGGAATTCCGGCGGGAATTGCGTCTCTCGGTAGTACATGCCACCGGCGGACGAGCCGAGTCCGAGATCGGACAACGGCGCGAGCGCTTCGTCCGGTCGTTCGTCGTAAAGATACGGATAGCCGTGGTCGGCTCCGAAGAAGCTGTGACAGACGCGAATCTTGTAGGTGCCGCCGTCGTTCTCGTTATCGCGCGTAAAGACGTTGAGGTCGTCGTCGAGCGCCACGTCGTAAATGTTTCGCAGGCCGGTCGAGAAGACATGCAAGTCGCGGCCATCGGGCCGGCAGCGCAGAATGCCTCCGCCGTTGAGAACCAGTAAATCGCCCTCTGGCCGAGTCACGTCGCAACCGTGATCTCCCAGTGCCAAGTACAACCAGCCGTCGTGTCCGGCGACGATGCCGTTGGCGTTGTGCAGCCGAACCTTGTCTTCTTCGGGAGGCAGCCCGAAACCTTTGAAGAGATGCCGCTGCTCATCCGCTTGGCCGTCGCCGTCCGTGTCGCGCAGCGCGGTCAAATACGGAGCGTGCATCACGAACACGGTTCCGTCGTGATACGTCAGACCCTGAATCGAACCAAACCCGTCCGCCCAAACGGGCGCTCCATCGGCATAGCCATCGCCGTCTGTGTCTTCGACGAGCCGAATCTCGTCGTGCCGGATGATGTCGGTGGTTCCTAACCCGGTCATGTAGTCGACGGCCACAAACAACGTGTTGGTTCGCGGTCCCAGCGCGATCGACGAGGGATACTCGATCAGCGGATCGCACGCGAATAGCGTCGCCTTGAATCCCGCCGGCACACGCAGTGGCGGGAAGCGTTTCTCCGCCTCCGGCCCGGTGCGTGGCGGCTCGTCGGCCGCAAGCAGGGTTGCCAGAAACATCGCCCAACAACAGGCGGTCCAAAAGAATCGTGACACGATGCGTTCTCCCACCAAACGTGGGGCAGTTTTGAACTCAGACGCAAACTCAGCGAACAACAAAACGCTGCGGCACTCTGTGCGCCGGGAAGGCGACGACTTGCGGAGACAGCTCTTCGTCCGGAGACAGCGAATCGACAATGCGGTGCGTCGCCCGAGCACTCAAGCCGGCGAACGCCACGACGCTGAATCGCGAATTCCACGGATTCTCGCTGGCGACGATCACCGCGCTGTCGTGATCGGCAAATGTCTCGCCGCGCACAGAGAACGATTGGTTGCCAAATCGCACCGGCGATTTTTCGGCCGCGCGGAGGAGCAGAGAATTGGTCAACGGCTCGCCGACGACCAGCAGGTGATGCGACTTCAAGTCCTCGTCGGTCACGTCGCGGTCAGCCTTCAGCGGGATGAAGTGATTGGCGAACCGCCGCGCGACAGCGTATTGCAGTCGCTCGCCGATCTCGCGATTCGCGACTGCGTCCCCAATCCCCGGCTTGTCCAAAATGCCGGATTTCTGTCCCGTACCAAACACGATCAGTGCTCGACCCGGTTCTGGCTCGAACGAGTGAATCGACCAGTAACCGCCGACGTGGTCTTTCGACACCACGTCGCGATCCAGCCACTTCTCTAAGATGACGGCCGCTTCTTTGCCACCGCCGTGCCAGATGACCTTTCGGAACTGCGCCGTCGTGATTTCTTGATCGGCGTGAGCGACCCCGAAGTCATCCAGCAATTTGTCGAAGCGATCGGCTCCGAGCGTTTGCCGCAGTTCGGCCAGCAGCATCACTCCTTGGCCGAGTGCGATCGGATACCAGTCCAGCGAGCGCGAGTCCGGCTGCGTTTGCAAGAACGGCACATCGCGCCCCAATCGTTGTCGAGCCGCCCACCAGTTGGACTGACTCGTGAACAAGGCCACGTCAACCAGGTCTCGCGCCGCGCGATCCAGTTTGCCGTCTTTCGCGTCGGCTCGCAGAGCATTCTCATACGAAACGATTTTCTCGAACTCGGCGAACGCGGCGGCCAGGCCTTTGTCGGCGGGAGTCTTCGGCCGCAACGTGCCGCGCCAAGCGAAAGGATGACGTTGCTCGAAGGCGAGCTTCGTACTCTCGACTTCATCCGGGAACGGATCGCGATCAACCGCCACCTGGCCTTGGCGAGCGGGGGGCGTTAGCCCCCCGGTTGACGTCAGAGGAGGCGGCGTGCTGTCGTCGCTTGACGCCACCGGTGGGCTGTCGCCCCCCGCTCGCCTGAATTGTTGCTCGTGCGTCCGCAGCAACGTCCAATCATTTGCGACGAGCGGCTGCGCCTCGGGATCGGTTTCCAGTTCTTCTTTTGACGTCCTCCACGCTCGGCCGAGCGGCGGTCCGAAGATCGCCCACGTCGAAAGATCTTTGGCCAGTGCGGACGTCGTGAACTTTGCGTCACAGGACGGATAGCCTACGATCGGCGGAGTGTTGTACGCCTCGAAGCCGAAGGCTTCTGTCAGGCCGCCCTGCTGCTGATGTTTGTCGAACAGCTTCAGCCACGCGACGTCACGCCGGCCGGGATGCAAAACCAAATTACCCGGCTTGCCGCGCACGTCGGCGACCGTATCGCTCAGTACGTCGCGGTCTTTCGTGTTGTTACAGCCCCAATAAAATCCCTTCGTGCCACCGGGCCACTCGTCGCGGCTACTGCGATACAACTTTGTGTGCCGCGTGCCCAACTCGAACATGGCGATCTCGTTTGTTTTCGTGTCGGCCAGCAGCCACTCGTTTGTGTAAAGACCGTTGTTGCGGGCGCCGAGAATCTCGACCGCTTCATCAATCGTGTTGGCATACTGTACCGCGCGGCGAATGCGCGAGGCTTCCGTTTCCCCGGTGATGTCAAACGACGTTTGGTCGATCGTCGTCTCGGCAATCAGCAGCCCGCTGGCTGAGATGTAGTAATCCATGCCGCTTTGAATGCCGCCGGGAAATGTTTGACAGACGAAGCGATGCCCCTGTGACGGCGTCACGTCCAGCCAGACGTTGAAGTGATACACAAAGCTCAGTTCCGACATCGTGATGTGACCCATCATCACGCCGCCGGTCGCATCGGTCGTCGCCGGCCGAGTGGCCACGAATGCGCTGCACTGCTCGCGCTTGCGTATGAACGGCGCAGAGGCTTGCGGAGATGCGAACCGCTTCGAGTCGATTCCCGTGGGCGTCGCTGCGAGCGCACTCTCCAGGAATCCGACTTCCACATCGGAATTCAGCGTCACGATGTCGAGCAGGTCGAGCCGCCGCTTGTCGAATTTGGCTCCCGCGGCGGCGGCACCGTCAGCGATCCCTTTCATTTCTTCCAGGCACTCTTGGTCGTATCGCCGCAAGAACATCGCGTCGCTCAGCAATCGCAGGGCCTTCCACGCAGCCTCGGGATCCTTGTGGCTGCGCGTTCGCGCCAGGGCCTTGATGTAGTCGACGATCTCTCGCGCCAGCAGCCGCCCGTGTTGTAAACCCCGCTCGTACGGCACCCCTTCGATATGCACCACCAGCCAGCCGGCTTGAGGATATTTCCACGCCGGACCATGTCGCTGAACCGCAACCGGGTCGGGCGCGAACGAATTCGATTCGGCACCGACGACCAAGGACCAAGGACAAATGACAAATGACAAATGGATCGCCAACGTGACGATCGCCACCAGGACGCCAGCTTGGTTTCTGGTCATGGGTCGGTCCCTTGTTCGTTGTAATTGGTCCTGGGGGCTCGGTGATCACACCGGCAACCCGCGAGCGACGCGAATCTCGCGCACCCTTTCGACAACTTCATCGACCAACTGACCGTTCCGTTCGAGAGCTTGAAACTCGCGGAAGTTGGTGAACAGGTTCCAACACAGCGTCGCCAGAGCGACCAACAAGTGCAATGTCGAGGCGGACATACCACCCCATCCGCTGAAACCCGTCTTTGATGCTGGATCGGCCGCGGCACCAAAGCCGACTGTCGTCACCAGCAGCAGCAGGCTCAACATCATCAGCGGCAGGACGCGGTACTTGAGCCGCTGACTTTCAGCTCGCCAGTGGTCTTCCAACCGATACGCCTTGCTGACGTCGTCCATCCAGCGGCCCGTGCCCATGAAGTAAGTCAGAACCAAGGCGTGAACCAGCGCGGCGAAAACAAGCCCCGTCAGCGCCAACATCAAATGCCAGGACACGAGACCTTGCGATTCGGACACGCGCGGGTCGCCGATGTTCAAGCCGATGCCGAACACCACTAGCAACAGCAGCGTGCTGGCCGAGGACAAAGTCAAGAAAATCCGCGTCACGCCTGTCCCCTTGGGAAAATCCTGGCTGCTGAGAACGATCAGGATTGTAGACGCGAAGTGGCTGATTCGCTTGTTTGAGGGCTAGAATGACGCCGCGCCACAACTCGCACGGAGACGCCTCATGCCTGACGCGATTGCGTATCTCAACGGCCGGTACATTCCGAACTCGCAGTGCGTGCTGCCGATTTATGACGGCGGGATCGTGCTGGGAGCGGCCGTCACCGACCTGCTGCGAACGTTCGCGGGCAAGCCATTTGCAGCCGCGGAACACACGCGGCGGTTTTTCGAGTCGGCTCGATATGCCTATCTCGACTTGCGGATGTCCGAGGCCGAGATGCTGTCGATCGTCGACCGGTTGATCGTGCACAACTTGGAAGCCTGGCCGGGGCGCGAATTGGCTTTGGTGTTCTATGCCACCGTCGGCGAATTCGCCGTTTATGCCGGCGCCGCCGGCATGGCCGGCGATCGGCAGTCGACGGTGTGTTTGCACTGTTTTCCGTTGCCGTTCTCGCTGTGGAAAGACTCCATCGCCAATGGCGTGCATGTTGTCACGCCGACTCAGCGGCACGTGCATCCAAATATTCTCAGCAGCAAGATCAAGCATCGGAATCGGCTGCACATGTGGATTGGAGATCAACAAGCCAAGCTCGCCGACCCGAAGGCCGTCGGCCTGTATCTCGACCTGGACGGCAACATCACCGAAACCGGCGGCGCGAACTTCGTCATTTACAAACGAGGCACGATCCTTTGTCCGCGACGGAACAACATCCTGTGGGGCGTGTCACTGGAAACGCTGCGACGGCTGAGTGACGGGATGGGAATCGGCTTTGTCGAACGAGACCTGCAATTGCACGACGTGATCAACGCCGACGAAGCCTGGCTCTGCACGACACCCTATTTCCTGGCCCCCGCCGTGAAGATCAACGGCCT
>CAZPUJ010000311.1:0-3588 GCA_964589725.1 uncultured Planctomycetaceae bacterium
CCACCGTCAACATCCTTCGATCCTCCCAAGGGCCTGGTGCTTGTCACCAGACCTCTCGGTTCGGACCGCCGCTCAACGGTGGCTCCCTTTTCAACGCTCATTCGCCCCTCACGCTGGCCCCCTTTCTGACGCTCATCACCATCGATGATGCCTCAACGTGTCCAGTCCACCATCGACCCGATGAATCGGGTCACTACGAGCGGGGCGGAGCGTGAGGTGTTGAGTCTGATCCGCTTTCTGAATGCCCAAGGCCAATCCCAGTCCGAATGTCTCGCCGCCATTGCCGCCGATCAAACCATCACCGAACCCGTCCGCCAGCGAGCCCTCCAATTCGCCCGCGTGTGGAAATAACGTTATGGTGCCCCTTTGGAATTTGGTGGAATCAGATGCCGAAGAAACGAAACCTCTTCACGGAAATCACGCCCTTGGGTCATCGCGTCATTTTGACGCGGGATCGGTGGAAGGAAATTGTTCGATTCAAGCACCCGGCATTGGCCGAACATGTCAACGACGTTCGTCAATGTCTTCGAGAACCAGACGTGATTCGGGAGAGCGTCAAAGACTCTGATACGCATTTGTATTACGCTTCCGTTGAACGCGGATTCGTGTGCGTCGTCGTGGGTGGAACGATTCCCGACCAACGGTTTGTCATCACCGCCTATTTCACCAAGGAACTCAAAAAGGGAACCGACCTGTGGACAAAGTAAGAGTCTATTTCGATCGCGTGGGAAACTCGCTGACGGTCTGGTTTGATGATCCCACCAAGGAGTCCGTCTGCGAAGAAGTCGGAGATGACGTCGTGCTCATGAAGGATCGCCGTGGCCGAGTCATTGGCTTCGAACGATTGAACTACTTGACGAAACTCAAGCACGCAGAAGGTTCGAACATTCCCGTGGAAGTGCAGATGGTGTGACGGCAGTCGGTCCATCACTGCCCCGCGTGTATTCCGGTGAAGATGTGGGACGCACGGCCGCGCGCTCGGGAGTTGCGCGCGGAGCGTGAGGTGTTGAGTCTGTTCGGCATTCTGAGTGCCCAAGGCCAATCCCAGTCCGAATGGCACGCCGCCATTGCCGCCGATCAAACCATCACCGAACCCGTCCGTCAGCGCGCCCTGCAATTCGCCCGCGAATGGAAGTGAGATGAGATATCGCTCATGAACCAATTTGGCGATACACTGCCATTCGGTATTCCGAGTCTTCGAAACATTGCCTTTGGGGAAACGTCGATGAGCACGATTACTGCGAATCCTGCGGTGGAAATGCTGCTTGGCGGACTGGGTGAGCCGACGGAAATCCGGGATGCGCGCGGACGCCTGTTGGGCTATTTTACGCCGACGGCTTGCCGGCAAGCTCTGTACGACGAAGCCAACGCTCACTTCGACCCGGCGGAGATGAAACGACGAAAAGACATGCGGGATAGCGGCTCCACGACGGCTGAAATTCTGGAACACTTGAAATCGCTAGGTTCCGTATGAAGCGGTTTCGCGTGACGTGGCATCCGGACGCTCGCCGCGAACTGACGCAGATTTGGTTGGCCGCCGCCGATCGTGCCGCTGTTTCCGACGCTGCGAATCGCATTGATGTGATGCTCAGTCACGACCCGGAAAACGCGGGCGATGATTTCTACGGTGACCGAATTCTGGTGGAATTCCCTCTCGCGGTTACCTTTACCGTGTCTGCTGACGACCGCTGGGTGCAAGTCCTCCAAGTGTGGCACCGCTCGGACGTGGACAGAGGCACCGCGAGTGGAGCATGAGGGCTTGGAGTCTGATCCGCATACTACGTGGCCAGTGGAAAGCCCCGGCCGAATGGCTCGACGCGATCGTGGCGGACTAGACCATCAGCGAGCTCCGCCGCGGCGGACCAACGCGCCCTGCAATTCGCCCGCGACCGGAAGTAACGCCTTCCCCCTTGCGGGGGAGGTTCTCGCGCTCTGTCGCTACGGGCCGCGATCGCTTGGCATGAATTGGATGGTGGTGTCTTTCGGTTTTCCGCGCCGTAGCTTCAGAGCGCGGGAACCTCCGGGGCAAGCCCGGAGGCGGCTATGCACTCTCGGCTGGCGCTGCGTGCGGAGCGTGAGGCTCTGAGTCTGATTCAGTTCCTGCGTGACCAGGGCCAACCCCAGTCTGAATGGCTTGCCGCCATTGCCGCCGGTCAAACCATCACCGAACCAGTCCGTCAGCGAGCACGCCAATTCGCTCGCGAGTGGAAGTAGCGTCGCCCGCTCTCGCCGAAATCGGCGACACCGCAGGGCGGCAGTCAGTCGGAGACGGGGTTCATCGCGAGGCGGCTTTATTGGTCTCTGCGTCGTCGGGGCGGCCGTCGTCTTGCGGGTAGATCAAGATGCGGTCGTGGATCAGCAGCACGAGGTCGGGGCGACCGTCGTTGGTGACGTCGACAATCAGCGATTCGCGCGGCTCGAAGTCGCCACCTTCTTCTTCGCGCGAGAAGCTTTTTTCCTCGAAGACCGGGAAGGCGATCGCGGGAAGCAGTTGAGCGGCTTGGTCGGCGGTCTTGGGAGTGAAGTTCAAAATCTCGATGTAGTGGGATTGCGTGTCGATCGTGGCGAGATCGGGCAGGCCGTCGCCATTGAGGTCGCCCCCTACGACGTCGGCGAAGAACGCCTTTTGCCGCTTGGTTTCGTAGCTGGCGAGTTCACGCATCGTCGGGTCGGAGCGACCGGAATACAGCACGGCGAACTTGGCTTGGCCGAAAAGAATCAAATCATCCTGGCTGTCGCCATTGAGGTCGGCGACGTGACAAGAACGGTACGGGAATTTGCCGAGTTCGACTTCTTGCCAAGGGCGATAGACCTTGTCGTCCAGTCGCAGCACTTTCAGTTTTTGCACGCCAATGTCGATGAGCACGATCTCGTTGCCCGGTTGGCCGTCGAGATTGAGCGTCGCGGCCCCGACGGTCTTCGCGGCGGTTTCGACGGCGTTGTATTGATCGCTGACTTGCCAGCCGCGCGTCTTCTCATCGAACCGCATGTTGCGGACAAACTTGTCCTGCGCGACCAGCAGCGCCGGACCTGGGAGTTGTCCGAAAAAGACCGCTCCCGGCGGCACGTTGCCGAGCTGAATGCCACTCTCGGCTTTGAGTTCTTTCGGCACTCCCTTCTCGTCCAGCGAGAACAACACTGGCGGACGATCCGTGCCCACGAAAACCATGAACTCCATCCGGCCGTCGCCGTTCACGTCGGCCTTCATCAGCTTGCTCGGGTTCCCTTTGATCTCCAGCGCGACCGACGTCTTGCCGTCGAACTCGTACGGTTTCCAGTCGCCGTTTGACATTGTCAGAGCCTCCATCGCGAAGCTGGACTCGCGAGCGGCTCGGGCCTTCGTCAGATAGATCACCTCCGGCCGCTTATCGCCGTCGAGGTCCGCGACTTCCAGCGCGATCGGTTCCTTGCCCGCCAACGGCAACGCTTGAGGAAACGTCAACCGATCGTCCTGCATGCGTGACACGCCAATCGTTTTCTCTTTCGTGCTGAGCACGATGACTTCGGCCGTGCCGTTGCCGTCGAGGTCTTGCACGCGGATTTGATCGGCGCCGACGAGTCCCGAAAACGTCTCGCCTTGTTCCAGCG
>CAZPUJ010000312.1:0-6879 GCA_964589725.1 uncultured Planctomycetaceae bacterium
TCACAGTCGCGCCGTCAGCCTTTAGTTCCAACGTGGAATACAGGAGTGAACTTTCTTCCGCATTCGGTTTGAAGATCCATTTGAACTCCAAAACGCACTCGCGCTCACGTTTGTGCAAATTGAACTCTGCGACGGGAACCGGTGGTTCTTGGGTGGCGAACTCCCCCAAAGCACTCTTCTTGGGATTTGGGCGAGACAAAACGGTCCACGACCGCGTGATTGACGAAGGGGTTTTGGCAGGTTCGAGAAATAGACGTGGCCCCTCGACGCCGTCCTTTATCTTGACCATTTCCTCCGTGCTCAGCGCCAACTCGCAATCCTTCGGATGCTCCACAAAGACTTTACATACTTCTCGCGGTTTATCGGTGGAGGGCAAAAGCGGATCTCGCTTTGGCAGAGCCAGCACGAAAAGTTTGTCTTTAATGTCTTTGAAGGGATCTTTGGGCGGTTCTACTTTTTCCGGTTTGTCGTTCTTGGGGTTCGTCTCCGCGGCGCCGTTGGCTTGGTTCGACACGGCCGGATCTTGGAGCGACGGAAGCCGCGGAGGACTTCCACTTTTTTTTGATTGTCCGTCGCTCTCGGTTAGCAACGTAGGTTTCCAGTCGTCGCTCGGTGTCGTTGCTCGGTCGGAGGCAACCTGACGCTCTGATGCGAGTGGCCGCGCGACTTTTTGGCGGAGGCCGAAATAAATGGCCAAGCTGATGGCGGTGCCCATGAAGAGGACGCCTGCAACGATGGCCCCAGCGAGGCCGAAGCGGGAGCGCGGGCGCGCGCCGAAGGGGTCGTCCTTCGAAATCGCGCGGCTGCTCTTGACCGTCGGTGGAATGGGGCCGCCGAGTTGTTGATACGTCTCCTCTTCGAGCGACTCGGCATTGCTTTGAATCGGTGCGGATCGGGAACTGAGAATGCTGGGGATGTTTACCGGCGGAGCGGACGGGACGTTTGGCAGCGTGGTTGACGTGGCGATTGCGATTGGCAGTTGGCCGTTGCGTGCGGCATTGACGAGCGGGCCTTCCATCGGCAGGGGGCCGGGCGCGGACAAGTCGATGGGTGGGGCTTGCAGGTTGCGGCGTGCGGCGTCCGCGGCGGGAGTGCCATCCAAGACGAAGCGCCACTGGCAGTCGATCCCGGTCGGTAGTTTGGTGAAGAACGTGCAGAAGGTCGTGCGCCATTGCCGGTCCGGCGGCAGCAGGCTCAAAGCTTCGACGACCAACGGCAACAGGTCTGTGCCGGGAGCGAAGATCAACGTCACCGGGCGAGACGGATACTTAATGGTGAGCTCGGCCAGGACACCGGCCCAACCGGCATCGTGGTCGGGAGTCAGTTGCTTCCACGCCGAGCAGATCGCGAAGGGTCGGGTGCCGGCGGGAGGCAATACGCCGGTCGGCAATGTTTGGGGCTCGCCATGGAAACTGGTCTTGCAGAAATTCGGCCTGCTCAACGTCCACGCGGGGCCGGCCGGCGTGAGTTCATTGGGAGACAGTGCGACGTGATGCGCGATCTTGTTGGAGCGGCCGGAGTAGTCGGCTCCGGCATCGGCGATGCGGGTCAGCAGGTGATAACGCTGATTGGCAACCGTCACGATCAGGTGCGAAAAGTTGACTGGGTTAAAATGTGCTTGGCGGTCGGTCAGCGAGAATGGATGCTCGTAACCGCTGAGCGATTCCAAACGGTCTTGCAGGATTTTGGGAATCCCGGCGGTCGCCATGACGGTGCAGAAACCGTAACTGCCGGGCTTCAATCCTCGGGGAGCGGACGTGTAGACAACCTCATGACTCACGGACGATCCTCCTTCAAATGGATATCGACTTTGGGTCGCGGTGCCTGCGGGGGTTTCTCCGGAGGAACTTGGCGCTGCGAATTCTCAACCTCCGGCGTGTTTTGCTTCGCCGACGCGCGTTGCGCGGTGTTGATTTCGCGAGCGATTTTCGCGCCCGCCTTCAGGCTGGAGTGTGGCACCGGCTTCTCGACGGGCAAATACGTTCCACCGTCGCCAGACGTGCGTTGAATGCCGGGAATCAACGTCGGCACCGCGCGATGCAGCGCGTACAGCAACGGTAACTCGGCCAGCATCGGCTGGATGTTACAGGGCCGAACGCCCAGAGCTTCCGTACCGCCGGACAAACGCAAAACTTCCGGGCTGCAGCCCAGAGCACTGTTTGGTAAATAAATGACTTCGTCGGAGAAGCCTTCAGCGGCGGCCACGATGTCGGGAGCCAGTTGAAACATGAGTTCTCGCATTCGCTTCGAGATTCTTTGCAGCCGTTTCAAGTCGAGGGCCGCGCCGCGATCCGGAATGCGGCACAGCAACGAAGTCATGTCCACGATGTCATCGGTGAGCAAGGAGTGCCAGACGTCGTACTTGGTCACCACAACGATCAATGGCCGCGAGTATTTCGCGTGCTGTGCCAGTCCCGTGAGATTCTTGATGCGTCGCGAGGCTTCCTGCAGCACTTGGTCCTGAGGATTGCTCTTCCCGTACTTCCCCAACTGTGGGTCTTCGGCACGTCCCAGACACGCCTGACGAAACCGCGCGTGCTGCAACGGATCGAATAGAAACAGCAAGACTTTCGAGAGTGCCAAGTGTTGCGTGGCGAGCTGACTGGCGCTCTTGCCCGGCATGAAGTGCTCGCCCGCGTTGTCGTACAGGCAAATCGCCCGGCAAAGTTGTCGGCGCAAGCGTTCGTCCTGAAGTTGCAGCGGTTGCAACGAGTAGATGAACGGCTTGGGCAGCCAGACTTCGCGCTGATCCATGATGACCAAGTTGTATTGCGGACCTTGCAATTCGGTTTTATCGAGGTTCTCCAACTCGCCAGGGTGGCTGTTGCGAAACAGCTTTTGGATGTAGTCGTTGACGACGGCATTCGCGACCGGGTCCACGTCCGAGAAGTTCGACTGGAAGTATCGCAGCGCCGTGTCCTGTGCTTGATGGAGCATCGCAGCCAGAAGATAAGACTTTCCAGAACCCGGCGCGCCCAGCGTCGAGATGAACACCGCTTCCAGTTCGATGATCGCCCGTGGAATCGGCAGGTGACAGGCCGGGCAGGCCAGCTCGTGGCAGGTGATGTTTTTGACATCAATTGCATGGCCATCGACATCGAAGCGACTGGGCAGAAACCGTCGCTGTTCGTTCTCCCCCAGCACATCGTCTCCCATCAATGTGGGATGTTCAGCGATCCACATAATGTCGCCGGGCGGAAACGGCTTCCAGCAGTGCGGGCAGGTGATCCGCGGCCGCAGCGGCGAGGAGATCACAGTCTTCTTGGGTTTCGGAGTCACGGAGATTCCTTCCTGTCGCAATGGTCGCACCGGATGATTCACGGCGTTTCGCCATAACTTCTGTAGCCGAAGTCGTGAGACTTCGGTCTGAACTTTCACAACTTCGGCTGCATCGGCAAGTAATTGCGGTTCCGTTTCTTATCTGTGGGGGAAGTCGGCGGCGAAGAGTCAGTCGACGATCTTGGCTCGGAATTCTGGCGTTGCTCACCAGCTTCGGTGGTCCGAGAGGGTTTTCTTGTAGCATTCGCCCATCCGCTCGCCAACAACCAAACCGCTCCCAACACAGAAACAGCCAAGACGGCTCCGGTGACCCACCAGATGATCGTGTTTGATTGCTGACCCCGTCTCCGGTCGAATGACCGACCGGACTTGGCGGATGCTTCTGATGGATTCATCGTCAAAATGGGGTGCCGACCCGACAGGCGCGTCGCCACCCCGGGTGGCGGTGGTGGAACGGAAGGCCGCTTTGAAAACGAGGTCGACTTCTTGGTTCCGGAGGTCGGGCGTGTCTGTTGTCTGTTCGAGGGCTGGACTTCCACGGGCGGAGATGGCGTTGGCGTGCAAACCGCCGCACGAGGAGGCTCTGGCTCCGACAGTAGCGGGACAGTCTGATCTTTCTGCGTGAGCACCCAATCAGGAATCATGGAATCATTGGGCGGAGCCGCTGGCTTGAGCACTTCTTCCAACGCCCTTGCGACTGCGGCCGTGGTCTGAAAACGGTCGCGCGGTGATTTCGCCAGCATCCGTTGCAGGAGATCCTCCAGGGCGGTTGGTGTCTCGGGGCGCAAAGCACTCAGTTTCGGCAACGGCGCGTTCGCGTGGGCTGCCATCCGTTGCAGAGGATCGGAGCTGACATGCTGAAAGGGAGCGCGGCCGGTCAACAAATAGCACAGCGTGCAACCCAGACTGTAGATGTCGGTACGAGCATCGACGTTTCGCCGGTCGGAAATCTGTTCGGGAGCCATGTAGTCGATCGTGCCAAGAATGGCTCCCGCGACCGTCAGTTCGGTCCACGCGGCGAAGACGGGGCGCTGCCGGTCTTCCCCCTCGGCGGTGTCCCGTTCCGGTTCCGACGAGTTCAGCATGGCCAGTCCGAGATCGAGCACCTTGATCACGTTGTCCTTGGTGGCCATCAAATTGGACGGCTTGACGTCGCGGTGGATCAAGCCACGTTCGTGAGCGTGTTGCAAACCTAAAGCCGCTTGTCGAATCCAGTCGCACGCCTGAGCGATCGGCAACGGTCCTCGGCTTTGCACGATGTCGTGCAAGGTGAGGCCGTCAACCAATTCCATCACCAGGAACTGTGCTCCTTGAAACTCGCCCGCGTCAGTCGCCTGCACGATGTTGGGATGATCGAGTTGACCGATGGCCTGCACTTCACGATGGAATCTGGCGATGGCTTTCGGTTCCAGCGGACGGTCACGGCGCAGTAGTTTGATGGCGAATAGCTTCTGCAACTGCGAGTGCCGCGCCTTATAGACAATGCCAATCCCACCTTCTCCCAACCGTTCCAACACCTCGTAGCTGCCCAGCCGAAAGGGAGGTTCGTGTGGTATGAAGATTTCCGTCTTCGGCAGCGGTTGGCGAGCCGAGCCTGGCGACAACATGGGGGGCGTGCCAACTGCCTGTGCGGCGTTGTTCGTGTCGGCGGGGGGCAGCTCAACGCTCCAATGTTCTCGATCCTGGTCCGGTTGAGTCACGAACTGCGTCGCCTCGTCGAGGCGTTCTTCCGCCACACCGCGCACCTCTCGCAGCCAGTGACGCGGATCAGACTCCGCGGTGGACTTACCGGAAGTCACGCGCTGCCGTCGATATTCCTCACGCAAAGTCTGAAGGATCTTCGCCTCGTAGGCCCGCCAAGTCTCACTGTCCGAGAACGTTTCGTCCGCCCTCGCCGAGAGGAGTTGCAACCGCCGAGCCCGCGCGACCATCTCTTTATTCTTGTGGTTTTGATACGGCAACAAGAATCGCGTGGCGGCGCGGATCGCCTCCAGCAACTCAGCGCGGTGCGGCAGCAAGCAAGGCTTTCCCAGCAACTGGTAATAGTCGCCGGGAGGCTCCGTTCGCTCCAGCAAGGTCTTTAGGTGAATCATGCCTCAATCTCGCTCACATAGCTTCGGCCTGCGGGGTTCGCCCGCACTCTTGCTCCCTCTCCCCCGCATCGGGGGAGAGGGTCGGGGTGAGGGGGATTCGTGGGCTAGTGAAGCGCTTGTCCCCCTCACCCCAGCCCTCTCCCCCGCGGCGGGGGAGAGGGAACGAATTACGCGCACAGTATGGATGACTTACGATCGAAGAGGTCTAACGGCACTCCGTTCACCTCCCACCTTTCATGGGCTGAGGGCTTTCAAACGTTTCGCGGCCTTGGCGGCTGCATCAGTGTTCGGGGATTCGCGCTGGATGCGTTCGTACCATTGTCGTGCGGCATCGCCGCGTTGATGGTTTTCCAACTGTTCCGCGAGGCGCAGAGTTTTTTCGGCTTGCGCCTCGGCCTTGTCCTTGTAGAGTTGGGACCATTTTTTCCCCGCCTCTTGAAACTCGGATCGCTCCGAGCAGACGGGACAAAAATCCTTGCCGGAAACTTTGGCGAGGCCATCTCGCGCGGCGCGGCGGACGTCTTGGTCCGAGTCGCTCAGCATTGGAATGAGGACTTCCGGACGCGCGAATCGTCCGCGATCGGCCACGGTTCGCAGCGCAACCCGACGCGTCTTGACGTCCGGACTGTCGAATTCGTGAGCCAGCGCCTCGTCGGATTTCGACTCGAACGACGCGAGGTGTCGTTCGCGACGCCACCAGTCGGTCCAACGATCGAATGCGGCGCGGCAGCCGGCGGCATCGGCATCCGGCTCCGGCCCGTAATCCTCGTCCCGGGCCAGCGCCATCAAAGCTTGCCGAGCCGCTTGTTGGACTCCCGGTTCGGAATCGCGCAACTTCGCGATGAGCGGCGTCGCGTCAGTCCAGCCCAGTTGCGGAGCCGCTTCGATCGCGGCCCAGCGCCACCAAAAACTCGGATTCTGAAAATTGTGTTGCAGTCGAGCGGGATCTTGTTTTTTTACCTCCGGGGCTAACTTGTGTTCGACCCACCAGCGTCGCCATTCCTGTCGCGCCTGCTTTCGCTCCGCCTCGTTAGCGTTCGAGCGAGGGCCAAAGTCCTCGCCGTCGCAGAATTCGGACAACGCCTGGTGCGCGGCTTGAGCATCCGCAGCGGGAGTCTTCGGGTCGAGCCATTGGTCCAAGAGGTCATCAAATAATCGGGTGACCAACGACCACTCCGCGAATTCCGGGATCGGAGCAGCCGGCACAAAACGATAAGTCCCCTTCGTGCGATTCGCGATCTCTTGCAGCGCTTGTTTGCCGCTCTCGTCTTCGAACGCGAGCGTGTTGACTCGCATATCATGCGGCTGCAATTCTCTATAGGTGGCATCGCTGAGCGGGCTGAATTCGCCGTCGCTGAGCAGAAAGATGGCCTGCGGACTCAGCCGCGCGACTTGCTGAATGGACGGCTCCGGCTGCGTGCCGCCGGATGCGTCCACGGTCTTCATCCATTTGTAGACTCGGACTTTGTTGAGCGGTGACGCGGGTACCGGCTGTGTTTCCCCGGAA
>CAZPUJ010000313.1:0-6847 GCA_964589725.1 uncultured Planctomycetaceae bacterium
GTGGACGAACGGCAGGATGCCGCGTGGCTCGCGGGCGGTTTGCGACCCTTTTGATTGAGGTCCAGTCATGTCACGAAGATTCTGGAATGGATTGTGGATCGTACTGGTGTGCTGGAACTTGGCGTGTACGAAGCCCGCTGAGTCTCCCTCGAACACGTCGACCGGCGGCACGACCGATGACGGTGAGGCGAACGTCGAAGGACGGACGCAGATGCCGCCCGGACCCGATGACGACACAGGCGTCGCTCGCGCTACCGACAAGTCGAGGAAGAAAGTCTTGGCCGCGGATGAAGCCAATCCGTTTCAAGCGGCCTCGCCGGTCGACACCGGTCCCGCGCGGAAGTCGCTGGCCGGACGTTGGATCTTGGTGCTGACTCGCCCAACCGAGGGAGGCTTCATCGACTTTCACACCGGCATCGTCGACATCTCCGCCGCCAACGGAGGCGTGAACGACAAATCGCTGCAAGCGAAATGGATCGCTCAAACGGGAGTGCTCCAGCCGACGGAGCTTGAGAAAGCCGAGGTCACGGCCCAGCAAGCGCAATTGTCATTCAATGTCAGCGGCACGCCGTTGAATTTTCAGGGCACGTTGAAGAACGGTGTCGTGTACGGCAACGCCGTGTTCGGCAACTGCCTGCCCGCTCGCTTGGTTCCGACGAAGGTTAAATCGCTGGAATCATTCAATTCGGCACCCGAACCCGCAGACGCGAAAACGCTCGGAGAAGCCTTCGCCACCCAAAATCCCAAGACGAGAATCAAGAGCCTGAAAAAATTCGTCACTGATCGTCCGGACAGTCCACTGGCGATGATGGCCTGGGAAACGTTGATCATGCACACAGCCGAGTTGGATGCGTCCGTCGAAGACATCGAAGGACTGATCAACGACTACGAAACGGCCATGTCGATGTGGGGACCGCGACTGCAACAAACGGCCAAGGGAGACATCGCATTGGTTTTGGCGATTGTCCGCTTCAATCCTGACTTCTCGCTGAAGTACATCGCGACGGTCAATAAGACACTCACCGATGATTCGTTGGCATATCTGAAAGACCAACTCAAATCAGCGCGGGAAAACATCCTCACCATTCAAGCGCTGAAACTGGTCGAGTCGGACGACGCGGAGCGCGGACAAAAAGCGGCAGACTGGTTGACCGAGTTGCGTCAGAAAACTCCGTTCGATCCAACGGTTCTGTACGGATTGGCTCGCTTCCACGAGAAGAACAAACGAACCGACAAGGCCCTGGAATTGTTCGCCGAGATCGCCACACTGCCGATGTTGGAAGCGTTCTTGAGACGCGATTGGGCTCAGAAGCCGGACCAGACCGACCGCGAACTCCCCAGCGAGACGCTCGCCAAGTTGTGGGAAGCCAAGAAGGGGAGCAGCGAGGGTCTCGATGAATTCAAAGACTCGGTCTATCGCAAACGGTTGACGAGCTTCGCTGAAAAGCCGTCGGAGGAAGCTCCGTCCGGCAATCGCGTCGTACTGTGTGAGCTGTTCACCGGTGCTGCGTGTCCGCCGTGCGTGTCCGCCGATGTCGCGACCAGTGGGTTGGAGGTCACTTATCCTCGCTCACAGGTCGTCATGCTGCGCTACCATCAGCACATTCCGGGTCCAGACCCGCTGACCAACGCCGACGGCGAAGACCGTTTCGCGAGTTACTACCGCGGTCAGGGAACACCGACCGTGCTGCTCAACGGTGCCCCGGTGGATGGCCTCGGCGGTAGTATCGCCCGAGCCCCGGAAATCTACGGCAGCCTGCGGCAGTTCATCGAACCACAGCTTTCTCAAAAGTCGCCGCTGAAAGTACGATTGGCCGCCAAAGTCGAGGACGACGTGCTGCAAATCGCGGCCGACGTGCAAGGACTGGATCAACTCAAGGAGGAACCGGGCGAGGTTCGTCTGCGAGTCGTCATTGCCGAAGATGAAATCCATTTCCTCGCAAAAAACGGCGTCCGCAGCCACGAGATGATCGTGCGCCGCATGGTCGGCGGACCGGAAGGGATCGCCGCGAAAGAGGGCAAACTGACGATGAAAGAAGCGATCCCGTTGGCCGATCTGAAAGCATCGCTCAGCGACTACCTGAAGAAGTACGAGGAAAGCGAAAACGTCGACTTCCCGGCGAAGCCTTTGGAATTGAAGCGTCTGCACATCGTGGCGTTTGTCCAGAACGACGAGTCACGCGAAGTCCTGCAAACCAACGCCGTCTCCGTTTCGGCGGGAGACTCAACGTCCACGACAAAGAGAATCACTCCCGCCGCCGGCAACGCGCCGGTGCGAACAAGCTCGAAGAAGTCGCGACCGGCGGAATAAACTTTCGGTCGTTGGCGGACAGGTTAGAGTCTTCGGTTGTCAATATTTGCGCGCCGTGCGTGCGATTGGTTCCCTCTCCCCCGCCGCGGGGGAGAGGGTTAGGGTGAGGGGCGGAACGGTCTAACGCCATTCGAAGACAACCCCCTCACCCCGGCCCTCTCCCCCGATGCGGAGGAGAGGGAGTTGGGTTGCGGGTGAAGCCCGCATTAGCCCAACATCAGGTGCTTTCGACCCAAAGGACTCGTCATGAGTCTCCTCCCAATTGTCGTCGTCTCGGCCGTGGTGCTGACGATTGCGTATGTGACTTACGGCCGCGTGCTCGCGCGGTTGTTGCGGCTGGACCCGAATCGGCCGACGCCGGCGGTTGAGCTGCGGGACGATGTCGACTTTGAACCGATCGAGCCAAAGTTTTTGCTCAGCCAACATTTTTCGGCCATCGCGGCGGCGGGACCGATTGTCGGGCCAATCCTGGCGGGAATCGCGTTCGGCTGGGTGCCGGCGCTGCTGTGGATCCTTTTCGGCTGCATCTTCATCGGCGGCGTCCATGACCTGACGTCGTTGACGGCGTCGATCCGACATAAGGCCCGCTCGATTGCCGAGGTCGTGCGCGACCACATGACTCACCGGTCGTATGTGCTGTTTCTAAGCTTCGTCTGGATCGCACTGGTGTACATCATCGTGGCGTTTACGGACCTGACAGCGACGGCGTTTATCGGTGCGCAGAAATTGGAAGACGGAACCACTGTCACGGGGGGCGGCATCGCGACGTCCTCGCTGCTGTACCTGGTGCTCCCGATCATCATGGGCTGCCTGCTGCGATACACGAAGCTGACCGTCGGTTGGGCTACAGTGATCTTTCTGCCGCTCGTGGGGTTGGCGATCTGGGCCGGGCAGTACGCGCCGTTGGATCTGGAGTCGATCCTCAGCGTTTCGCGCGACAACACGCGCCGCATTTGGGACGTGCTGTTGCTGATTTACTGCCTGGTGGCGGCAGTCGTGCCGGTGTGGTTGCTGCTGCAACCGCGCGGCCACTTGGGCGGTTACTTTTTGTATGTGGCGTTGGGAGGCGGCGCGTTGGGCTTGATGCTCGGTGGCGAGCCGATTCAGTATCCCCGGTTCACAGCCTCGGTTCTCGACAACTGGACGTCGGTATTTCCGATGTTGTTCATCACGATCGCCTGCGGCGCGTGTTCCGGTTTTCATTCGCTGATCTGTTCGGGAACCACGTCCAAGCAACTCGCGAAGGAGACCGACGCCAAGACGATTGGCTACGGAGCAATGTTGCTGGAAGGCATGGTCGCCGTCGTGTCGCTCTGTTGCGTGATGGTCCTGGCGAAGGACTCTCCCGCCCTGAAAAACCCAGAGCCGAATTTGATCTACGCGCTAGGCATCGGCAAGTTCCTGGAGGTACTGCACATCTCGCCGCAGCTTGGCGTGTCGTTCGCGTTGATGGCATTCACGACGTTCATCTACGACACGCTTGACGTCTGCACGCGGCTGGGGCGGTACATATTTCAAGAGCTGACCGGACTGCAAAACTCGCTCGGTCGCTGGCTGGGCACCGCGTTGACAGCGGGTGCTCCGCTGTTCTTCCTGTTGCAGCCCGAGCGCATCGGCGCCGATGGCAAGCCGGAACCGGTTTGGAAGATCTTCTGGAGACTGTTCGGCGCGAGCAATCAGTTGCTGGCTGCGTTGACGTTGCTCGGCGTCACCGTGTGGCTGTGGCGAACGTATCGAGCACGTTGGGTCTGGTTCGTGACGGGCATTCCGACAGTGTTGATGTACGTCATGAGCTCATGGGCATTGCTCTCGATGACCGTGCCGAAATTCTGGACCGCTGCGAATGGCTTCATCGCGCCGACAGAACCAGTGCCGTGGATCGGAGCCGTCTTGATCGCACTCGCCGCGCTGATGCTGGTCGAGGCGATTGTCGTGTTGGCGGGAGGTCGCTCTTCCGGTCAGCCGCCATCGACCGGAGAGATCCCGGGGATCCCGGCTTGACGGCCGAGTCATCAGTAGCTGAATTCGCAAGAATTCAGACTGCACAGCCATTCGTGTGAATTTTCGAGAATCCAGCGACGACAAATCGCGTTCACCCAGTGATGTGGCAACTTTGACCAATCACGACAACCGAACGATGTGACGGGGCTCGGTCGCCGACGATCACCGGCGTTGTGGAAATCACACGTCCCTCGTGGTGTTTAATGAGGATCGGTGAGTGCCGCCAGACGCCCGACTCATGCGGCTTGAGCAAGCGGCGAAAACCGAGAGCCAGTCGGCCCATCGTGAAACGCGCGTTGATGTCTTGCAACGGGCGGACCAACACCCGGCCTTGCGAGTCCTCGTACAATCCCGCGTCGATGCCCAGCGGTCCGAAGTAGCCGAGTGCTTGCAGTCGAGTGGCCGCGCGCAAGCAGACCTCGACCGCCGATTGCCACTCGATTGGGATCGTGTCATCGAACGAGAACCGGCTGCCGCGATAGCTGCCTTGCGAGTCAGTCAGCAGCGGCGGGAGCCCTTCGAGACGCGGCACGCCTTGCCCGCTCGAGGGCACTGTGATTTGTACGCCGACTTCGGCACGAACCCGCAGCCAGGGCTCGAAGAATGCCACTCCGTCCGCCGTGAGCCGTCGTTGCAGCCAGCGTCGCTGCGGTTCGGTAAGCGTTGACCCGCGACCAAGAATCCGTTCTCGCGCTGACATGCCAAAGTTGGCCTTAATGACCCACGCATGCTCGTCGGCCCGCGCGCTGAACTCGCTGGCGGATCGCGAGACGACGTCGGTGAAGTCTTCCAGCCGTTCAATCCGCGCGCTCCCCGGCAGCTCGACCCCGAATTCGCGCTCCAACTCGAACGACCAACTCCGCGAGTTGCCGGCATGTACGGACGATTCGATCGGCCGAGGCGTGTTGCCGGCCAACAACATTGCTCGTCGCGACCAGCCCCACGGGACCAACTCACAACCGGCGGCCAGTACCGCTGACGGATCAACAACTCCTCGTACGCGCGGCAATCCGCCAGCGCTGAGCTCGTCCCAAAAGGCATCGGCGATCGGCTGTGGAGTCCAAATGAAATCACCGTCGTCGGCCAGAGCGATCCAACACGGCGCCCGTTCGGCAAGTAATCGCTGAAGCTGCGCAGAGGCTTGCCACCCAAGCGGATTGGCGAGTTCGTGCTCAAAGTCGAAGTTGCCGAAAAACAGGCGCGGCATGAGCGATTTCGGATTGGGGACTGCGGATTGAACGAGCGAATACTGGCTCTCCGCCGGTCGTGTTGATTGTTCTGTCGAATCAACGGCTGGGCGTGGCCTAGAGCGATTGATACTGCTCGCGGCCGATGCTGGCACTAACCCGAAGTGTAAGCGAGGGACGGGAAGCACTACCTCGCTTACGCTTTTTGAACTTGCGCTGTTTTTGATTCGGCCCCATCTGGCTTGTCCGGATGGGGAAGACGATGGAAAGCTAGCGATGAACGTCACGCTCCCGACCCCTGTTTTTCTGCGGTTCGCCGCCGGAGGCGGCGAACCGCAGAAAAACAGGGCACTCAACGAGAGCGTCACCGGGGTAGCCAACCATCAGATTCACCATCCGGGCAAGCCGGATGGAGTCTTGCCCAATGGCCAAGATTCCTCGATGAAAATTGTCAGGGCAACCACAAACAGCGCAGGTTCAAAACTTACGCTTCGGGTTGCGGAGCCAATCGTAGTTCGTCCCTTTCAGTAGCAACCAACAACTTGCAACTGATGCCTCAGAACAACTCCGCGATCGGCTCGCCCGATTCGAGAATCGGAATCGGGCGGCTTTGGCGGTCGCGAACGGTCGCTTGATGATCGACGCCGACGACGCGATAAATGCTCGCCAAGAGATCGCCGGGGCCGAGCGGTCGGTCCTTCGGTTCGCCGCCGTTCGATGTCGTCGAGCCGATGATCTGGCCGCCACGAATTCCACCGCCGGCCAACAGGGCCGTCATCGCTCCGGGCCAGTGACCTCGTCCCGCACCTTGATCGATGCGCGGCGCGCGGCCAAATTCTCCAAAGGCCGCGACCAACGTGTGGTCTAGCATCCCGCGTTCGGACAAATCTTCGATGAGCGTCGGCAATGCCTGGTCGTAAACCGACAGACGTTTGCGCAGGTTCTTTTCGATGGTGTAGTGGTCGTCCCACCAATCGATGTCTTTTTCGTAGAGGTTGATCACGACAAAGGTCACGCCCGCTTCGACCAGCCGCCGCGCGAGCAACGCCTGCTGACCGTAGCCGTGGCGTCCGTAACGATCTCGCATCGAAGCCGCTTCTTGCGAGAGATCGAACGCCTGCCGCACGGTCGAGCCACTGACGAGTTCCAACGCTTGCCGCTGCACATCGTCAAGCGACTGAAACTGTGGCTCGGTATCCAACCGGCGAGAGAGTGTGTCGAACTCGCGCCACAAACCGCGGCGGTCTTCCAGCCGAGACATCACGACGTCCGCCGGCAACTTGAAATCGGGAGGCCGATAGTTGCCGAGACTCGGATCGCCACCGGCATCGAGCGCCGCGTGCCGCGA
>CAZPUJ010000314.1:0-4144 GCA_964589725.1 uncultured Planctomycetaceae bacterium
ATCGAAGCCGACAAATTCGGCTCCAGCACCGGCACGCTCACGGGCCTGGAGACCAGAGGTAGCTGAAGTCGCCAGACTTCAGCAGTACGCCAAAGTGACCGCAAGATGAAAAACAATCTGAACTCTGGCTAGTTCAGCTACGAACCAGAGTTCAGCCGTCGTCGACTACCGCAAATTTCCATGAGCGAACGAATTCCGCAACATGAATACCTTCGGCGTTTGCCGCCGGAACACTATCGAGGGCAGGCCTACGTGCATTGGTCGATGACGATGGAAGACCGCAAGACGGGCTGGCTGATCCCCATCTTCTACTACAAGTTTCGCGAGATTCTCACACACACGATGTTTCGCTACGGACTTTGTTGCCCGATCTATTGCTGCATGCCGGACCACATCCATTTGTTGTGGATCGGAATCCTGGATGGTTCGGACCAACGCAATGCCGCCAAGTACGTCTGCAAGCAACTGAACCCGGTCCTCGAAAAGCTGAGTTGCCGTTTGCAGCTTCAGCCATACGAACATGTGTTGGCTGAGGAGGAGCGCGAGCGAACTGCGTTCGAAAACGTTGTGGAATACATCGCTCGCAATCCGGAGCGAAAGGGGTTGGTCGAGCCAGCTCAGTTCCGCGACTACCCTTTCACCGGCTGCCTATTGCCCGGATACCCTGAGTTGCGCTTATGGCAGGACGATTATTGGGAGCGTTTCTGGCGCACGTATTCGTATCTTCGGCAACATGGTCTGATTCGCGCTGTGCAAGATGAAGCTGATTCACAGGAACCAGACGGTAGCTGAAGTCGCCAGACTTCAGCCGAGCAACCAAAGCCGCCCAAACAATCTGAACTCTGGCGAGTTCAGCTACTGAATCCACCATGAACCGACGCTTTTTTTCCAAGCTTGTGGCGCTGGGTGCTGGGTCGCTCGGAATGTGGCAGACTCAGGTACGAGGCGACGACGAAGCGGCAAAAACGCCGCCGCCAAAAACGCCATCCGACGGGCCTCAGGATGTCGACGCTCAGCGTACCGCCACGCCGAACGCAGATCGGCGTCAGCGCGAGCCGGTGAACGTCGCGGACTTTCAGGAGTTAGCGAAAGCTGCATTGCCTCAAGCCACCTACGACTACATCACAACTGGCTCGACCGACGAGATCACGCTGCGCGACAATGTGGCGGCGTTTCAACGGCTGCGGATTCTGCCACCGTTGCTCACCGGCGTGGCGGAGGCCGATACGGCCACCACGGTGCTCAAGCAGGCGATCGCTTTGCCAATTCTGCTGGCTCCCGTCGCTGGGCAGAGTTTGTATCACCCGCAAGGAGCACTTGCGTCGGCTCGCGCCGCGGCATCCGCCAAGACGATCATGGGAGTCAGCAGCAGTGCCGGCCACAGCGTCGAAGAGATCGCGGCAGCGAGTTCCGGTCCGAAGTGGTTTCAGCTTTACGTTCCGAAGGACCGCGCGGTCGCTCGACGGCTGGTCGAACGCGCCGAACGAGCCGGCTACAAGGCGATCGTGCTGACCGTGGACCTTGGCGAACGCAAAGACGCTGACCGCCGCCATCGTTTTACGCTGCCGCAGAACGTGTTGCTCAAGCATTTGCGCGATGTCGGCTTTGACGTGACCGACCGCATGACCAACGAACAGTTGCTGGCCTTCAATGACCAAGCCTGGGATCTGACGCTGTCGTGGAACTTTTTTGACTGGCTGCGTTCGATCACGAAGCTGCCATTGCTGATTAAAGGCGTGCTGCGTGTGGACGATGCCAAGAAGGCCGTCGCGATCGGCCTGGACGGAATCATCGTGTCAAACCACGGCGGCCGACGACTCGACGGCGTTCCGGCCAGCATCGACCAGTTGCCGCAGATCGTACAAGCGGTGAGCGGCCGGTCCGAGGTCTTCTTGGACAGTGGCGTGCGTCGCGGCACCGACGTTCTCAAGGCCCTCGCGTTGGGAGCCAAAGCCGTGCTGATCGGCCGCCCTTACGCTTGGGCGTTGGCGGCCGATGGCGAAGCCGGAGTGCAGACAGTCCTCGAACTCCTGCGCGAAGAACTAGTCAGCGCCATGCTGGCAACCGGCTGTGCGAACATCGCCAGCATCGACCGCTCGCTGTTGGTCTCGTGAATGAGCGATCGACGATCTGGTTGAGCTTGTTTCCAGCGGAATCACGCCCTGTCCCAACTGTGGCCGTCCCAGGCGATGACCTGTTCGAGCAGCTTGACCACGCCCGCCGAGAATGCCTGGAATAGATATTCGCCTTTGTCGGCCGAGGCGTGACGCGGTTCGCCGATGTGGCCGGGGACCGTGCGATCCTTCGTCGTCCAGCCGCGATAGGCCGGCTCAAATTCGAAGCCGAAGGGGACTCGATCGAGCTGTGTGATGTCTTTCACCAGATCGGGAGCGAGTCGCAGGATCATCGACGTCTCCCACTCGCAGGCATGTCCCATTTGAGACTGCACCAAATCGGAACGGCCGGCGTTCGGTTGGGCATTGTCCCAATACGTCGCGAACAAGAGCAGCAAGTCGTGACGAGCGCGATGTCGCTGACGAATCTCGAAGACCGCCTGCTTACCCGGTGTCGTATTGCCGCCGTGTCCGTTGAGAAACATGATCCTGCGGAATCCGTGAGTGAGAAGATTCTCGGCCAGATCGTTCAGTAGGTCCAGATAGACTCGCGGGCTAGCCGACAACGTTCCTTGAAAATCCAGGTGATGGTGCGAGTTCCCCAGCCACATGACCGGCGCGATGAGGACTCGGTCGCGCATCGTGTCGCCCACGCGCCGCACCACCTCGCCCAGCAACATGCTGTCTGTGAATACGGGCAGATGCCCGCCGTGCTGCTCAAGCGCTGCCACCGGCACCACGACCGGCAGATCGCGTGACAGTCGTCCGACTTCGGGCCAAGTCAGCTCTTGTAGTAACATCAGAGTGCCTTTCGTTGAGACCTGAAACCGTACCGCGCCATGAATCGCATCGTGTGCAGGATCGGTTTTCCTCCGGGACACAGACGCCAGTCTCAGCGGCCGCGGTCATTAACGGCCGGGCGAGGAACTGAGTGTCGAGTCCCGATCGGTATTGGTCAACGGTCGCTCGTCGGAGAAGGCGACCAATAGAGTGACACTCACTTCTCCGACGGCAGCAATTCCACGGCGTCCACGATCGCGTACCCGTCGGAGCCGAGGAACATCGTGCCGAGGAACGTCAGCCCGCTTTCCAACTTGATGCTCACGATGCGAGCACCGGCCTTCGCGACTCCGGCCTTGAGGTCCAACCGCTCGCCCAAGACGACCGGCACCTTGGCCTCCTGGAGCATCTCGCGATAGATCGCCTCGGCGACGATCCCGCCCGATGTGCCGCCGTATACGACCACGTCATACGGCGGGCTCTTCGTCGCCAGATCATCCGCTCGAACGGCTTGAACCAGCAGCATCAGAACGGTACTGATATTGGCGAAACCCTTCACACGAAGTGGCATGTTCAACCTCAACTTTCGGCAATGGGAACCGGAACGGGAACCACAACCGTTACCAAGTCCCGATGCGGTACCGACGGTTCACAACGCGGCTCGCCGATGCGGACGCTCGACCTTGGGAAACGACTCTGTGCCGCAGCCGCCCGCGGTCGGAAGCATTTTTCCGGGGCTGCAACGGTTGTCGGGATTGAAGACGTCGCGGATCAACTTCATCACGGCGAGGTCGTTCGGCTGGAAGAGCTTGTCCATGAAGCTGATCTTTTCGACGCCGATGCCGTGCTCCCCTGTGACACTGCCGCCCAGTTCGATGCACTTCGACAGAATCTCGTCGCTGGCGGCGAGCACGCGGCGGACTTGTTCCGGGTCGCGCTCGTCGAACAGCAGGATCGGGTGAATGTTGCCGTCACCCGCATGGAAGACGTTGACAATCCGCAGGTCGTGACGTCGGCCGCAGTCGGTGATGAATTCTAGAATCTGTGGCAGCTTCGTGCGCGGGACGACGCCGTCTTGAGTGCAATAACTGGGACTCAGCCGGCCGATCGCTCCGAACGCTTGCTTGCGACACTTCCAAAGGAGTTGTCGTTCTTTGGTCGAGTTCGCGCGCCGGACCTCTCGCGCGGCGGACTGTTGGCAGAGCGACTCGATGCGCACGGCTTCCTCTTCAACGGCGACTTCGAGGCCG
>CAZPUJ010000315.1:0-7142 GCA_964589725.1 uncultured Planctomycetaceae bacterium
GCCTTCGCCTGCATGTCGTAAACGGCGTTGATGTCGGGGGCCTTGGGCTGCTCGCGAATCCAATTCCCGAGCGATTGAAAATACTGCCCCTCATCGGGCAACGGTTCCATCCCCAAGAGTTGGAAAAATCGATCCGGCTGCCGCTTGCCCTCCGGACTTGGCCCCATCGCTTGATACAGCAAGACACAAGCATTGTTCTCGACGGTCACGTCTTGGCTGAACTGCCGGTTGACGACTGCCATGTAGTCGACAAACCCGTCCGGACGGAGCGGCTCGGTGGCCCAAGTTGTCTCCTTGGAAATGGTGATCGTTGGCGCGGGCACCGCCGCCGGTTTCGCGCGGTCGCCCACTTTGTCTTGAGCCAAACACCAACCGCAAAACGTCAACCCGACGAGCGCCGCCAGTCCCCATCTTGATGCGACCATGTCCGTAGTTCCTTGCAGACCGCACTTGCCTCTGACAAACGACAAGATCCCGAACGTCAACGCCCTGACGAGAGCACAGCAAATTCGCAGTTCGCCTGGCACGTAGATCCCATCGACTCGCGGAATCAGATGCAAGCCTGTCGGTCAAGCGCCCGTCGAGTCGCCGCTGTGCAAGGCCCGACCAATCTCCCGGCGAGCCGTCAAATAGTAGCCGGCGCCAATCGCCGCGACGACCAGCGTGACGGCTCGATAGGCCAAACAGGTCAGAATACCGGTCCCGTCGGCTGCTCCGGCATGGAGATAGAAGCGGTTGACGGCCCACTCCAAAGCCCCGACGCCACCGGGCACAGGAGCAACGACGCCAATGAATTCGGCCGCTGGAATGAAGAATAAGTGCGCCAGGTAGTCTGGGACGAATGTCGCGCCAGCCACGGCACACGCACTGAAGTAGAACGCCGAGATCGTCCCAAAGTGTCCGATCACGCTCAGCCCCAGTGCGGCAAACAGCACACGCTTGTGCGACTGATACAGACGCACGTCTTCAATCAGTTCGCCGATCCCTTTTCCCACGACTGGCAACCGCGTGAACGGCTGCCACACTCCGTGCCGGGTGACGGCGGGAGACAACATCAACAAGAGGCCGATCACACCCGCGAAACTTCCACCCGCAAGCAACCAAACGACTCCCATCAATTCGGAGTTCCCGCGGATTTCATTCCAGCGAGGCCACGCCGCGCAGGCTCCGATCATGAACAATGCCAACAGGCCCAAGATACGATCCAACAACACGGTCGCGACCGCGGTGGCCCGTCGCGATGGTTGTTCCTTAGCGATCATGGTCGCCTTGACCACGTCGCCGCCAACCGCGCCGGGGGCCACGAAATTGAAGAGGTAGCCAATGAACCCCAGCCGCAGCGCGTCCCGAAAACGAAAGGTAAATCCCTGAGCCCACACCAGCAGGAACCAGCGCGCGAACGTGAGTACAGCCGAGAGGCCGCACACGGCAAAGGCCGCCAGCAAACTGGGCCAGTGCAACGGTTCTCCAGCGATCTGGCCAACTCCCTCGCGGTGCCGCCAGATGACGAACGCCAACAACGACACCGCGACCAGCCACTTGGCCCACACCCAATGCCGACGCCAGCCAAGTGTCTTAGGTTGAATTTCGTCCGTCACAACTGTGCTTGCCTCCGGTCGTCGGACTCGCGTTTCGCGGTCCCCGCAGTCGGAGCCGAACGTCACGACCGCTCAGACGTAAGCTAGGTCAATCCGTGAAATGCCGCAATCGGATGCTGTCATCGAAAAATTGCCGACAACCCAATTGACCGACTCGCGCGGGCAAGGGTACAAACCGCCCCCCATTCGCAAACCATTCGCCTTTCTCGTGCACTGCTTGATCAATTTGTCATGGTCATGTTCCGTCTGTTCCGCCGGCAAGGAGGCCATCATGGACTGGACTCGTCTGCTAGGTTCCGCTGTCTCTTCCAACCCATTGCCGCGAGCAGTGCTAAGACACCTGTTGTTGGCTCATCAAGTCGGCTTGAGGTCGCGAGTGCTGGACGTCGGATGTGGACATGGTGAGCTGGTGCATTACCTTGACGACCTGGGCATCGACGCGGCCGGACTGGACGAGTCGCCGGACAACGTCGACTGCGCGAAGCGGCTCGAACCGAGATCCGATTTCCATGTGGTGACGGCTCCGGCTGAGCAATCATTGGAGCACATCGGCAACGACGAACCACTCGATCTGATCGTTGTGCGACATCTGACGACCTACGACGGCAATCTGTTCTGCGCGTCGAGTTTTCAAGCCACCGCCAAGCTGATGCAGCATCTGCGTCCCGGCGGCTGGCTGGTGTTCTTGGTACATCGCGACACAGGGCGACGTAGTGATGGCACGCCGCACGACGTGCCTTGTTTCGCTCGGCACCTGTCATCGTTTCCGGGGACATGCCGCGTGTCGCACTTCGCAGACTGTGAACTCTCGACCATCGCCAACGATTGGCTCCACGGCCATCGGCATCATGGCGAGTTTCTCGTGACGTCGCTCCGTGCCCCGCAGGTTCCGATCTCGGCAGCGGTCTGGCAGCATTTGGCCACTCAAGCGGCCGGCTCACACGACGACGCCTGTTGCTCGTGGGCGAATCGCGCGATCGAACAGCAAGCGGCGTAGATGAATTCCAAAGAGTGAAGTATGAAAGGTGACATCGCGGCGATTCGCAAGTCTTTCACCTTTTTCACTTCACCCTTCAAAGTTTCACCGTCTCCCCAGGACGCAGCACGATTGGTTCCGTTGACGTCTCGGCTTCGACGCGTGCCGCCCAGGCATACGGATCGTGAGCAATGTCCGGCCATGTGCTGTATTGTTCGGGGATGACGCTTCGGCTGAATCAGCTTCAGGGCTTTGAGCGCGTCGTCCGGTCCCACCGACACTGACTCACTCTCCGATCGCGATCGTTCTATGCTACACAACGACTCGACATCCTCCACCTTCCCAGCGAAAGGACATGCAATGCCCAGGCCCGTCGATCTCCCCGCGTGGAAGGCGTTGGAGTTTCACCAGCGTGACATGGCCTCCGTCCACATCCGCGATTTGTTTCAGCAGGACGCACGGCGATTCGAGAAATTCTCGCTGCGGTTCGACGACCTGCTGCTCGATATCTCGAAGAACCGCGTCACCGAAAGGACGATGAGCTTGCTGTTCGACCTCGCGCGGCAGGCTAATCTGTCGGGCTGGATCGAGAAGATGTTCTCCGGCGAGCGGATCAACTCGACCGAGGACCGAGCCGTCTTGCACGTGGCGTTGCGCAATCGCTCGAACCGGCCGATCCTGGTGGGCGGCCAAGACGTCATGCCGGGGGTCAACGCGGTGCTTAAACACATGCGCGAATGGACCGAGGCGATTCGATCCGGGACGTGGCGCGGCTACACCGGCAAGCCGATCACCGACGTCGTCAACATCGGCATCGGCGGCAGCGATCTCGGTCCGGTGATGGTCACGGAGGCGCTCAAGCCGTACAGCCGACGAGACCTCAAGGTTCATTTTGTCTCGAACGTGGATGGCACGCACATCGCCGAGACGTTGCGGCAACTCAACCCGGAGACGGCGCTATTCATCGGCGCGTCGAAGACCTTCACCACGCAGGAGACACTGACGAACGCGCTCACCGCGCGGAGTTGGTTTCTGCAAGCGGCTCGTGACGAGGCCTACGTCGCGAAGCACTTCGTCGCTCTGTCCACAAACACAGCGGAGGTCCAGAAGTTTGGCATCGCTCGCGAAAACATGTTCGAGTTCTGGGACTGGGTTGGCGGACGGTACTCGCTTTGGAGCGCGATCGGGTTGTCGATCGCCGTCAGCATCGGCATGGACAACTTCGAGGAACTGTTGCTCGGCGGACACCTGATGGACGAGCACTTCCGCACGACTCCGCTGGAGCAAAATCTGCCCGCAACGCTCGGCCTGCTGGGCCTCTGGTACAACAACTTTTGGGAAGCCGACTCGCACGCCATTCTGCCGTACGACCAGTACCTGCACCGCTTCGCCGCGTACTTCCAGCAAGGGGACATGGAGTCGAACGGCAAACGTGTGACACGCGACGGTCAGCCCTGCGAGTGGTCCACCGGCCCGATCATCTGGGGCGAGCCGGGCACAAACGGCCAGCACGCATTTTATCAACTGATCCATCAAGGCACCAAGCTGATCCCGTGCGACTTCCTCGCTCCGGTCGAGACGCACAACGCGATCGGCAACCACCACGAGATTTTGCTGTCCAACTTTTTCGCTCAGACCGAAGCCCTAATGCGCGGCAAGACCGCCGACGAGGTCCACGCCGAATTGAAAGGCAGCAAACTCTCGCCGGATGTGATTGAGAAGCTCGTGCCGCACAAAGTCTTTGCAGGCAACCGTCCGACTAATTCGATCCTGTTCCAGAAGCTGACGCCGCGCACACTCGGAAGCTTGATCGCGATGTACGAGCACAAAATCTTCACGCAAGGCATCCTCTGGAACATCAACTCCTTCGACCAATGGGGCGTGGAACTCGGCAAGCAACTAGCGAAAGCCATTCTGCCGGAGTTGAGCAGTTCCAATCCGGTCACGACTCACGACGGCAGCACGAACGGACTGATCAACGAGTTCAAACAGCGGCGGCGAAAGTAGCCATCTCGCTCCTGCGTGATGAGCCTTCGTTGAATGACCTACGCAAGCTCAGAGGGTCGTCGGAGCAAAGTCCAGAGAGGCACATCACGGGGAGCGTGATGGCTACATTGGCGGAGCAATTCCGAAATCAGTAATCGACAGCAGCGAACGGAACGGCAAGCGGCGTTCGGCGAAGTTCTTTGCTCCACCTTCCATGCGATCGACGATGCCGACGACTTGAACGACCTCGCAGCCGAATTCGACGATGCGATCAACCGATTGCAGTGCGCTGCCGCCGGTCGTGACGACGTCGTCGATGATGACGACCTTCATGCCCGGCATGACCGGACCTTCGACATACTTGTTTGTGCCGTGACCCTTTGGCTCTTTGCGAACCAGGAAGCCGCACAGCTCGCGACCGCGAGAGGCGGCTGCGGTCAGCACTCCACCGACGATTGGGTCCGCTCCGATCGACATGCCACCGATTGCGGCGAACGATACATCGGCCAGCAGGTCGAGCAGTCCTTCGCTGACCAGCCGCAGCCCAGCCGAATGCAGCGTGATCTGCTTGCCGTCGAGGTAGTAGCTCGACGACTTGCCCGACGCGAGCGTGAAGTCACCGAATTTGAGAGCACGTTGGTGAAACAGGTCGATCAGATGTTGGCGGTTGAACATGGCAGTTCTTTCATGTGCGTTCCCACGTTCCGCGTGGGAACGTGAACCTCACCGCTTCGCGGCACGTCGTGTCCAAGGATCATGAACGCACGGCAGACGCGTCGCAGTGCGGTGGAACGGGCGTGCCCGCGCGGAGCGTGGGCACGAGGTTGTCAGTGATCACTCTTCGGCGCAGGCCAATAGTTCCATCAGTCGAAGCTCAAAGCCTGGCAACAACGCCGGGCGGTAGGTGTCTTGTTCGCGGATGATTTCTTCGACGATTCCGGACTCGGTTTGTCGGTAGACAGTCATGAGGCGTCGGAAGCGATCGAACACCCAATACTCCTTCACGCCAGCGGCGAGATACTCGTCGCGTTTTTCGATGTAGTCGCGTTGTGCGTTGCGTCGGCCGGCAGACACGAACTCGACGACAATGGTCGGCAGGTCGGTCTTGACGTTCGGTTTTCGGCCAAGTCCGGCCCAGATGACTCGATCAGCTCGACGGCGTTGGCTCCCGATCCGGACGTGTTCTTCAGGAAGCGTCAGGTTCAAAGTCTTGCCTTGCGGATGTTCGTGCTGATACCAGCGGAGCAAGAAGGCTAGTTCATCGTTCGGGTTGCGTTCTTGCGGTGAGGGAATCGGATTCACGATCAGCACTCCGTCGATGAGCTCGTAGTGGAAGTCGCGATCGAAGTCGGTGACCGCGTCGAACTCGGCGGCGATCAGGCGGATGCCGTTGAGTTCGGGACCGAGCACCGGCGGCGGTGACTTTGACGGTTCGGTTGGTCGGACCACTGTGACGGTGGAACTCATGGAGGTACTCGGTTTCAAAGTGAAGGTGGTGTGGTGTTGGCCTTGACTAGTCCTCAGACAAGCGACCCCGCCGACCTTGCGTCGGCGGTTTACGGGTTTCTGCACTACGAGGCAGTTGAATTCGAGTGGAGTTCAAGTAGTGCAAAAACCCACGAGCCACTGAGGCAAGCTCAGTGGGGTCGCTTGTTTGAGGACTAGTTCTAGGGTCTTCGGTTGTCACTGATGCACGCTGTGCGCGCAACTTTGGGAACCTGGTTCTTGCTCATGTTGTTTCACGTTTGTGGATCTCTGTGTCTTGTCGTGTCTCTATGGTGTCCTCTTCTTCTTTTCCCAAGGGAAACACCACAGAGACACGACAAGGAACAGAGATTCGCTGTCGAAAATTGCGGGCGCAGCCCGTGTTAAGATCCTTCCTTCTTGGCCGATTCGGGATCGAGGCTTTTCATTACTTCGAGGAACTCCGGCCGCTGGCGAATCGGGTCGAGAGCCGTGTCGGTCTGGATGGCTTCGAACACGGCTGGTTTCATGGCCGGACCGGCGATTCTCGCGGCTTCGGTCAGGAGTTCAACGGCTCGCGAGGCATATTGCTTCGCGCGTTCCTCGTGGCGTTCTGTGGAAAGTTTGGGATCGACGAGCACTTTGCCTACAGCCTGAGCGTAAATCGTGGCGGGATTGAAGAACAGCGGCCAACCTTGTGGACCGTAGCGCGCGGCTGCCTTCCTCGCGGACACGATCGACTTCTCCGCATCCGCCACGGCACCTTCGTAGTCGCCCAGCGTGACCTTCGCAAAGCCGAGGCCTTGATACGTGTCGGGATTGTCGGGATTGAGCCGCAGAGCCTCTTCGAAGTCTTGTTTGGCGAGCTTGGCCGCTTCGTTCAGATAAGCCCAGCCGCGTTTCGTGAGCATGTTTGGCGAGGGTTCGTACTGCAATGACATCGTGTAATCGTTGATCGCTTCGCGATACCTCTTGAGCAGGGCCAAGGCCTGTCCGCGAGCCCGGTACACGTCGCCGACGGGGCCGGATTTTTCGAGGAACAGTGTGAAGCCGTCGACGGCTTCCTGATGGCGACCCAGAGCCAGTAAAGCCTCGGCTCGCTGTCGAATCGTTTCCGG
>CAZPUJ010000316.1:0-12019 GCA_964589725.1 uncultured Planctomycetaceae bacterium
TGGGGGCGATTGGATTCGACTGGGTCACCGCAGACGGCGGTGGCGTGCCGTGGTTGATCAGTAGGCCACGTTAAAAGCTGATCACACAACAATTGCCAACCGGCAATTCTCTCTGGCGGCCTAGTGTCGCTCGAGCCTAGGAATCCCTGCCTGAGGAGTCCGAACGCTCGTCGCAATTTCAGGCTGGTGTCCGATCAGCGCACACTACATCGGACATAAGACACCGTGGTGAGCTGGCCAAAGGCAAGCCTCGTTCGCTGAGCTTGCCGCGGCGAGATCGATCAGCGAACTACGCACGTAGAGGCTACCGTCAAGGGATCACAGGACGGGGGTTCGATTCCCCCCGCCTCCACTTATTCAGATTTCATTGCTGAACATCGCGGGTCAGCCGCCGGTACGCCTTCGATGCGGAAGGAACCCGCTCAATGCAAAGCCGCTCTGGCCATCGTGGCCGTCGGCTGCTCGCTGACAGACTCCGTCACGACCGGGCGGAAGTTGCTCGACAACGAAGTGGCCTTCGGCGTCGGTGACGACGTTCTTGTTGGCTCGAACATGTACGTCATCAGTGCGTGCCTGCTAGACCCAATATTTCGCTCCGAAGACCGGCTTGTCTCCCATGAGCACTCGCCCTTCGACGCGTCCCCACGGCTGCAGCTCGATGACCGCCGTCTCTTGAGGGATGCCCGGCAGGCATGTTGATTCCCCTTGGGTCCCGTAGCTGAAGTCGCCAAGACTTCAGACGGTATGTCACACGAACTGAACTCTTGCGAGTTCAGCTATCAGATCGATCCGATCCTACAATACTAAAAAGATAATATTTTGATTCATGACCCTTAGCGGACACGGGGCAGAGTCAGAAGAAAGGCCAGTCCGGCTTGTCCCAGTTGGTCGCAGTCCAAGTCGCCGCCGAGATCGCGGGCTAAGCGACGAGCCAGGCTGAGTCCCAGTCCGATTCCGGGTGCGGTCTCGGCGGCTTGAACGGACGACTTGCCGAACGGCTCGAAGAGCTGCCGGCGCGCGGCCGGTGACAGACCGGGGCCGAAGTCGCGGACGCGAATCATGACCTGCGCGTCGGTCGCGTCGGCGTCGACATTGATGCGCGGTTCGGTCGTGTCGCTGGCATACTTGCAGGCGTTGTCGATGAGGTTGAACATGACCTGCTCGACGGCCATTGCATTGGTGGTGAGCCGCGTGTCGCGAACATGCTCGGAGAGAGTCAGCTCCAATCGCAAGGGCGACTCCGAAACGCGCTGCGACAAGCGCGGCCAGCAGCGTGCCAGCAGTTCGCCGAGCGATAACTCTTCGGTGCGATTGGTCGGACGCCCCTTTTCCAACCGCGCATAAGCCAGCACGTTCTCGACCATGTGCATCAACCGATTGGCCTCGCGATGCAGCGTCTGGAAATAACTTTGCTGTTGGTCGGGATCTTTCACGACGCCGTCGGTCAGCATCTCGGTGTAGAGCCGGAACGTCGTCAGAGGCGTCCGCAACTCATGAGTCACCGCGGAGACAAAGGCCGCGCGCCGCTCGCTGAGACGCTGTGTCTGCCACAGCAGCCAACCGATCGCCGCCGCCGTCAGCGCGAGCATCAACCACGCCACGACCAATGCTGCGGGCCACGAACGGTCGTCGATTCCCGCAACGCTCGACGGGCCGGGTTCGAGCCGCACTGGCAGCGCGACCAATTCGCGATCGCCATCGGTCGGGCTGGATGTCGTCACCGGCTGAAGAGTCGCGTCCGGCAAGAGATCCGCAATCTGCTCGCGGAGGACTTTGTTCCAAGCCGGCCAGTCGAGCCAGCACGCTTCGATCCATTCGCCGGTGCTGGCATCCGGCTTGACGCGGCGAGCCAGCAACAACTCGTCACCGACCCACAAGGGCAGCATCGCTCCCGATGTTCGATGATCCAGCTTGGGGAGCGTTGTCGGCATTTCGCTCTGCGGACGGCGGCTTGGCTGTCCGAAACCCTGCTGACCGAAGCTTTGTTGGCTGACTCCCTGCTGCCCGAGGTTGGCCACATCAAAGACCTGTTGCTTCAACTGGCTCCGCGACTGTGATTCGAATTGGCTCAAGTTGTTCGAGTTTTGGTCGCCGACACGCTGTGACGTGTTGCCCGCGATCGTGTTGTTCGACGTCGGCGCGAAGTTGCTCGGCCAGACGATCAAGGAAGAACTCGGATCAGTTACCGACGCCTCGACCAATGTCGGAGCGGTTCTCAACTCCAGAGATCGAGCATTCGGAGGCGGCAGCGCTTGCCACCAGTCCTTCCGAGTGATCAGCTCCGAGTCCTCAGCCAGTGGTTCGACGGCTTTCTTGAACGCGGCGCGGCGCAACGTCCATTGCCCGTTGGCGGCGCGTTGCAGGTAGCCCTTTAACAACCGAGGCGCGAGTGCGGGGCTCTCTTGGCTGGGATCCGTCAGAGCCGGCCGAGTGCTTTCAATCGCCACCAGCGGCACGGCGATCGAGTCCATTCGCCAGAGCGCGACACGAACACGGTTCTCAAGATCAGCTTGCTGTCGCGCGAGCCGCTCCGAGCGTTCTGCGTACAGTGCCTGCTGACTGAGCCACGCGACCGCGATCGTCGCCGCCAGCAAGCAGGTCGCGAAGATCAGCCATGTGTGTAGGTTGGGACTCCGTCCCGACCAGTCGAGCGGATTCCGGAGCAACCGGTCGGGACAGAGTCCCAACCTACTTGTCCAAGGGCGTCTCATGCTTCGTCCCCCGGCGCGAGGAAGCAGTAGCCTTGGCCCCACATCGTTCGCAGCACGCGGGGGTTCGACGGATCATCGCCGAGCTTTTCGCGCAGCCGAGTGATGTGCATATCCACCGTCCGAGTCTGCAAGCCTTTCGGATCAAGCCCCCAAACTCGCAACAGCAACTCCTCGCGAGATACGGCCCTGCCCGCGCGTCGAGCGAGATAGCGAATGATCTCAATCTCCTTCTCAGATAACTCGGCCCCTCGACCATCCTCGAAGCGGACTCGTCCGGAGGTCGTATCCACTTCACCACCGACAAACGAAATGGTGCGTCCCGATTGCGGAGATGCGGCCACTCGTCGCAGCACAGTCGCGACGCGCGCAAGCAGCTCGCGCAGGCTGAAGGGCTTGACGACGTAGTCGTCGGCTCCGAGCTGCAACCCGGAAACGCGATCGTCCTCGGCTCCGCACGCCGTCAGCACGATGACCGGAAGATCGGGCCGAGCCGCTCGGATCGCGCGCAGGATTTCCCAACCTGAACCGCCGGGCAGCACGAGATCGAGCAGCACGAGATCGAACTCGCCGGTCAACGCGACGCGCAGACCGTCGTCCCCGCGAGCCGCTTCGGTCGGCAGATGACCGGCGGCTCGCAGGGCATCGACGACGCCACGACGGATCGCGGCATCATCTTCGATGACCAGTGTTTTGGGTCGTGGTGACGACATTCTGGCGTCCATCGTTCTCGACTGCGGAATACACATCAGGCTTCGACAAACCATACCACGGATCGTTCAGCGGGCTGAGAAATAGCTCGTCATAGACCCGCGCGACAAGGACGTCATGGTCGGGAAACCGCACCTTCGCCATCCATTGATGAATTTGGCGATGCATGTTGTACTCGTTCTTGACGCTGTCCTGGCCAATCAGCGGAATCAGATTCTGAATCAGTCGCATCGGCCCCATCTCAGTTCCCGACTTCGTCATCGCCATCAGTCCGGCAACGTCTGCGGGTTGCTTTGAGCGAACCGCTGCTACCGTCGCTCCATCGAAGGCGACCTCTCGCTGATAACGCTGGGCGAGTGTCGCCCACATCGCATCATCGAGCTCGGCTCCCAACTTCGGAACGCTCTCCGCCTTGAGCTGCCTCCAATCTTCCGACCAGCGCGTCTCCTGATCGCTCAACTGTTGCTGATGAAACTTCGCCAGCTCGCGGCCGAAATGGAGGTCGTCGAGATTCACAAGCTGCTTAACAACTGGCTCGGATTGCTGCAGGACTCGCGCGAAGAACCCTGCCCCATACAGTCCCGGCAGGACATCGACCGTCCGGCCGCGAGCGTCCAGCACCAGATGCAGACTGTTGCCGGTGATGGTCCGCTTGATCGAACGACCGTCGCCGAAGTCGATCGTGATGATGGGGACCGCTCGGACGCTCTGCCAATGCAGCACGAAACGCTCGGCCAACAAGGAACGGACGGCGGCATGTGGATAGAGCGTCGTGCGAAAGAAGCGACTGTTCGCGCAGCTCAGTTCGTCAGTCAACTTGCCCAGCAAACGCAGCGACAAGATCGGCTTATTCTCACGCTTCGCGACTTCCAGAGCAGTCGCCAAGTCCGCGTGCCAATAGAGTCCGGAGAAATGGCTATCACGCTGGCCCGCGACCGCATCTGCGAGCGTCTTCCATCGTGGTAAGGTCGCTGGTTCGGTTCGAAACAAGACGTACTCCAACGCTCGCCGACCGCGTTTCCGCAGTTCGCGCGTCGCGGTGTCCCTCTTTTGAGAATCGTCGGACATCGCCGCCAGCACCAGTGGCTCCAGATCCGCATCGACCTTGGGCGCGGCTTGCGACTGATCAACATTTGCATTTGCGAACGGAACGGCTCCAGGAGCCTGCGGCAATCCGGCCGCTTGACCAATGCCAGGAACTTGCCAAGCAACGACATCACTCTCTCCGAAAGTCCCGCCGATGCCGAGCACGCTCAGCAGAACCAAACACCGCTTCCACGTCTTCATCTGGCTCATGATTGACTCCCCGTTCCGATCCTCGAACGACCGATTGCGTCGAGCACACTGCTCGCGAATCACATCGACAAAATGGTACCGGGGTTTCCAGCCGCCAGGCGTAACAAAGGTGTCACATGCCGCCTGTGCCGGGCGACGTCGAGATGACCTGGGTCTCGCATTGTTGCACGGCGATCAACCGGGAGCGGAGTTGACCTCGACCGGATAAGTGATGGAGACGCTGGACTACATCGCTCCCGAACAACTGGCCGACACGCACTCAGTCGATATTCGAGCCGACCTCTACAGCCTGGGGTGGACGCTGTTCCGCCTGCTGACGGGCGAGCCGCCGTTTGCCGGCCCATCGCTCAATACGGCGGCGAAGAAGATGTTTGCACGCTCCTTCACGCTGGCCCCGAAGCTGATCGACCGCCGCACCGCCGACTCCTCATCGCGTTCGCCTGCGTGGCGAGCCTCGTGCCGGCGGGGAGCGTCATGGTGCGCAAGACATCAGGATCGAGCGCTGCCGCATGGACGGCTCCTCCGCAGCGGGCGTTGCGATTCCACTTCCGGTTCCACCACGGTACACGTTGCAACCATTACCAGAGTTCTTGGCAAAGATTTTTGATGCTCCAGATGCCATCCATCGACATCCTGTCACTGGCCCCCATCGGGACTCCAGCCCTCCGTTGCCGGTGCGGCGACGCACTGTTTCCGCCGACGGGAGCAGTCGGTAAAGTGACTGTTCGCTCGCAGCAATTGCGCTCGACACTGACAGCCCTTGAGGAGACTCCCGATGCATCTGGATCAAGTCCGCCGACTCATCGTCGACGGTTTGCTGATACCTTTCGAGGAAGTCGACCAGGAGGTTGCGAACTGGATCGCTGCGGGGAACTCGGCAACGGACGGTGACGGCTTTGTCAGCACCCTCGTCGGACAGCAGCGTCTGACCGACTTCCAAGCCCAAGCGATCCTGGCCGGAATCCAAGGGCCGTACAAGCTGGGACCATATCACGTCTTCGGCAAAGTGGCGGCTGGACGACTGGGGACTCTGTTCCGCGCCGTTCACGAAGAGTTTCAGCAACCGGTCTCTTTGAAGATCTATCCGCTCTCGATCTCCGCGGATCGCGAACGTGCCGCACGGCGGACGCGCGAGTTGCGAGTCGCGGTGCAGGTCGAACATCCGAACGTCATTCGCACCTACCAGGTCGGTCGAGCGGGCAATGTTATTTACGCGGCGTTGGAAGACCTCGAAGGCGAAACGCTCGCCGCGCGGCTCGAACGCGAGTCTCACACCCCCACGCCCGCGTTGCCCACCGGTGAAGCCTGTCGGCTGATGAGCGAGGCGGCGGCGGGACTCGGTTATCTGCATCAGAAAGACATCATCTTGCGTGATATCCAGCCGGCCAATTTATGGATCACGTCGACCGGGCATCTGAAGATCATGGAATTCGGCGCCTCTCGCGATGCGCTAGCGTTTCTCGACGATGACGTCACGCACACCGATAATCTGAACGACCTGCTCGGAAATTACGACTATGTTTCGCCGGAGCAGGACGCCGACACTCACAGCGCGGATTTTCGCAGCGACCTCTACTCTATGGGCTGCGTGTTGTTCCATTGCCTGACGGGGCGCGTCGTGTTTCCGGATAAAAGCCCGGTTCGCAAGCTGATCAGACACGCGCGCGATCTGCCGCCGTCGGTGCAAGAATTCGACTCGCTCATTCCCGACGAAGTGGCGGCGTTGGTGGCCAAACTGCTGGCGAAGAATCCCGAAGACCGCGTTGCGAACGCCGGCGTGATCGCTGCGGCACTCGAACCTTTCCGCGATCTGAAAGGTTTCGACGAGGAAATCGATCGTTTGGTCAACACGAAAATGCACCCCAGCTTCCTCGAATGGGTGGGCACGCTGAATCAATTCCAAGAAGTCGACGAACTTCACGAAGTCGCCGGCGATCCCGCCGTCGTCGAATTCCTGCAGGCGATGACCGAGCAGTAAACACCAACGTCGGTGTCGCTCGAACTCGTCCGACTGAGGCAGAACAGACAGTTCAATTCAGGCGAACCGTTCCAGGAGAAGTGGACGTCGCCGTCGGAGAACTTTCAACCAATCCCGAAAACGGGGAAGTCACGAACGCGACGGGGAGGGTTGCCACTTCAGGTTGCGACGGCGGCGCTGGCTGTCGGGGAGTCGCCATGGGGCGTGTCAAACGCTGCTTGCCAACGATCAACGCCGGCGATTTCTTGGCGGGCGATTTCTTGGCGGGCACTTTCTTGGAGGGGAGCTTTGCCACCCGTGCGGCCTTCGCCGCCGGCTTCTTCTTGGAGGCCGACTTCTTTTTCGCGACCGGCGTTTTCTTCGCCACCGGATTCTTCTTTGACTTTTGGGACGCGGGCTTTTTCTTGGGTGCAGACGCTTTCTTTTTGGCCACGACTGTTCCTTTCCATCCGAGTGAAATGGGAATTACGAAATCAGGAGACATGAACGTCGTTATGAAAGTCGTCAAATTACGCCTGTGGCGTTTCGGATTCAATCAACCGGAACCTCAATTGGCCGGGAATTACAGCTTTTGGCCGCGGTAACGCAGGAAACCTTCGAGCGCGTAGAACTCCGGCAGGCCGAGTTCGTTGTAGATCTGCGCCGTTTGTTTGGTCCGTTCTTCGGCGCGGATCCAGAATTCGCGGGTGTCGCCGCCGAGGAACATGGCCCCGTCTTTCTGGCTTTCATGTTTGAAGATTGCCAGTTTCTTCTTCAGCGTGATTTCGGGGCTGATCGGCACGGCCCGTTCGATTTCGTGTGGTTCGTACTCTTGCCACGCGCCGCGGTACATCCAGACTTCGGGCTCGTACCCTTCCGCAGCCAGACGCTTCAACGCCTCGATGATGATTTGAGCACACACGCGGTGCGTCCCGTGCGGGTCGGACAGGTCGCCGGCGAAATAGATTTGGTCGGGACGGACCAAACGCAGCCTGTTGGCGACAATTTGAATGTCGGCGTCCCCCATCGGTTTCTTTTTGACCGTGCCCGTGTGATAGAAGGGCAAATCCAGGAAATACAGACGCTCGGCCGGCGTGCCGACGAAGACTCCCGCAGCGACCGCTTCGGTCTTGCGGACCAAGCTCTTGAGTTCCAAAACATCGCTGGAGTCCGGATTCCCGGGGTTTTTCGCGCGGAGATCGGCGCGACACTTTTCCAACGTCGCGGCCGCTTCGGGATGTTGGATGCCCAGCACCTGAGTACTCTCGGCCACGAATTCGATATGCCGCAGGCAGGAATCGTCACGGACGGCGATGTTGCCGCTGGTCATGTACGCAACATGCACCTCGTGCCCCTGATTCACCAGCGAAATGAACGTGCCCCCCATCGAGATCATGTCGTCGTCGGGATGCGGACTGAAAATGAACACCTTGATCGGCCGATCGCCCCCTGGTCGCACGCAGATCGTGTCCATCATCATTCTGAAGACTCGTTCACGAATCGCCTCGGGGCCTCCTTCCGCATGCACCAAGTCGTACAGTTGATGCTGCAAGAAGTCTTTGGTTTCGAGCTTCAATAGCGGCTTCCGACATTCCTGTGACAGCCAGATCAAGGCGTGCTTCTGCAGCTCCGGCGTCCAATCGACGGGCCGGACACGCCACGGCGTACGTGTGTCCGTCAGCCACGCGGCGGACGCTTCGTCGATCAGAATCTCGCTCGACAGATGCCACTGCAGAAAGCTGGCGGGGATTTCGGAGGTCGGTTCCCCTTCGACCGTCTTGCGAATAATCCAGGCTTTGTGCTCGCCCAAAGCCATCAGGATGATGCGGCGAGCACTTAAGATCGTGCCGACACCCATCGTGATCGCGCGTGTTGGCACTCTTTCCTCGCCGCCAAATTCGCTGGCCGCATCGAAGCGGGTCATTGGGTCCAACGCGACTAAACGCGTGCGTGCGCCGCGATCGCTGCCCGGCTCGTTAAAGCCGATGTGTCCGTCGCGGCCAATGCCGAGCAACTGTAGGTCCAATCCGCCGGCCTCTTCGATCATCCGTTCGTACTTTTCACACTCGTGCTCGACGTGCTCCAGCCGCCACTGGCCGCTGGGGATATGCACGTTGTCCGGCCGAATGTTGATGTGGCTGAAGAGGTGCTCCGACATGAAGCTGTGGTACGAATGGATCGAGTCCGGCGTCATCGGCCAGTACTCATCGAGGTTGAACGTGACCACGCGCGAGAAGTCCAACCCCTCTTCGTTGTGCATGCGGACCAGTTCGCGATAGACACCGATCGGCGTCGAGCCTGTTGCCAAGCCCAGTACTGTGCGTTGGCTGGCTTTGTTCTTTTCGCGGATCAAGTCGGCGATGATCCGCGCAACGTGCCGAGCCACCTCGCGTGAATCCCGAAACATCTTGGTCGGGACTTTCGCGCACCGCATCGTTTGAAAGAGTTGAGAGGCACCGTTCGTCGCGGATGTCGTGGACATCGAAATTCTCGTCACTTGGAAATCTCGTTTCGAGAGGTTTAGAGTTTGTGGACCGGAACCTCTGAGCTGACGTCCGGAATTCGCCGACAATGTCATTGGCTGAAATCAAAACTCCCGAAAGGCCGGATTGCAATGCAACGCAGCGTCTCGACTCCTCACATCCTGGCCATCCATGCGCATCCCGACGATATCGAATTTCAGTGCGCCGGGACACTCGCGCTGCTCAAACAGCGCGGCTGCCGAATCACGACCGCCACGATGACGCCGGGAGACTGCGGGTCCGCGGAACTTGGCCCCGACGAAATCGCCGTTGTTCGTCGCGGCGAGGCCAAAGCCGCGGCCGATCTGCTGGACGCCGATTACTTCTGTCTGGAATTCCGCGACCTGAGCATCTGCCACGACAACGACAGTCGACGACGCGTGACCGAACTGTTGCGTCGCGTGCGGCCTGACATTGTCATCACCGCGCCGCCGGTTGATTACATGTCGGACCATGAGGTCACGAGCCGCCTGGTTCGAGACGCTTGTTTCAACGCCTCGGTGCCGAACTACAAGACACAGCAATGGGAGCCGGCCCCGCCCACCAACCATATCCCGAATCTGTATTTCGTGGACGCCATCGAAGGTCTCGACTGGTTCGGCCGCCCGATCGAGCCGGAATTCATCCTCGACATCTCCGCCACGTTCGAGCTCAAGCTCAAAATGCTGGCCTGCCATGCCAGCCAGCGCGAATGGCTGCGGAAGCAACACGGCGTTGACGAGTACCTCGAAAGCTGCCGCCGCTGGAGCGCCGCTCGCGGAGCCAGCATCGGAGCCACCTTCGGCGAAGCCTTCAGGCAGTCCAAAGGCCATCCGTTTCCGAACAACGATCTGCTGCGTGAAGTGTTGAGCTAACGTCCAAACGAACCCGGCGACGGCCAGCAACTTTCCTACTTCACACCGCGCCGTCCGCCGCTTCGGTTGAGCGGCTTGCTGGTCGGCCGTTTCTTTTCGATGGCAGAAACAATGTCGTCGAGAGTCACATCGCGAAACAACGTGTCGCGTTCGGCGGTGTAGTTGCCATGCCCGATCGTGAATTGGTTAACGAACCGGAACGTATCAGCCACTCCGAGTTGCTCGGACAGCAAGCGGATGGCTTGGGAATTGACTTGGCTGAGCGGTTTCGCTTGGGTTTTCATGTTTGAAGCTCCGAGACTAATTCGAGTGGCGAAACGATTTTCGTCGGTTTCGTGTCGAGCGACCGTGCCTTCTTCAAAAAGCGATCGTCGCAGGTGCAGAGAAAATTGGCTTTGGCGGCAATGGCTGATGCCAGATGCAGGGCATCCAAGGGCTGGATGCCGGCGTCGATAAACTTCTGAGCGTCGGCCATGATTGGTGGACTGATCCGAATGAACTGCGCCGCTTTCGCGATCGCTTGGTCTGCAAAGTCTCGGCGGACGGAATCCGGGTTGGCATCACTTTCAAAAACCAAAGCCTCCGACGCCACGATGTCAGCCTTGCCCGATTCGCAGAGAGCCAGAACACCCAAAACCGCCTGCGCTTCGAGCAACACGCGAAGCTGTGTTTTGTCATCGAGCGGTCGTTGCAGGCTGCACATGTCGAAGTAAATTTTCATGCACTAACCCACTCGATGCGAGCCACATCTTCCGAGTCAAACGCACGGTCGGCATTGACCACCGGCAGCCCAGTGATTGAATCCATCGTGAAGTGCGTACCGTAGCCGGGAACCGCCGATGTCGAAGACCGGGGGCTTTCCGGCGCTTCTCGCAGCAACTCATTGATGACGGTGTTGACGGACCGATGTTCCTGACGCGCTCGTGATTCGGCGGCGACAAATAAGTCAACTTCTAATTCGATGGTCGTGGACATGACTTCTCTTTGCCTCCAGAAACATCATCGACCGGTCACCGGATCGTGGGCAGGGAACTGTCTGGCAACGGATGGTATCAGCGACGGCGATCCTTTTCATCACGATTCGCCGTTCGCCCCACGTCGTCTTCACGGACGCCGGTTAGTGGGTTCGTTTGGCGGAAAAGACTTCCGAATTCTCGCACGACTTCGGAAGTCTGCGAGTAAACGCGCTCGAAAGCTGCCGCCGCTGGAGCGCCGCTCGCGGAGCCCGCCTTCGGCGAAGCCTTCACGCAGTCAAAAGGGCATCCGTTTCCGAACAACAACCTGCTGCGCGAGGTGCTCAGCTCGTAATTGCCGGTGACAATGCCATTGAGAATCGCAAGAATCCTTTCACCTGACTTTACGAGTGGGGAATTCACGATGCAGGTCACGTTGGAAGAGCTTGAAAGCTTCTCGCAGTTTGCCTCTCAGCGGCTTCGTCAAAACGCGGGGCCTTCATCGCTGGAGGAATGTCTTCGCCAGTGGCGAGCCGAGCGGGAGTTGCAAGCCACCGTCGCCGACATCGAACAAAGTCTCGACGACGTCGCTCATGGCCGTGTGAAGCCGGTCGATCAGGCCTTTGAAGATGTCCGCCGCCGCCTGGGGTGGCGAGCATGACCTGGACTGTCTCGCTGACGTCCCGCGCGGAGTTGCAACTCTACGACGCGGCGTTATGGTGGGCTGAGAACCGTTCCACCGAGCAAGCTGTCCGTTGGACCGTGGTTTACGCCGAAGGCGTTACAGAACAAAGCCCAGGGTCGCGGCGCTTCGCCGCGCACCCTGGGTTGGATGACCGATAACGGCTTACCCTGAAAGGGTTAAACAACTCCGTAACCTAAGGAGCCGCGCGCAAATAATCGCTCGGAGTGTTTATGTTGTACGAGGAGTGATGACGTAGTTCCATTCGCCGTGGAATCGGCTTGGAGTGATGTTGACGGATTGCATTTCGGCTTTGGTGACCTTGCGGCCCTTCTG
>CAZPUJ010000317.1:0-6420 GCA_964589725.1 uncultured Planctomycetaceae bacterium
ACGACGAACAGGCCAAGCAAATCCAAGACGAGCGGGTTCAACTGGTCGAACTGACGGCGAGTTAAGGAATCGGCTCGGAATAATTTCTCGACGTAGCCGAACTCGTAAGAGTTCGGACCGAAGTCTCACGACTTCGGCTACCGAAGTTAATGCGTGCCGATTCCTAATTTGAATTCGATCGAAGTCTGTGGAGGGGCCTCTCAATGACTACGGCTGTTGCCCACGGATTCACCCTGGAAGAGTTCCTCGCACTGCCCGATGACGGTGTCTATCGGGAAGTGATTCGAGGCAAGCTGCGCGAATACCGAGAGAACGAATTGCCGCGGCGAATCAAGGACAAGAAGCACACGAAGGTCGAAGCCACGATTGCCCACCTTCTGAGAATTTGGCTCGATCAACAGCCGGCAGAAACTGGCGAGGTTCATTCCGGCGAAGTCGGCTGCATCATCCGGCATGACCCGTTGACAACGGTCGGCATCGACGCGGCCTATTTCGATTACGACGTCGCCAATGATGATTCGAGCGGCTCGTCGTTCATCGGCGGTCCACCGATTCTGGCTGTCGAGATTCTTTCCCCTTCCGACACGATCGAAGCCGTTACGGAAAAAGTAGAAGAGTACCTCGCGATAGGCGTGGCCCTCGTCTGGGTCGTCAATCCGCGGTTTCGCACGGTCGAAGTCTTCCGCCCCGATGCCGAACCGCAACTCGTCAACGTCCAACAAATATTGACCGCCGATCCCGTCCTCCCCGGCTTCAGCACGCCGGTTCGCGCGATCTTCGAATGACAGTCCTGCGCCAAGTCGATCCGACTAAATTGTCGTGGGTCTGTCGGCTGACGACGGAGTGTGTGCTCGCCTTTCACGGGGTGAGCGCGATTGGTTGGTTCCGCTGAGCGAGCAGCAACTGGCCGAACTGCGCAACGTCTCGATTTCGCGCCCCAAGGTCACGTCGGCGCTTGAGTTGCAGGCAAAAGCGGTCATCGCGTTGCTCGACGAACGAGGGGCCTGGGTCGAGGACGGCCAACTCCGGTATCACGGCAAAGCCGACGACACCCGCCGCGTCATCGACAGCCGCACCTTCATCCGCAATGTCGAAACACTGAGCCGTTACTTGGCGGTGACTCGGCGAAACCAATCACAGAGAGCGGCGCTCGTCGCCGTTGTCATGCTCACCCTCCTTTCGTCAACGACGAGTGCCGACTCGCAGATATTCCAGCAGATCCAGAATTTCTTCCTGAGTCAGCGAGTTGAGCAGCCCAATCGGCATCGGTGAAACCGGCGACGTATTGCGCGTTTCGATGTTGTCGAGTGATAGTTTGGTGACTTTGGTTGGGCGCAGCGGATCGGTGGCGACGAGCAGGTTCTGGTCATCGCCGCCGATCACGCGACCGACGAGCACTTGGCCAGACTTCGTTTCGACGATCGTTTGCCGATACTTGCCGTCGATGACCTTCGACGGCACCAAGAGGTGCTCCAACAGATCGCGGTGGCCGAAGCGGCTGGCGACAAAAGTGATGTCAGGGCCAAGCGTGCGTCCCTCGCCGCCGAAGCGGTGACACTGCACGCAGAGCACTTCGCGGAACAATCGCTGACCGCGCGCGAGGTCGCGTGGCGAGTTCGTGCTCTTCAGTGCCTCGTCAAAATCTTCCAGTTTCCATTCGCGGACGATTGGACGCTGCGCGGTTGCCGTGGCCGAGATGTTGTCTTGTTGAGCGGCCGGCTCCAACACTGCGCCGAGTTCATGGCGTTCGTCGGCACTCAGCGTCGCCAGGGCATCTTCACGAATGCCGTTCACGGCGATCGGCAATAAGTTTCCGCCGTCGAACGTGTCGGCTTGCTGCAACGCGATGAAGTACCGCCGACGCAGTTCGATGTTCCAGCCGACCTTCACGTTACGCAGAATTGTCAGGTAGGCGAGCTTGTCTTCTTGTACGACCGCCGCTTCGAGGCGCGGGATCGTCTTTTCGACCAGCGGTGGCCATTCGAGGTACGCGAACAATTCGCAGAGGCGTTGGTTGTGCGATTCGAGTTCGTGCGGGTACAGCGCGGCCAGCTTCGCGGTCACGGGCTGAGCGACCTCCGCTGTTGGCGGTCCCAGGCGGGCGAAGCCGACGGCGTAGACTCGCAGCGCGTCGAGTTGCTGCTCCGGCGAGAGTTGTCCGAGCGGCAATGCCGTCGTCCGTTCGCAAAGCCGGTGCAACAACCTCGCGCGACGTTCGTCTGGGAGCAACGTGTCCGATCCCGCAACGCGAGCCACCGCTAACAAAGCGCCAATCGTCGCTGTCGCCCAGCCCTTTTTCGTCGGCGAGGACAACGCTCGATCAAGCCATTCAGACGACGGATGATGCTCCAGCGCGATCCGCACTGCGTGACGCTGCCAATCGTCGCGATGTCCCAACTCCTGCAAGAGAATTTCAACCGCCGCAAGGCCTTCGACACTGTGCCAGCGTTGAATTTCTTGACGAAGTTCGTGAGCCTGCAGTTCTGAGAAACCACCGCGTCCAGGATTTACCGTCGACGATGTCGGGCGGTGCGTGACAGTCGAGATTGTCATGGCATTTGTCGAAGCATTCGGGTTCGAGCGAGACGAACAAACGCGATACAGTCCCGACTGTGTGCCTCGACCGCCGGTCACGAAGTACATCGCACCGTCCGGACCGAACGTCAGGTCGGTGACGTTGAGCGGTTGGCCTTCGAGGAACAGATCGGCATCGCAGCGAAACGACGCTCCGGCCGAATGAGTATGAATCGCGTGAATGCGCCCGTAGGACCAGTCGCACACGAAGATCGCTCGATCGTAAGGCGCAGGGAATTTCCCGCGATGTCCCGACTTCACGCCGGTTGGTGACGCCAGTCCCATGTCCAGGTTGCTCGGCAAGTGTTCGGCGTAATGTCCCGGCCGGTTAGCGGAGCCTTGTCGAAATCCATAATCGCCGCCGGAGACGACGTGGTTGAAGCGCGTCGGTCGATACCACGGAGTGCCTTGATCGCCCTCGTTATCGGCGTCGAACGTGAACAGCTCGCCGTCCGCGTTGAAGTCCAGGCCATACGGGTTGCGAAAGCCTCCCGCCATGACCTGCCACAGTGTCCCCTCGGCATTCGTTCGAGCGACGTGTCCCGCCGGAACCTTGACGGCCGCGTCGAACATGAACCGGTCCCAAAACGCCGGCCGCAAGCGGTCTTCGGCGATGAACTGTAACGGCGATCGCTCCGTCGCGGCGTCATAGCCCTCTGGCAGCAAGACGTTATTGCCGTGGATCACATAAATCAGGTTGTCCGGTCCGAGCGCGAGGGCATTCCGCCCATGACCGACTCCACCGCCGGTGGCCTTCAGTAACTTCACGTCATCAAACTTGTCGTCGCCGTCGGTGTCTCGCAGCCGGTACAGTCCCTTCGAGTTGTTGGCGTTGGCGTACAAACTGTCGAAGGCCCACAATAGTCCGCGGCATTCTTGAAGCTGATCGTTGATGAGTTCGACTTGGATATCGGCACCATCCGAAGATTCCTCTGCCGGCCGACTCTGACGACCCTTCTCCTTAACCCGCTCCCCGGGAAGAAGAGGGGACCGAGCAAGAGAATCGGGAAACGACATTCGCAAGATGCCCGCTCCTTCGCGCCCGATAATCAAGCGGCCTTTCGCGTCGAAGGTCAAGCTGATCCAAGAACCTTCGCCTGGTTGCGAGCTGCGCAGCAACTCGGCTTGAAATCCCGGAACGACATTGATCCGAGCCGCCTCGTTCGCCTGTCCGGTTCCGATCGCCCGCTTCCATTGATCGTAGTCGTCAAGCTGCTCGGCGGGCCGCCACCACGGAGCAACTCCCAGCAGGCCGAAGCTTGTCGCCGGTTCCCACGACGACCAGAAGATCTCTTCCAAGTGAGTCGCCGCTTGCCAGCCGCTGTCGGTGACCAGCCGCTGCCGATGGCCATTCGCGTCGATGAAATCGAGCTGCAACCAAACTCCCGCCGCGCCCGCGACGTTGTTGGCGGTGACCTCGATGTGGAAATTTCCGGCTGCCCACTTTCGTCGCATGTCAACAACGGTGAGTCGCTTGGTCCCGGCGATCTGGGCCACGACGTCACCGTCAATCACCACAGTCGCTCGATCATCGGCCAAGCCACGAATCTCCAATCGCTCAGCCGGTTGGCGGAGCACTCCGTCGCATCGCAGCCGCACGGTTTCATTGGCTCGCGGAAATTTGGAACTCCACAGCCATTGAGCCTCCGCCCCGACATCGGCCCTCGCTTGGCGAACCATCGCCAGAAGTCCAATCGCCATAACGAGCGACCAAATCCGACACATGCCCCTGTCCTCGCGCTGGAGATTTCAAGTTTCACAAAATGTCCGACGGATACGCGTTCATCGAGCGAAATGCCTCGGCGTAGCGGACGCCGCAGGTTTGACCGCGATAGGCGGAGATGGATTCCTTCGTTCGCATCGCGCCGTCCGGCTGGCTGGCGTCAAAAAGCTCGTTGCGGACGAGGGCCATCAGCTTACCGAGCCAGGCAATTGCATCGGGCCATTCGTCGGTGACGTCGACGAACGTGTTCGGCTCGAAGCCGATCGTGTGCCGCGGCCCGTTGTCGAATTGAAAGGTACGGCTGGGTCCGCGAAATCTCTTCGCGTCGTTCGGATCGAGCAATCGGTCGCCATGTCCCAATGCGACTTTGCTGAGCGCCGACGCGACCTCGTGATCCGGGTGTTGATCGTGCGGCCACAGCATAAAGGCGACATCCGGTTGAATCTCGACGATGGCTTCGGTCACGGCGACCTTCGTCGCGAGGTTGACGTCGAACCGCATCCCTGTGAAGTCCAGCATCCGCATCTCGACGCCGTGGTCCTTTGCGAGGCGGACCGTTCCTTCAACGATCTCATTCTCGCGCCCGACTGCTGGCTTCCAGTTCGAGTAATCGCCGATCAAGCTCAGAATCACGACGCGATGATTCTTGCGAACGGCCTTGAGCAACGTGCCTGAGATGCCGAACACGCAGTCGTCGTAGTGGGCTCCGATTCCGAGGATCGTTTTGGGCATTGAGAGTCTCAGCTTTCAATCGGGCGGGTCGCCAGCAGTGGATGTTGGCGGTTGCTGAGCGGAATCGGCAAGCGTCGGCCGTCCGCGAAGTGCGAGGCGTACGTGCCTTGCACCATCTCGGTGATCCACATGGCGTGCTTTAACGGAGAGAGCGATTCGCGGCGTTGCTCGATCGCGTCGATCAGGTCCAGCGCCAACGCGCGGTTGCCGAGCGACAACCACTCTTGGCGAATCGGTCGCGGCTTGTGTTCCGGCGTGAAGTGCCAGTCTTCGATCCACAGCTTGTCCCATTTGAGCTGTTCAAAGTCCGGCAGCACGCCCGGCGCCGGATAGACATAGACGTCACCCGGTTGCCGCCATTGCAGCGTGGCTCTTTCGCACTCGACGGTCAGGCCATAGACGCTGTCCCAAATCGGTGGCGGTTCCGCGCGGTCGGTCGCTCGAAGTGACGACGTTGCCGTGCCGGCTGTGGAATCGAACGTCCCGAGCACTCCGCCTTCAAAGCCGAACAGCGCCAAGATGGAATCGCCACACACCGGCCCGACCGGCATCGAGCCTTCTCGCTTGTCGGCCAACCTCGCCTCGCGGTTGCCGACGCGAATGTGGCCGCTGACCCAGCGCGGCGACCCGGCGATGGCGAGCATCAAATCGAACCAATGCGTGCCGTGAATCAATAGTTCCTCGCCACCGCCGCGAGCGTCGTCCTTCGGTCGTGCGCGCATGCGGAGCACTCGGCCAAACTCTCCGGAGCGAATCTCGGCGAGAGCCTTCTTTACCGGCGGCATGGCACGCCACTGATGAGCCATCGCGAGTTTGACTCCGTTGGATTCGCAGACCGCTTTGATCGCATCCGCCGATTCCAGGTCAGGCGCCAGCGGCTTTTCGCAGTAAATATGGCAACCACGTTTCGCGACCGCTTGCAACATCGCCGCGCGATCGGTCAGCCACATCGGCCCGACGCAGACAATGTCTGGCTTCACTTGGTCAAGCATCTCGCGGTAGTCACCGAACAACGCCGAGACACCGACTCGTTCGCCGGACTTCCTCAAACCTGCCGCATTGTCATCCGCGACCGCGACGACTTCGGCTCGGTCGAGTCCTCGAAAGGCGCCGTCCAGTCCGTGGCCATAGTCGCCTCGGCCTGTCGAACCGATGACAGCCACTCGGTAACGCTTGATGGGCATCTTGTGCTCCGTTGGCCACCGGCCTGTAGCCCAGGCCCTTGTGGCCTCGCTATCGTGGCCGCGATGGCGGACAAGCTCAATTGACAATAGATCATTACGGCCACAAGGGCCGTGGCTACGGACGCAACACCTACACCAACACTTCCCGCACCACTTCGCCGCTGATGTCCGTCAGGCGGTAATGCCGGCCTTGGAATTTGAACGTCA
>CAZPUJ010000318.1:0-14859 GCA_964589725.1 uncultured Planctomycetaceae bacterium
AAGTCCAACACGTGGGTGAACTACGCGATCCCGATGACCGAGCTGCGCGAATCCATTCGGCAGATTATCAGCGGCAAATTTGAACCCAAGAAGGATCCGCGCACCGAGGAACCGGCCGTGAAACTGCGTCGCTACAAGCCGCTCGATTTCGGCTTTCTGCTGGTGCCCGATGTCGTCGACCGCACGCCCGCCTTCATCGACGCCGTCCAGTCCGGCAGCGCCTCCGAGATAGCCGGCTTGAAACCGGATGACTTGGTTTTGTTCGTCAACGACGAACTGATTCAGTCCTGCCGCGCGTTGCAGGACGTGTTTGGCAGGCTGGAGTCGGGAGATCGATTGCGGCTTGTCGTGCGTCGCGGGAATGAGTTGGTGAACATCGAGATGCCCGTGCCGCGGAAGAAAGAGTGACGATGATGCAGTGCCTTCGAACCCCAACAGAGCTGGGACCGACAATCCGTGGATTGGTCTCTTTCGTCGGATTGATGGCTGCGTTGGTTTGCCTGACTGTCGGCAAAGTGCTGGCTTGGCAGATGGATTCGCGTGAGTTGGAAGAACTCGAGGAAAAGGCCTTCCAGCAGGCGGTGACTCAGGTCGCACCGTCGTTGGTGCGAATTGAGACCGTTGGAGGATTGGATCAAGTTCAGGATTTCTCGGTCGGCAGTGGACCGACCACGGGATTGGTGGTCTCGGCCGATGGGTACGTCATATCGAGTTCGTTCAACTTCGTTTCCAAGCCGACGTCGATCTTGGTGTCGCTGACCGATGGACGTCGATTGCCAGCGAAATTGGTGGCGAACGATGTAGCGCGGATGTTGACGCTGTTGAAAATCGAAGCGACCGGCTTGGTGCCGGCCAAAGCGGCGCCGAAGAATTCGTTTCGCGTGGGGCAATGGTCAATCGCGGTCGGCCGAGCGTTGGATGCGACGACCCCCAACGTGTCGGTCGGCATCGTCAGCGCGATCAACCGCATTTGGGGCAAGGCGATTCAGACCGACGCGAAAGTCTCGCCCGTCAATTACGGCGGCGCGTTGGCCGACGTGGACGGTCGAGTGCTGGGAGTGCTGGTGCCGCTCTCGCCGCAAGACAATTCGCCGGTCGCGGGGGTCGAGTGGTATGACTCGGGGATTGGCTTCGCGATTCCGCTGGAAGATGTGCTGGCCACGCTGGACCGGCTGAAGGAAGGCAAAGACCTGCGGCCGGGGCTGGCGGGGTTCACATTCGCGTCGACCGACCTTTTCGGCGGCGAAACGAAGGTCGATCGAGTGCGCTACGACTCGCCGATGTACCGAGCGGGATTCAAGGACGGCGACCTGATCGTCGAAGTCGATGGCCACAAGGTCATGAGACCGGCTCAAGTGCGGCATGTGTTGGGCAGCAAGCTGGAAGGAGACAAGCTGCCGATCAGCGTGCGTCGCGGCGAGCAGACTCTGCAAGCCGAATTGACGCTCGTCGGCGAACTGCCGCCGTTCGAGGCGGGGTTTCTCGGTCTGCTGCCGACTCGCGAGAAGATCGGTCAACCGAACGGCGAGGGTGTCGGCGTGCGCTGGGTCTATGCGGACAGTCCGGCCGCGAAGAGCGGACTCAAGACACGCGACCGCATCGTCAAGTTTCGCGATCAGCCCATCACATCCGCCGTACAACTGACCGATCTCGTCAGCCGTGTTCGTCCGACCGAGAAGGCAAAGGTCGTGATCCGGCGCGACGACGGCCAGGAGGTCGCGCTCGAAACGACACTGGCGCCGTATCCGGATCAAATTCCCAATGACCTCACCAGTTCCGTGATCGAAGTCGTTCCGGAGGAAGACAAACCCAGCGACAAGAGGCCTGATGACGACAAGCAGGAGAAGAGAGCCGGTGACAAAGCGGCAACCGACGACAAGGACCGCCCGCGCACTGGCCGGTTCACCGAACAGATGGCGGACAGCAAGAATTCATACTGGGCGTTCGTGCCTGAGAGCTACAACGCGGCGTTTGCGTATAGTCTGGTCGTGTGGCTGCATCCACCGACCGACACACTGGAAGCCACCGTGTACGACTTGTGGAAAATGGATTGCGAGCGCCGCGGCATCATCTTGCTCGGCCCGAAGGCCGCGAGTGTCGCTGCCGGATGGCAAGCGAATGAGGCGGAGTTCGTGCAAGAAACCGTCGTCACGTTTCAGAAGAAGTACTCGATCGACGCCGGCCGAGTCGTGCTGCACGGCTTTTCCAACAGCGGCCCGTTCGCCACGCATCTGGCATTCAAGCATCGCGACCTGTTTCGAGGACTCGTGCTCGCCGCCGCGCCAATCATGGAACGTCCCCCCGAAAACTTGCCGGAATATCGACTGCAATTCCATCTCGTCTGTGGCGCGAAGGACCGTGCGCATCCGTTCATAGACCGGAATGTCGCCAGCTTGAAAGCTCTCAAATATCCAGCGACTTTTACGAGTCTGCCGGATCTTGAGAATCGCTACCCGAATGCGGGCGGTGTTGATGCCATGGCTCGCTGGGTCGACTCATTGGACCGGCTGTGAGCGAGCTTCGGAACTCTCACGTCCCGGCTAATTCCCTCGGACGAAACCGATGGAACCTCAAAGCGGATTCGATCCGCTGTCGACGTCCGGCATTCACAGTTCGCCTCGACCGGTCGTGGCAAGACTGATACCGTCCCGCTCGGTTGACAGACCGCTTTTCAGCATCGCGAAGATTCAGTGTCACGGAAGTTCGAGTCCGAACACAGGCGAGGAAGTTATGGACGGAGCGCAGATTTGGCAGACGTTGATTTTGGCCGTGGTGCAAGGCATCACGGAATTCTTGCCGATCAGTTCGGACGGTCATTTGGTCATCGTGGGGACGTTGCTGGAAAAAGCGTTTGGAACGCAAGCCGCCAAGGAAGCCAGCTTTCAGATGATGATCGGATTGCATCTGGGAACGCTGGTGTCGATTGTCGTGGTTTATTGGCGTGCACTGTGGGGGCTGCTCAAGAAACCCCGGTTGTTCACCGCAGTGATCTTGGGGACGATCCCTGCAGGCGTGATCGGTCTGGCGTTTCACAATTTTTTTGAGGAGACATTTTCGTCGCCGCTGGTCGCCGGACTGGGTTTGTTCGTCACAGCGGCGTTCTTGCTGTTGGGGCATCGGCTGGCGATCAACGTGATTGACTTGGATCGGCTGCCGCTCAAGCACGCGATCACCATTGGTTGCTTTCAGGTCATCGCCATCTTTCCCGGAATCTCACGATCGGGCACCACGATCGCCGGTGGGTTGATCACCGGATTGACTCAACACGCCGCCACGACGTTCTCCTTCTTGCTGGCAGTGCCCGTCATTGGCGGAGCGGTCTTGCTCGAAGGGATCAAGATGTTGCGCGGCACCACAACCGGCAATTCACTTCCGCTGTTGGCCTTCGGAGCGTTCGTGTCGTTCGTGGTCGGTGTGGTCTCGCTACGAGTACTCATTCAGATGGTTTCGAGAGGCAAACTGCATTGGTTCGCGTATTACTGCCTGCTGGTCGGGACCGGCACAACCGTTTGGCAGTTGTGGCTGAAGTAAGCGAACCTAGGGGATGACGTGCGGATTTGAGTCACGCAGGGACACGGCAACTGGGGTTTGGTGCCAGCGGTGGCGAACAGCGGTGACTGTGGCAAGGACGACCATGCCGAAGCCGATCACGCTGGGAGCGAGACAGCTCCACCAGATGATTCCCAGCGAGGCCCAAGCTAGAAGCGGACGTGCGGCCAGCCATTCGCCGGTTTCCCAGCGCAGCCACGCTCGGAACAGCGGGATCACGGCGACGATAGACAACGCTGCGATGAACCACGTCAGCCAGCGGCGGTTGACGACGACGATCGACAGTTGCGCGTTCTGGTCGGGGTCGGCAATCGCCGACCAGGAACTCGGCACCTGCGACCAAGTGTCACTGACCCAGCGACTGGTCGCGAACGCATCGGAGGTTGGAGACGGAGCCAAATGGACGCGCGAGCGAAGTGATTCGAGGTCCGCCATCTCCGCTTTAACGGCTTGCAGGCGCAGGCGCGCCATCGCGCCGGAGCCAACCTCGGTGGGCAGTTTTTCAATCAGGTGTTGAGCATCGTCAAAGTCCTCTTGCGCGCGCTGCCAAATTCGCTTGAATGAACCGTCGCCGACCGCCGGATGAGCATGCAGGACGCGAAGCAAACTCATCGCGCGTGATAGGCGGCCGTCCCAATCTTCAACACGACGCGCCCCGCGAGTTGACGAGAGGTCGCTGTGACCCGATGAGATCAGGGTGAGGTCGTGTCGAGCGGGCTTCAAGGCCGCGTCGGTTGGGACAGGCAACTGAGCATCGTGGCGCGCTATGATGCGATCGCGCGGTGCGGCGTCCGCCGACCAAAAAATAGATAGCCAAACCAAAGGCTCGTTCGGCAGCCCCGATACCGTCAGCAAGGTGCCCGCGTTGGCCGGCACTTCGCGCGGCGTGTCGCCGACAAACGCCGCCAGCCAATGCACGCCCTCGATAGGCCGTAGTGTCAGCTCCTTCAAGCCGTTCGGCTGCAACAACAGCCACGTGCGGCCTCGCGAAATCACTCCATCGGCCACCCAAACGGTCGTGTCCATCCACATGGTTTTCGGTGCGGGAGGTGTTGCGATTCGTTCCGGTTTGATCAATTCCAATGCGGGCATCGCTACTAGAACCTGCGACCACGCCGCTGTCGTCGTCGGCAGGTGTCGACGCACCGATTCGGACAGTGCCGACGCATCTTGCCGCGGTCGAATTTCGCTCTGCGGCGAAAGCCACGAAGCCATCTCTTCGGCGATCAGCCAACCGTGTTGCCGTTCGCGCACCTCCAATGCCTGGGGTGGAGCGATTCGCCACGAGGGGACATCGCTAACCAACGGTTGTGTCTCGAACAGGACTTCTCGCGGCGCATCCACTTCGTCCAACGACTGAACCGTGAGTTCGAATCCGTTCGGCACCGGCCGGCGCGACAGTTCTTTGAGCGCCGGAGAGAGTTTGACGGAACCGTTCGCGGCCCACGAGTTCGGCCAAAAAAGGCGTGCGGTGATCATGTCGTCGTCGGGAAACCATTCGACGTGCCGCCACAACCAAGCGTTGTTCGGCGCGGGCGCGATGATCGTCCACGCCTGGGCGGAGCCGGCGGGCACGTGCGGCGTCAGCTGGACAATGATTGTCGGGCTGCCAGCTTCAACGCGAAACTTTCCGAGAAACAACTCCGGACGATCGACGACCGCACCACCGGTCTCGACCGGCATGAGCGGTTGCTCGCGTTCGTCGAGCACTTGGACCTGCCAACTGGGATCGTGCCTCACGCGGACAGAGAAGTCGGCGATCTCGGAATCGTTAAACCAGCGTGTCGGAATGGTCAGGCGTCCGTCGACTGGCACGGTGTCGCGACCCTGCAGAAAGACGTTTTGAATCCCGCTCGTCTCGCCGCGCAGGAACAGCGTCAAATGCTGATCGTTGTTCGTCCAGCTCACCAATCGTTCGGCTTCGTCCTCAGTCACGGAAACCTCATCCACACGAAATTGCGGAGACAGCGTCAGGTCATGCTGAAACGCCGGCGCGCCGCTGCTCACGGCTTCGGACTTGGTCGTGACTTCCGCGTGCAGTTCCCAATCGAGCGAACGGCGGCCCAGCTTGAGCAATAATTCCTGACGGACTTTTCGCTGCGGCAACAGGGGTGTGATGTCGAACATCAGGCCCGTGGGCGAGTGCAACTGCAAGGTGACTTGCGGCGATCGGGGCAAGGTGACGTTGGCCCAGCCTTTCAGGAAGTCGCTTTTTGCGAGCAGCAGCGTGTGCTCCGAAGTGACCGGATCCGGAACGATTTTGAAACCCGGCAGAGTGGTCAGTCCCAGAGCAAACTTCTGCAGTTTGACTCGTCGACCGTCTGTCGACGTATCGGCCTCGGTGGTCGAAGGATCAATGTTCCACGGCTCCCAACGCGGATGTTCGGAAGTGCCTAGCGGCGGCTGATGACCGGCGACATCGACCGTGAATTCGCCGGTTTGCGGCTTCAAGAATTCGATGACGCAGCGCTGCCGACCGTCGCCGAACGATTCGAGCGACCACTGCAAGAGGTCGTCGGCCAGAACGTCACCGTCGCGAATGATCACACCGCGCGGCAAGACCCACGTCACTTCGTTCACCTGTCCCGACGAAACGGCGTAACGCACGCGGTAGCGTTGCCGCACTGCCGTCGGAGTGAACTCAGCGAGACAAAACACGTCGGCATTCACGTCGCCGATCGTGCGCGGTCGAGATGTCCCTGAGCGGCTCCAATCCATCGACCAGTGACTGACTTTGCCAAGCTGAGCAGTCCAGGTTCCGACCGCGGCGTCAGTGGTCGCTTCACCTCTTCGAGTCGACGTGCCGACGTCTCTCCCTTGCTGCGACTTGACGATCAACTGGCTCGCCAACACGGGCGGAACGGTGAGCTTCAATCGGGAGAGATTGTCTATTGACTGCATGGGTGGCAGCAGCTCGAAGGTGACGCGATGTGTGATCACTTTGGATCGCCCATCATCCGTTCGTGGCTGTTCTCGAGCGGGCAAGTCGAGCAAGAGGGCGTCACGCTTCGCGTTGATATCGATTCGATGATCCAGCCCGTCGACCAAGCAGGAATTCGCTCCGGCCAACGGAACGCTCGCGAATGGGAAGTGGATCTGCACCGGCCTTTCCGAAACTAGCCGATGCACGAAAAACTCCGCCTGTACCGTGGGCCGCTGGTCATCGAGCTGCACCACGTACCGAGCTGACGCGATCAGCACTTCTGGATCGTTGTCGCGCAGCCGCTGTTCGCGCCAGAGGTCCATCAAAGCCTTCGGCACAAATGCCCATGGCAATTTCAGGGAAGGCTGGACCAGTTCCGCGAGCGCGTCTGTCGGTGAGTCGACCGGAATCAACACATCGAACGTCGGGATTTCGGATTTCGGATTTCGGATTTCGGCTTTTGGCTCCTCCGCCGCGAACGTGGAACAAACCAAGCCAGCCGACAGCAGAAATACGCCGCTGACTCGCTGAATCGCCACAGTCGTCTCGAAGGCGCCGCGAGCCCGCGCGTCACGCGCGGCCGAGTAACTCATGAGCAATCGCCGCGGAATCAGCACGGCGATCAATGTCCCCATCAAGCAGCCGCCCAGCACTTCGGCATACACCGGCGCCGACAAAACGACTCCCACCGTACATAGCCCCAACCACATCGCCGCGATATGGACTCGCGCCTGTATGCGAAGCCGCCGCAGTTGGCAACCGATCGACAGGCTGAGCAGCAGACCGATCCACGCCAAAATTCGCACTTGATCGGCATTCCAGGTGATCCACGGCACCTCGGCCGGCAGCGTCGGAGAGACCGCCACACGAATTTGCCAACCGAGCGGCGCGAATCGCGACGCCGACAGTTCTTCCTGGCGCGGGTGCTCGTCGGTGAGCCACAATTTCTCCCACGATTGACGCGACATCGGGTTGAACCACTCGAACAGGCTGTCACGTCCCAAGGGACCAAACAAGCGCCGCAACCAGGATGTCGGGTCCAGCGATTGCAACAACCGCAGGTGACTGGGCTCTTCCACCAGACGTGCGTTCGGAGGCAACGCGAACTGCCAACGAAATCCCAACACCGGAGCTTCCACACGCGGCACCGGAACGGACTGTCGGTTCCACAGAAAATTGGTATTCGACGGGACTCGATACTGAATCTCCAGCGCCTGCAGGCCCCCTTGCGGGATCGACGGCAAGCGGAACCGCGAGCCATCGCGTTCGACTTCCGCGCGCACCGCGTTCATGCGAACAGAAACCAATTCCGCCGGTTCCGACAACGTGAACTCCAAACGCCCGACGCGAGTGACCTGCGCCGCCTGTAACGTGAGCCAATGCACATCGTGCCCATCGCCTCCCGGAAAGATCAGTGATCGCAGCTCCGCCGACGTCCACACAAGCTGTTCGGTGACGACGGGACTCACCGTGACGCGGCCTGAAGCGGGCGGCGGCTTGTCGCCTACTTTGCCAGAAGTTGTCGCCGCCGGCACGCCCACCTCACGCGTGAATGCCGCCGTAGGTCGCAGCGGCGTGTTAACCTGTGTGGTGCGACACAACAATGTCGCGGCCGACCACTGCGCCGATTCGGACTTCCACAAATCGAATCCCTGCCACGCTTCGGCCAGCGGACTTAGGCCCGTCGGTGCTGGCACCGCCTCGTCCGGCGAGTCCCATCGCCAGCCGGCGGGGATCGTGACGGCCAACAACTGATCCACGTGACGACAGTCCAATGGCATGAGTCCTTCAAAGGACTCACGCTCCGCCGTAAGCGAACGGGGCCGACGTGCCTCGATCCGCAGACGCTGCGTCGAGCGTCCTTCCAACGGTCGCGAAAACTCGCAAATCAACGCTCGCTCCCCCGACGGTTCCGTGACCACATCCCAATTCCGAATCTCGCCGGGCGTCGTCTCGGCGAGCGACTGCACGTCGAGAATCTCCCAGCCTGGCGGGACTCGATAGCGCGTCGCGAAGGTTACGCCGGAATTCGATTGCCAGTGCCACTCGCCGAACATCCGCCATTCGTTGTCTTGAGCATGCAGCACTTGCAAACAGCGAGCCGATACCTGCGGCTCCGGATACGACACGTCCATCGCCAACGACGGGTCGGCCAGGTATTGCAAGAACGAGAGCCGTCGCACATTCGGCGAGTTCGCATCGACTTCGGTGAGCCGCAATCCCACAGGACGCATCGCTCGCCAGACCAGCGGTGTGTCGACAGCAACGTTCCAACGTCCGCCGACGAACCAGCCCTCCGACAACATCAATCGTGGCAGTGAGAGCGACGGCTCCCACTTGGCCACGGAACCGGCCAGCACCTGCAGCGTACGGAGGCGACCCAGCTGTGGTTCCGGTAAATTGACCTCGATTTGTCGTGCCTGCCCCGGTACGCGCGGCAAATCGCGCCACGGCAGCCGTAAGTCTGCCGCGAAACCGACCGAGTAGATCGACAAATCGTCGGGGACAGTGAACGTCAAAGTGGCTTTCGGCGTGTGAAACACCTCGGCTGTGATCTCGCATTGCAGTTCGACTTCCGCCTCGCGAAGCACATACGACGACGTCTGCTCGTAGATGACAACCGACTCCGTCGGAGCACTCGTGGTCGATTCCATGACAAGCACTTCACAGCGCGACAGACTGCCAAGATCAATTTGCCACAGGTGCCAGCCCCCATCGTCCGTTGAAAGCGGCCCACGCACTTTCCCAGCCTCGCATTTCACCACATACTTCGCCGGCACGCGCAGTTTGAGTTCGGACACGGTTGCCGAGGCCAACGGCACGTCGAATTGCCACGTGCGTTGCAACCGACGGCCTTGCCGCGAGAATTTTCCTTCCAGCCGTCGCTCCGCGGAGTCGACCAACAACAGCGATTCACCCGAAGGAGCCGTGCCCCAAACGGCATCGCCATCCGACCAACGCAACTCCGAAAGAGCGACATCGAGCGAATCGAGAGACATCAATTCCCGTCGAGCCGCGTTACCATGGATTTCGGCCGTCCAACGTCCGTCGGTCAACACGCCTCTCGTCGCATCAAATGTTGAAGACAACGACTGCCAGGCGATGTGTGCAACATGCCGCTTCGCAGGCTTCTTACGATTCGCTTCAAGCAGCAGTTCGTACTCCTCGAACGGCACCTGTTCCAATTCTTCCTTCGGTTTCGGCCAATCCTTCAGCTGCGCACTCGGGACAAAAACGTGTCGCACTTTCGGCCGAGCCTCAGCGGACAAAGAAAGCTCGGTGAAGAATGCGAGGTCAGCCTGCCACACGGCGGCAAAGAAGAGTACAAATTGCCAATTGCAAATTGCCGATTGCAAATTGAGGTGGGAGCGAGCCGTTGTTCGCGTCGATACCGCAATTTGCAATTTGCAGTCTGATTGTTGCAATTTGCAATTCTGCCTCGTCATTCTCAACCCTCCCGATCCGATGGCGAGAGCGGTTCGCTCGGCAAAGGAACGTGTGGCGCCACGGTCGGAGTGTCCGCGCCGGCAGCCATCCCCGCCGCTTGAGCGAACGAAGATGACGCAGCGTAGAAGTCGCTGGGTGACGACAACGTTACCAACGGCATCTGGCGATCACGGTGACCGACTCGGTCAATGAGCGTGGCGATCACGGCCATGCCGCCTCCCAAAATCGCCGGCTGCAACAAGACTTTGACTGGTTCGGAGAGCCACAACGCGGTCAGGGCCATCGCGAATCCGACGACCAGGAACGTCAGCACGTGCCGAGTCGCGGGAATGCGGATCAGCACGAATCCCAACAACAGCGCCAACCCAGCTCCATAACCGACGACCACCGAACGACTCATCGACCAAAACACCAACGCCGGAGCGGGACCAAAGCAGCTCAACGGATACACGTTACTCGACGCTTGATTGCTCACCAGAGAATCCCACACGCTCAGTTCGTCATTCAATGGCGCGGCATTACTCAGGACTCGGCCAACGTGGTCGTAACCAAAGTTCGGATTGCGACTCCACAGCAACACCGATCGCTGCCAGTGAAACTGGGCGGCGAAGTTCTGAGGCGTCGTAAAGAGATGCTGATCCTGTGGCAGCCCCACCTCCCAAATCGTCTGAGCCACCCACACTGTTGGGGCAAAGCTGGGCACGACCAACCGATGTTTGTTGTACCAATGAAAGTGTGTCGGGACTCGAGAGAAATAGTCCAACCACAATTGCGATTTGACAGGCTGACCAGAATCTGCCACTGGCTGCGACGGCTGTGAGTCAGTAGAGCTCGGTAGCTCTAGATGGAGCTCGACCTCGCCCGTTGGACTGCTGCGTACAACATAATCCACAGGCGCTTGATTCCACCACACACCAAATTGTTGCGGCGAGATTTCTTCCGGCAAAAACAAAGTGAGTTCGCGCACGTCCCGGTCCAGTTCGAACAGCGCCTGTGAGTGCGACTGTCCTTCGCTGAGCAATGTCCGGATGATCGCCCTGTGAACCGTGAAATCCTGCAAGGCGGTGTCGGCCGCCGCACTGACTTTCAACGCGATGGCATTCTTCGCGCCGGCCGCTTTCCACAACGACGTCTTGTCCGACGGTAACTCCGGCTGCCAATTGGCGTCGTCCAGAGCCGCGGCGAGCTTTTCACCGGTCTTCCACTGCACTCGCGTGGCCGAATACTCGGCATCGGACGACAGAACCACGGGGATGGTGACCGACATCGGCTTGTCGGCATTCGTACTAACGGCGTGGCTGATCTCAAATTCGGCGAGAATCTCGAGTCGGCCAAGCTGCGGTTGCTCCAGGTGCAATCGGCACTGACGTTGTTGATCGACTTCCAGTCCGGTGAACACGGGCGTTAAAGATTTGATCTGAGCGGATTCATTCCGAATTTGGAACCGCACGCGATCGGCAATCGCTCGCGGAACCATCAGTCGAACCTGGGTTAATTTCTCAAACCCGATCTCATAGGAAATCCGCTGGCTTATCGAGATGCTGCGGTCGGCGAACGACAACTCACTGAGTGACTCTGTTCGGATGGATTGCTGTTGCACTTTCACGTTCGCCGAAAACGCCGGCGTGTCAGACTCCCATCGCCAGGCCGTGACGTTGCGAGGTGCCTCGGCCACTTTCACGATCGCGTCATCCGGCGTCACTGGCCGCGCCTTGGATACGTCGAGTGGCCGCCATTCGACTTCCAGATTCCCGCGCGGAGCGACCGTGATCGTCGCGGCTTTCTGACTCCCGGACGCGGGAAACGGCAGCGACAGGTCGAACGGAGTCCCGTCGGTCGGAATCGGGCGACGCGCCTGCAACTTAATCTCGAACGCTCCGTCCGCACGCGTCTTGCGATCGACCAATCGAACATGGAGTTCGCTCCCGCCGGCCGAGTCTTCGATCGTCACTTGCTCCACTGATTCTGGCGTCTCGGAAGGGGCAAGCTCCCAACCTTCAGCCTTGAATGTCTTCCACGGCAACCTCAACTCAGGCAGTGATCCCCGGTAAACACGCAACCGCAGAGTTGTTTCGAGTTCCATCGCTCCGGGATTCAGTCGTACCAAATGCCGAGGCTCAGCCGAGAAAAACGGCTCGACCTTTTGCACATCCAGCACGAGCCGAAACGGCTGCTTCAAGAAACGATAGACGTTCGCGGCACCGTTCCCCATCGCAGTGGGCAAAGTCCCGGAGATGTCCCGCAATTCGGCCAAACTCGCGGGATGCAGGAACCGATCCTCGCCTTCGCGCTTGCGAAGATTGACACCGTCCCATGCCATCACAACGACAAAGCCGATTTGACGCCGAGCGTCCTCGATCTCAAACCCTTCGACCGCCGGCAAACTGGTCGCGTCGTCGGCGATCTTCGCAGTCAGAATCCATTTCAATTCGATAGGGCCCGACGTCGGAGCTTTCAAACTCACAATCGCTCGCGATGGCGAACCCGATAACGCGCTCCATTCCTTCACCTCACGTCCCGATACATCCAACACTTCGAAGTCGGGAGGAAGTCTCACGGTGACTTTGTCAAAACTGCCTTGGATCGCGGCGATTGTCTGAGTCACGTCCAACACGAACAAGTCCGCACGCAACTCGGCCGAAATCAAAGTTCTTGACTGCAGTTCCGCCTTCGCCTCGGACAATTCGGACACCGATTGCCAACTCAGGTCGAGCAAGCTGCCCAGCCAAGATGCCTGAATTTCAGAACGGCCATTGTCAAGCAAACGGCTCGTCACCGCCCCACGCTCCGGACCTTTGACCGACACCTTCGCCAGCGGCACGACCAACTTGATGGCGTTCACTGGGCTGACCGGCAGCGTCAGTAACAGGCGACGCACGGCGGATTGCTGACGGATCGGCACATCGAGCGTCAAACGCAGTTCATGTTGCCCCTTGCCGCGTAGCCAACAGCTATATCCCGCGCTCTCTCGATCGAACTTATCGAATTGAGCTTCGCCCGTTCCTTGGTGCTCGACCTTCAACAAGGTCGCCTCGTTGAGCTTTAATGGAACCAGCACATCCGCGTCATCTTGATTGACAAAAATCTTCAGGACCGCGTCGAGTGTTGCTGAATCTCCGTTGGCCTCGACCATTCCCTGGAACGACACACTGCTGACACTGAACGCCGGAGCGGTCGGGGCACTGTTGGCCTCGAGTGAGTTAAGCCATTTTTCGAACTTGTTCCACGTCCACGTCCGCGGAATCAATTTCATTTGCCCATCAGGACCGATCAATTCGATCACATCATCATTGCTTGGATGCAAGCCGCGAGGCTGGCCTGTTTGATATGTGGCATTCGGTAAATGGCCCGAAGTCGAGGGCGCTGAGGGCGTCGATTTGGGCGCGGTCGGTTCGGCCGACTTTTCGGACATCGCCGATTTTGGATCATTCGTCGTTTGAGCTTCAAGCAAGGTTGGTCGGAGAGCGTCCCAGGCCAAGCAGGCGCACGTCAGCACGAACACCCAAAGCCACGAGATCGGTCGAGGACCAACTCGGCTCGGTGTTCGAAGACAGGGCTCTTTCCGCTCGCGTTCGCGGGGCATGATGATGACTCACGCATTTTGCCAGCACATCACCAGCCACCAACCAGCGGCCGGCCAACAATGACGTGGCGCGGGCTTCGCCCGCAACCCATTTCCCTCTCCCCCGCATCGGGGGAGAGGGAGAAATCTTCGCGTCGCACGCAATATACTTCCCAGCCGGAACCATCAACAGCGGGTTCCGGAGACGATGCGGTTTTCGCCCCCCGCGCCATCCGTGCGATCAGAACAACTGTTGCAGGCCGATGTGAATCGCAGAGCCGTTGCTGCTGAGCAAATCTGGGATCTCGATGTCGACTGGTTGCCCCTGCATGCGACTGACCCGGCCACCGGCCTCCTGGACCAGCAGAATCCCGGCGGCCATGTCCCAGGGTTTCAAACTGCTTGACCAGAACGCATCGATGCGGCCGGACGCGACATACGCCAAGTTCAACGCTGCCGATCCGGTCCGCTGAATCGTCTGTACGTGCGGCATCACGCTCAAGAACTGTTGCACCGCCCGATGTTCCGGACGACAGGCGACCGGCAAACTCGCGACGACCATTGCGTCCCGCAAATTCATCACGGCCGTCGGTCGGATCGGCCGACCGTTCACCCACGCGCCGCGACCGCGCATCGCCGTGAACAGCTCGTCCCGATTGGGGTCGTAGGTGACCGCTACCATCAATTCCAAACCAAACTGCAAGGCAATGTTCACGGCAAAGTATGGAAATCCATGCACATAATTGGACGTCCCGTCGAGCGGGTCGATGACCCAGCGCCAGGGCGAATCACTGTTCCGCTCCGAGAGTCCCTCTTCGCCGAGAAAATTGTGATCCGGAAATCGGCTGTGAATGCGCGCGTGAATCGCGTCTTGCGAGGCCAAATCCGCTTCGGTCACCAAGTTCGCCGGACTCTTTTCGCTGACTGTGAAGCGTCCCGCCCAGTCCTTGAGAATTCCACCGGCTTCACGAGCGGCCTCGCACCCCACTTGAAGGAGTTCGTCCGCGGCGACGGTGGAGTCGGGCCAGTCGAAGGTTTGTGTTGGTTGCGATGTCATTGAATTGCGCTCGACAGTGAAACCCGTGGGAGAACAAAGTTCGGTTTGCGACTTGAGTGACACCGGAGTCTACAGCCAATCGGCAGCTCACTGAGTCTATACCGCACGCGGCCGAGTCTGACACTAACCCGAAGCGTAAGCGAGGGACTGTTCCCTCAGACCTCGCTCAGCCTTCACCGCCACGGCTGGCTAATTCTTGAATCTACGGAACCTGTAGCTCAGGCCCTTGTGGCCTGGGTGATGAGATTTCTGCTTGTTTTCCGACGAATTCCAATCAAACCGGCCACAAGGGCCGCGGCTACAGATTGCCCAACACAACGA
>CAZPUJ010000319.1:0-7289 GCA_964589725.1 uncultured Planctomycetaceae bacterium
TTGAGGAAACGTCAACCGACCGTCCTGCATGCGTGACACGCCAATCGTTTTCTCTTTCGTGCTGAGCACGATGACTTCGGCCGTGCCGTTGCCGTCGAGGTCTTGCACGCGGATTTGATCGGCGCCGACGAGTCCCGAAAATGTCTCGCCCTGTTCCAGCGCGGCGCCTTGGCGCTGACGGAAGACGATCATGCGCGCCGCGTCGGGATCGGCCACGACGACGTCGGTCAGGCCGTCGCCGTCGAGGTCGCCGGTCGCCAGGTCGCGATCCTTGCCCGCGCCTTGCTGGCCAAAACCGTAATGAATCAAACGGCTCGCCAGTTCGCCGGGCTTCGGCGCGGGACGCTCCATCTGGAAGACTTTGATGCGGCCGGTTTGGCTGTCGACTGAGAGGACTTCAACCTGCGGCGTCTTGTCGATATTCGCGATCGAGACCGAGCGCGGCTTCATCAAGTCGAACTTCAACTCCGGACCCAAACGGCCGTCCGGACCTTGCAGCCGCGCGGCGAGCGACTGCTCGTGTTCGTCGTGCGAAAGAAAGCACAAGTCTTTACGGCCATCGCCGTCGAGGTCGGCGATCTGACCCAGCGAGCAGCGATCCGATGTGTTGAACAGACTCTCCGGTGCGGCTAGCTTGCCGTTGGGTTGTTGGTACAGCAGATAGATTTGGTTCAGCCCCAACACGGCGATGTCGTCGCGATTGTCGCTGTTGAGATCTCCGGCCAAGACCAACCACGACAGCGCGGGGACATCGGGCAAACGAAACGTCGTCTTCTCCGACCATTCGCCGGACTTCGGTTGATAGCGGATCACCAGCCTGTCCGGCGTGCCGAAGTACACGATGTCTGTACGGCCGTCGGCGTTGAAATCTCCCAGGGCCAACGCGGAGATTTCGTGATCGACGCTAAGTTTGCGATGCTCGAACCTCCAGAGTTGCGGAAACTGATTGATCTCGACTTTGACGGTGGGATCATTCGCCGGTTTCGTTTTCCGCTGCAGTAGCAGATCGAGCCGACTGTGACTGTTGTCGGCCACGACGAGGTCGGTCAGCCCGTCTTGATTCAAATCTCCGGCGACCAAATTCGCCGAGCGTGGCGACAGTTTGAACAGTTCGAGCTCGCGGAAGCCGTAGTCCTGAGCCAGTTCGCTGAAGGAATCGTCCTCCTCCGCGTGCAGGGACGGAGCGAACAGACACCACAAAACACCCCAAACAAGCGGACTGATGAGCGACCTTCGCCACCTGGCAAGCGTGGACATATGATTTTCTCCTGCGGCACTCGCCGACGACGAACGCTGCGGTGTCGTCCGCCGTGGCGTGGTGCAAGGTGGCAGGATAGCAATCGGCGAGTTCAATGACAGCCACGGCCGGTTGTTGTCCCACGGCTGACTAGTTCTTCAGTCTGCGTCCTGGTTGAAATACAAGCCCGAAGCGCAAACGAGGGATTTCCGCGCATATCCCTCGCTTGCGCGTCGGGCTTGTATGACTGCGCAGACCAAGGAAATCTCACTGTGGGTCGAACCGCTGGCCGCACATCACGCACATCCGTTTGCCGGGAGTGATTTTGGCTTCGCACTTCGGGCAGTAATCCGGGACCGGCGGAAGGTCGCCGCCGTATTCGCCATCCGCCAGTCCGTCCTCCAGATCGACCCGCTGTTGCATGCAGCGCAGATCCAGATCAGTGATGACCCCTTTGTCGATCATCAGTCGCAGCAGTGATTCGACGGTCAAGTGCAGCTGCCCGACTCGGGCGAGCAGTTCGTCACGGTGACGTGCGTCCGCCGCTTCGCGCTTCAAGGCCGATTTGGCGGCCATCGCGAAAGGGTTGTGTTCGGATTCCGATTCGTCACCGGAGGCCCAATCGTCGCTGGTTGTCGAGTCGTCGCCATAGGCCAATTCGTCGGAAAATGTGGACTCGGACTGAGCCGACGGTTCCATGTTTAGCTCGTCATCCTCGCCCGTCAGAAGAAGTTTGAAAAGCCCCATCAGCAACCTTTCCGAGCGAGAGTTGACATGACGACCGCACACGATCCAACGACGATCGTAGTGCGCGGCTGCTCAAGAATAGGTCACGAAATGCGAATGGGCGATGATTGCGGGATGACACAAGGCGTTTGACAAACCCAAATCGTCGTCAGAACGCAGGTGTCTATATCTCGTTTGGCCAGGAATGAGACAGGCGAGTAGGGTGGCGTCAGCCTCCCCCCCGGTCCTGCGCCTAATGTACCGGGGGGCTGACGCCGCCCCGCTCGCCAGAATGTCTCACGAATGGCGGCGCGAGGGCCAGCGGCAGAGTTATTCGGTCTTGCGATAAAGTGCGGCAAACGCGGCTTGATTGATTGGCAATGACAGCGCGATTCCGGCGTCGTCGAATTTCTTCTTTGCCGACCGAGCACGTTCCCACTCGTCCTGCGTGAGCTGGCCATCGCGGTTCTGATCCAGAAACTGGAAGGCGCTGACCGCGGCGGACGACTCCGTGGCATCCGGCTTTTTCTCTTTATCCGTGTCTGATTTCGAATTGTCAGCGGACTTAGCGGTCTCGCCGGGCTTTGTCGTTTCACTCTTCGAGTTATCTCGCTTGACACTCAAACCACTGGGGCGTCCAGACGAACCGTTCCTAGCAGAGCCTGAAGACTTGCCGGCCGCCGCCGTGCCGGACGCTTTTGCGGTGCGTTTGTTGGCGGACGCGATGAGTTCAGCCGGCGTGAGGAAGCCATCGCTGTTGCGGTCAAGTTCATAAAACTGCGCGAACGCCTTGCGGTCCCATTCGTACAAGCCGATTTGTCCGTCGCTGTTTTGATCGCGGTCTCGATATTCGTCGGGAAGCTCTTTGGTCACTCGCGGCTTCGGTTTCTTTTCCTTGCTCGCGGCACTCTTGCTGGAGGAATCGCCGCGGTCGCGCCGATCGCCGGAGTCGCTGCGGCCTTCGTCTCTCCGGAAATCGTCTCTCCGGAAATCGTCGCCACGCCCCGAATCGCCGAAGCGAAACGACTCACGACGCTCGTCCGAATCTGACCGAGAATCCCGGGGATCGCGGCTGCCGGAAGAGGGAGGAGGACCGCCGAAGCGGAAGCCCCCCCCTTCACGCTCCATCTGTTCGCGGACTCGCTGCATCGAGTCACTAAATTGAGCCTTCGTAATGGGACCAGACGCGTTGAGGCCAGACTGACCGATCCGGTCCCGCAGGAAACTTTGCTGGATTTCCGACGCATCCAGTTGGCCGTCCTGATTTCGATCCAGATACTCGAACATCCGATCTGGCGACGGAGGGCCTCCGCCGAAGCCACCTCCTCCGAAGCCACCGGGACGCTGGGCCTCCGCGGGAGAGGTCAGGCCAGCCAAACAGGCGCTGACGACCAAAGCGATCAACGGATTAGTGCGTTTCATCCTCAAATCCTTGAAGCCAGAGCGACCGAAAGTTGCGATGACGGTGTTCCATAATAGCGGGCAGCCAAAACACTCATGGTCAACGTGTTGCGGCCGACGAGAGAGCTTAATCACTGGTGAATCGGAACGTCAGGCAAGGGATTCTGAAGATCCGTAACGTGTCGTGCTTGGATGGGGTTATGCCGGTCGGTTGTCCAAATTCAACACGCCGATCCCGCCAAAGTTTCGGTGAGCCCTGAAACGTGTCATAACCTTCGCGGAGTCACGGGAGAAAGTCCTCGTTTTACAGCCGCATCTTGAGTTTCAGCGCTTCAGCGAGATAGCATCCTTAGATTCATGAACCCCAAAACTTGAAAACAGAGACCCAGATCGAGGTGTCCCATGATCTCCTTCCTTCGGCGGTATGCGGGTTTCTTGGCGTACCTGTTGTTGTTGGGTGTACTGGCCGACTCGATGGCTCAGGGTCAACGTCCGGGCAATCGGCCCGGCGGAGGGGGCGGCGGCGGCGGGAGAGGCAACTTTGGCGGCGGGTTCGGGGGTGGCTTCGGCGGCCCGGGTGGCGGTTCTTCACTAGGAATGCTGTCGCGAGAAAACATCGTCGCCGAACTCAAGCTCACCGAGGAACAACAGACCAAGATCAAGGAGTTGAGCGACAAAACGCGGGCTGACCCGAAGGTCCGCGAACTGTTCGGCAAACTGCGTGACGTCACCGACGAGGACCGAGAGGCTCTGTCGGCCGACATTCGTAAAGCCATGGAGAACCAGCGCAAGCAAGTTGATGAAGAATTGAAAAAGATCTTGTCCGACGAACAGTACGCGCGCTATCGGCAACTCGCGTTGCAAACTCGCGGCATCGCAGCCTTCGTGGACACCGGGATCATCAGCGACTTGAAATTGACCGACTCGCAACAAGAAAAACTCAAGACGCTGTCGGACGAATTGGACAAGAAACGTAGCGAATTCTTCGCAAAAGCTGGCACGTCGGGCTTTGGTGGCGGTGACGATCTCCGAACAAAGCTTGAGGAAATGCGAAAGGAAAATGAGGCTCAACGGCTGTCCGTTTTGACGGAAGAGCAGCGGAAACTTTGGACCGATTTGCAAGGCGCGGAACTGAAGACGGAAGAAGCTTCAAGCGACGGTGGTTCGCGATTCGCACGCCGCCCGCGTACCGAAGTCAACGCCGACGCCGTCGGCAGCCAAGCCGCGGATGATGCCTCGACTCCGAAGACACCGGTCGTGTCGTTCGGCAAGGCGGTGGCTTTGGCTGATGGAGCGAAGGCGTCGAACGCCGACGGCGAAAACGCCTCCCCGGACAAGCCTGCGGACGCCGCCAAAAAAGTGAAGGTCGAAAAGCTGTCGTTCAACTTTCGACACGCTCCTTGGGCCGACGTCTTGAAAGCGTTCGCCGAGCTTTCCGAGCTGACGCTCGATCTCAATGTCGTCCCGCCCGGCACATTCAATTATTTCGACGAGCGAGAATACTCGCCGGCGGAAGCCCTGGATGTGATCAACGGCTACTTGCTCCAAAAGGGCTTTTTGTTGGTACAACGTGATCAGTTCTTGGTCGTGCTCAATATCGACGACGGCATTCCGCCGAACCTTGTCCCGAACATCTCGATCGATGAACTCGCGCAACGTGGAAAGAATGAACTGCTCAACATCATGCTGCCGTTGGAAGGAATCACTGCCGAAGATGCCGCCGCTGAGGTGAAGGACTTGGTGGGTCCACAAGGCAGCGTGGTCGCGCACAAGAAACTCAATGCGATCAGCGTCACCGACATTGGTTCGAATCTGCGGCGGATTCAGAAACTGCTCATCGGTATGAGCGCAGCCCCTGCCGACATCACCTTTCGTTCGTTCGAGCTCAAGCACATCGAGGCTGCCGCCGCCGATTCGACCGTTCGTCAAATGTTCGGACTGGCGGGACGAGGGCCGGAGTCGGTCAGCGATGGACTCCGTCCGCGTTACGAAAACCGAGATCCTCGTGACGAACGTGATCGGCGGTCTGCTCCTCCGCCAACCGCTTCCACGAGCAAAGCTCGCGTGCAAGTCGCCATTGATGAACGCACCAATCGGCTGCTCGTCACCGCCGGCGCGGCTGAGATGAAGATCATCGAAGACACGCTCAAGGCGATCGACGTCGCCGAAGAAGCCGGCGCGGCACGCAAAGCAAGAAGCCGTGAGCCGTACCTGGAGGTCTATTCGCTGAAGTCCGCCGACGCGATGGAGGTGGCCAAGACGCTGAACGTGCTTTATCCCGGCACAGTGGTCAACGAAGACGGCCGTGCCCGCCGCTTGCACATTCACGCGACGCCGGCAGCTCATGTCGAAATCGAGCGGATGATTCGCCGGCTGGATGGCGAAGGAAGTGGCCAACTGTCGGCCGCCGTGATCCCCTTGGGCCGCCTCGACGCGCTCACCGCCACCCAGACGCTGCATGCGTTGTTCGCCGGCGAGAAAGATACCGCTCCACATTTTCAGCCGCACCCAACTGGTGCTGGTCTGATCGTTCGTGGCACGGTTGATCAAGTCAATCAAATCAAAATGTTGTTGTCGCAAATGGACCCCAGTTCGCTCACCGGCGCAGGCCCTAAAGGTCCGCTGCGCACGATCCCACTCAATGGCCGAGACCCGGATGAGTTCGGCCGCCTGTTGCAGCAATTCTGGAGTAGTCGCAATTCCAATCCGATCATCGTGGTGCCGTCCGCATCAAAGCCCATTCAAGACCTGCGCGTTCCCGCCGCCATCTCGCCAGTCGATGCGGCGGACGCGCCAGCGCGACGTTCCTCGGCCACGGAAATTCCCGCACGATCAAGTTCGTCGCGCCCGGGTGGGGCCGTGAATGCCGACCGTTCCGCCGACCGCGATGCACAGACCGATCCAGCAACGACTGACTCGAAGCTACAACCGGCGCGATCGTCCAGGCAACGGCCGAGTAACTCGGACTCACCACGACGTCGCAAAACGCGCACGGAACAGCCGCGTCAACCGAACATCGACAACGCGCCACGAGCCGAAAGCGTCGCTCCGGGAGGCCGACCGCAGTTCCTCACGGCGAGTTTGGCGGTTGAAGAAATGGACGAAACGCCAGCGGTGAGTCCTGCCGATTCGTTAAGTTCCGACAAGCGTGCCCAGCGTCGTGCCGCTCGCCGTGCAGAGACGCTGGACGCTCGGCCGCGAAAGGCCAAGAAGCCAAAAGCCGCGGCCACGGACAAGTCCGCGACGCAATCCTCGTCGCCAAGTACCGACCCTCAAAAGGCGTCCACGGACGAACCATCGAGTGACCGCGAGAATCGCGACGAAGTGAAAGCCTCACCGCGCCGCGATGGCTCAACAGCCAACGCCGAAAAATCTCCGATCCTGATCGTTCCCAGCGGCGGAAATTTGATCATCAGGAGCGATGACGAAGCCGCGTTGGACGAACTGGAAAAGATGATCGCACTGATCCAGCAAGCGACGCCCGCCAAGCCGCGTTGGACAGTGTTCTATCTCCGTTCCGCCGACGCGACCGAAATGGCCGCGATGCTGGAACGCCTGTTCCCGACCAGTTCCGTTGCGTCAGGCGTCAGCAGTTCCGGCGGAATGCTCGGCGAACTGACCGGCGGAATCGGTTCGATGGGCCGCACGCTGATGAATGCCTCCGGCTTGTCGACTCTCGGCAGCAGTCCGCTCACGCTACGGATCGTGCCTGAAGTCCGATCGAACGCGCTGTACGTCGCCGGCCCGGCGGATCAGGTCCGCGATGTCGAACAAATGCTGCGCATCCTGGATGCCTCCGAATTGCCAGATCAACTTCGTGACCGCGCGCCGCACAACATCGAAGTGTTTTACGCCGATGTCGACGAAGTCGCCGCCATCGTGCGCGACGTTTACAAGGACGACCTGGCTCCCGAAGGACAGGCTC
>CAZPUJ010000320.1:0-3037 GCA_964589725.1 uncultured Planctomycetaceae bacterium
AGCCAGTCGAACAACGCCGCTGACCGAGTGTTCTGATACGGCAGCAGCCGCTCTTTGATTCGCTCGGGGATTTCGGGAATCCCTTCGGTGACGAGATTGCCACGCTCCACACGCACGACCGGTTCCGCGGCAAACGCGAACGACCCGCTCAACCACTGTAACCCAAGCAACACAAGACAGTACTTCATCGCCGTTCCCTCTCTGATGATCCGATTCTGGAGATTCGCATATCCGATTCTGGAGATTCGCATATACGTCACGCGGCCATCCGTGAGACATTCTGGCGAACGGGGCGGCGTCAGGCCCCCCGTGTATTCGCCGCAAGACCGGGGGGTTTGCGCCACCCGGCTTTACTCCGCCGTCCCTGCGGGACTTGTGCAGATACGAACGGGCAAGCCCGGTGGGGTTCGCCTTTTCGACGTTTAATTTTCTTCCAACCCCGGTACGGTCTTGTTGGTGGGTTTGGGCGGCAACACGTCGTGGCTGAGAATCGCACTCCTGCCCACGAAGTACGTGTGGAAGTCGGCGACAACCAAGTTGTAGACCGGAGCGGTCTCGGCCGATTCCAGCGAGGTGATGCGAAGCGCACCGGTCGCGGTGTGCAGCGGCTGCTCGACGGCCAACTCGCGCATCTTTCGCCAGCCGGAACCGGACACCCAAAAATGATGGCCGCCACTAGCTTGGATGGTGTCGTCGCTAACATGAAACTTGGTGATGGGCACGGGTGACCGCACGGTCGTGTGCAGCACAACTTTATAGGCGAGTTCGCCGGTTTCGACGTGCTTCGCAAGGACTCGGTCACCGGGTTGAATTTGCTCGATGGGGACCAAGCCTTGCTCAGTCCAGATTGGCGTGCCAGCCACCAAGCAACTGTGAATCGCAGTTGGCGGTGGCAACTGTGGCGGTGGTGCGACATTGACGAATAAGTCATCCTCCTTGACGATCCGGATTCGTTTAAAGGTCGCCGGGACTGGATCGAATCCACTTTGCTCTTGCCACCAGTCCCACCATCGCTGTGGATCGTCTCCGAGCCTCATTGCAGTCGTGGCGGCCAGCCCGCGACTGATTCGCTCATTGAGCACTTCAGCTTCATCATTTTGTGCGTCGACGAGTCGTTCGACCGCGTCGAGTTCGCGCTGCAGACGGAGCTTGACCGCCGTTTGATACGTTTGTAGCTGCCGCCAGTCTCGTGGTCCGATGAAGGGACGGTTCGGGTTCAAGGCCCAGACGTTGAGTTGGCCAAAATCCATCTCAAATTCACGATCGCGGCGGAACAGGCACATCACTCCCTGGTGTTCTCCCCAGGTGAAACGTTGGAATTCCGTACGCACCGGCGTGTGGAACATGCTCAACCATTGCGGGACGTAGTCCTGCTGCCGTCGTTCCTTGAGACCAGCGAGAGCGGCATCGCGGACAAATAGCCACGGTGACGTGACGGCGACTCGTCCGAGCGCTTCAGCGGCTTGATATGTCGGGATCTGTCGCAGCGCATCCACGCCGGCCTTGGCCGAGACCTCGCTGCGCCGTGTCAGTACGACTTCCAGAGCCGGGGCCTTTGACGCCGACGCCAATTGTTTGAGTCGATCTCGTGTCGAGATTTCTGTGAGAAACCCTCGCTCGAGTTCTTCGGCGAAACGCTGCACGCTTGGAGTGCCCTGTTCGAGTTGTTCCAGGTAGTCGACCAATTCACGTTGGGCTTCCAACGCCTCTGGACGATTGAGCCAACTCGTTCCCACGCGGACATAGTTCATGCGGCGATAGAATTCACTCGGATCGGCGTCCAGTGGCGAGAGCATGAGGGCTTGGTGATTGTGAGCCTGGCTTTCTTCCACAAACCCATTCCGGGAACACCAAACTCCCAACTCGGCCTGTTCCTTCACGGTCCGCAGTGTTTCGGAGCGTTTCTGCTGATATTCGTGACGCCGCGCGTTGCGGGAAGTCGCTGGGTCCGCCAATTCAAAAGGAATCCACCGGTCTTTGACTTTGACGAATCCCGTCTGCCAGCGCACAGTTTCATCAGAGCTCTTGGCTTGGCGGAGCTCGGAATCCAAGCGATCTCGTCGGCTCCAGTCGTTCCGGCTCAAATGGGTTTCGTCCGTGAGCACCCGCCGGACGGCCCTGGGCAGTTCGTCCTTCGCGCCCACGGGCTGTTCCGAAACCGCGACGGCAACGCCGGCGCACAATACGATGGCAGCAACTGCACGAAGGGTCTTCATGGCATTTCTCCGACGAGCGAACAGTCACAGATTCCATCACTGGTCGAAAATCACATGGTTACTTTGGAGCTCGCACAGCCGCTTTCGGCGGCGGAGCTTCTTGTGGATCAATCTGGTTGATTAAGCGAAGTCGCGCGTCTTCGAGATCAAAGTCGACGTACGTTTTTAGGCTCCGAGCCTTGGCCAGTTTTTGAGTGACAGTCGTCCCTTTGGCACTGACTGGGGCCTTCAACTTCTCGCCATTTTTTTTCAAGCGGTCTTGCCACTTGTCCAGAGTGGCTTCTTGTTTGACGAGTTGCCCCGTCTCGTTCTGGTACTTTTGGATGGCCACGTTTCGCTGTGCGATGACGCCCGCCGCTCGTTGGCTAACGGCGAAGGCTTCCTGAGCGACGCGGGCGAACTCCTGTTGGCATTGCAGTTTTTGATTCAGAAGCACTTCGACGCGTTGCTGCCGACGCGCCTCCTCGTTGCGGTCGTTGAAGTTATTGACAGGCAGGCCATTGTTGCGATTCTGGTTGATTTCGCGGTCGATGTGGAGTTGCGCCTGAAGCATTGTTTGCGCGTTGCCTTCGAGGAGCTCGTAATCCTTTTCCAGGCGACCCAGCAGGCGGTCGAACTGAGAAAGCTGATCGTCGAGCCAGCGCTTCCAGTCCTCGGCGGACTTCTTGACGGATTCGGTCATTTTCTTGGCGGAGTGAGTGGCTTCGGCGAGCTTCGCCTGCTTTTCTGGGTCTACACCAGAATTTGTGGGTGAAACGAAATGGGATTTTTGAGGAATGGCAGGGCAAAAGAATGTTGGGGTTTGGTGAAGAGGGCTTGGG
>CAZPUJ010000321.1:0-4235 GCA_964589725.1 uncultured Planctomycetaceae bacterium
AATCGAAGGCACTCACCGCTACCTGCTCACTAAACTCGGCCGCCAAACCATCACCGCCCTCCAATCCACACGCCTCGCCAAATCAACCACCACCCACAACAATTCGCGCAGCCAACAACAAAACTCCGAATTAACGGTGTAAGCGCCTCTTGACCGCTCGTGGCGTCCCACACCTTCACCATCTGATCGTCGCTTGCCGACGCAAGTCGTCTTCCGTCCACGCTAAATGCCACTCTATGAATGTTGGCGGTGTGCCCTTTGATCGTGAGCAACACCGCTCCGTTCGTGGCGTCCCACACCTTCAACGTCTGGTCACAGCTTGCCGACGCCAACCGTTTCCCGTCTGGGCTAAACGCCACGCTCCTGACTTCGCCGGTGTGTCCTTTGAGTTCGAGCAGATTGGAATGGCAGAGCCGGTCCCAGTAGAACCACTCGAAGCCACGAACGTCGTCTTCAGTGGAAGCAGGTGAGCGGTAACGGTCGAGCAGTTCCACGACAGCACCAATTCGCGCTCCTTCCCAGTTGCTTTGTGCCAGATTCATGTGCGCCGCGTACAAGTGCCGCTGGCTCAATTTGAGATTGACCTTCGCGGCATCCGCCTCCCGGTTGGCACGCTGTGTTTCGTTCTTGGCGAGAGTTGCTTCTGAATTGGCCCGTCTCTTCTCACCCAACGCCCAAAAGGCCAAGCCGGAGGCGACGGTCGTACCCACTATGAGCAGAACCGCAACGAACGTCACCAGTCCTGCCACCACAGGATTGCGTCGGCACCAGCGTGCCGTGCGTTCAATGCGGCTCACGGGGCGAGCGTGGATGGATTCGCCGTTGAGGTAGCGGGTCAGTTCGTCTGCCAGGTCTTGAGCGGTCGCGTAGCGCTTCAGCGGCTCCTTCTGCAAGCATTTCGTGCAGATCGTGTCCAGGTCGCGCGGGATTTGGTGGTTCAGCTTGCGCGGGTTCGGCGGTTCGTCATGCAGGACTTGATACAGCATCATGCGGACGTCACCACGAAACGGCAGCTCGCCCGTCAGGAGTTGGAACAGGATCACTCCGGCGGAGTACACATCGCTGCGTGCATCCGCTTGATGCGCGAGGCCACGGGCCTGTTCGGGACTCATGTAGGCCGGCGTGCCCAGGATTTGTCCGTCGAGCGTCATCGTGATTTCGCCCGCGTCCCGTTTCGCGAAGCCGAAGTCCATGATTCGCGGCGTGCCATCCGGCGCGAGCATGATGTTCGACGATTTCAGGTCGCGATGAATGACGCCCTGCTCGTGAGCGTGTTGCAGAGCCACGGCGATGTCCCGAACCAGTTTGGCCGCGTCGTTCGCGCTGAACCGCTTCGCCGTCAAGAACTGCGACAGCGTGACTCCTTCCACGAACTCGCTGACGAGATACGGAAACGTGTCACTGCGACCTACCGAGTGAATCGCCACAATCCCTGGATGCCGCAACTGGGCCACGTTGCACGCCTCACGCACGAAGCGGTCTTCATCCGCGTCCGTCGCCAGCACGCCGCTGCGCGGAATCTTGACGGCGACGATTCGCTGCAACTGCTGGTCGCGCGCTTTGTAAACCGTGCCGAACGCGCCGCGCCCCACGGCTTCGAGCAGTTCGAACTGCGCGATCGTCGGCAGCCGCTGTTTGTCCCACGTGAGCGTATTTTCGGTGTCGAGATGGACCGCACTGCCGCAAGACGGACAGAGCACCTCGTCCTCGACCGAGTCAACGACGATCTCAATCGGGTTGTGACAGTGCGGGCAATTCAGCCGCGCTTGCATCGGACGGCGATTTCGACCGGAAGACGGTGCCCTGCGAATGACTGTTTCGCCGCGAACCACGTCGTTGATCAACTTCGCGTGCTGCGGAAACCGCGAAACCTATTCCTCCGCCGTCGGTTGTTCGCCGAAACGCAATCGGCACTCGAGTTCGAAGGCCAGAAGCTCGCGCAAGAACGCCACCTGATCGGCGTCCGGGATGTCGCGGAGCACCTCTTCGATCCGCGGCGGTGTCGCACCTTCCGCCACTGCTTGCCACGCGGCATCGAATGGATCGACGACCTGGCAAATCCGCGCGAGCAGCTCCGCCGGCAGCGATGGGTCCGAAGTCGTCATGCGAATTCTGAAACGAGGTCACGAAGGAGAACTCAACCGGCGTCAGGATATTCGCTGGGGGCATCAGATAGGAAACGAGCCGCCTAATCCTCCAACAAGCGTCCCCGCCGACCTTGCGTCGGCGGTTTACGGGTTTCTGCACTAGGAGGTAGTCATTTCGAGTGGAGTTCAAGTAGTGCAAAAACCCGCGAGCCACTGAGACAAGCTCAGTGGGGTCGATTGATTGAGGCCTAATTACTCAAGCGCACGTTCATGTTTTTGTCCCCTCGCTCCCGGATTTGCGGGGGAGAGGGGGCTCGTCGGTGGAGTGAACGCTCCACGTCGATTCGCGATTTCAACAGCAAAACCACGTCATGAATCGGAGCCGTGGCAACGTCCGAAGTCCCCCTCACCCTAACCCTCTCCCCCGCTTAGCTGGCGGGAGAGGGGACCGGACTTGGAAACCTCCTCTGTCGTACTGACTCCTGGCCAGTCCTAACCCCTGGCCTTCAAGCGTCGCGTTCGGATTCCAGCAGATTGCGTATCCGTTCGAGGACCAGCCGCACGGTGCGGACGGTGCGTTGAACCAGCGGAGCGATCTCGGCGGTCGAATGGCCTTGCAGACGCAGCGTCAGCATCTGCTGCTCACGCTCGTCGAGCTGTCGCATGACACGCTCCAGAGTTTCGGTGAGCGCTGCGGCTTCGGAGGGTTGTGGATCGCGGGCGATGGCTTTGAGGCTCGACACGGACTCGTCGGAGTTGACGAGCATGGGAGTCCTTTCGCGGCGAACGTCTCGACACGCGGCGCGAAAGTGCTCGACTCGATGGCCACACTTTCGCAGCGTGATCACTGCCAGGATCGTCCACAGGTTGTCCCAGTTATCGAACTCGAACTGGCCCTCGGCGGCGCGAGCGAAAAAGCTTTTGTAGACCGACTACACGACGTCTTCAGGATCGACTTTGTGCTTCAACTGGCCGTCCATTCGGCTGCGGGCGAGCGCCACGAGCCGAGTCGCAAAGCGAGTGAACAACTCCCGCGCGGAGTCATGATCTCCCTCCCGTAGGCCGGCACGCAGGTCGTCGAAGGATTCGCTCATGGAGTCGCTCGGAGAGACAGCCTGGACGGAGTCGTCACGCAACACGTCGTTCACCCCGATCAGTTTCTGTCCACGCGATGCCGATCAGAGGCTAACCAAGGTAACGACCTGCGTCTGTGCCAAACTGAGTGGCGCTGATTCCAACGATCGGCACGATTGACCGCAACCGAGCTGGAGGGCGGAACGACGCCATGGATGGTCAGCCTCCTCGAATTGACAGTCGACGGCCACTTAACTACCACCCCGACGAGTCTGCCAAAATGGTCGTCTTAGGTGAGCGGCAACTGAAAACTTACACGTAGCCGAAATCGTCAGGGGCTGTTGATTTAATCGCCCCTGAGCTTGCCTCAGGGGTTCAAGCGTTTCTGCACTACTTGAAATCGTCGAGAGCATCGTAGAGCAAAAACGTGTGAACCGCCGAGGTGAACTCGGCGGCGGAGAAGTTCAACAGACACGCCAGACTTCGGGGCTGAACTCTGGCGAGTCCAGCTACGGATAACTAACTCCGACCATTCGTCTTAGCGACATCCGACACCTATGTCGGTCACAAGCAGGCGGGCTGCCTGCACCACAACACAAACGCCTCGAAAGGGACTTCATGTCCGATTCGCCTGCGAACCTCATCGAGAATCCGTTGCTCGTGGCTGACGGCTTGCCATCATTTGATCGCATTCGGCCGGAGCATGTCGTTCCCGCAGTGCGTCATGTGTTGGCTGATGCCGAGCGGCAATTGGCGGACTTGGAACAACGATTGGCGAACCTCGATCGCCCTGGTTGGAACGACGTCGGTCCGCCGCTCGAAGCGTTGGATCGGCCGTTTGATTATTGCTGGAAACCGGTGACGCATTTATTCGGAGTGCTGAATTCGCCGGAGTTGCGGACGGCGTACGAAACCGTGTTGCCGGAGGTGGTGCGGTTCGGGTTGCGAGCGTCGCAAAGCCGACCGATCTACGAAGCGTTCAAGCGACTGAAGGCTTTGTCGTCCGGACAACTCACGCAGACGCAGCAGCGAATCGTCAACCAAAAACTGCTGTCGGCGGACCTGGCTGGCATT
>CAZPUJ010000322.1:0-3008 GCA_964589725.1 uncultured Planctomycetaceae bacterium
CTAATCCAGAACTCACGCTACGTAGCCGAACGTGTGCTGAGCCCCTTCGATGAGCAGGCAGGATCCGCCGCGATCGAGCAGACGTGAGGCTTCAGCCTCGCTGGCCAGTGGCGTCAGGAACAAGCTCTCGACAACGTCGTCCGGCAAACGGCTGAGCAAATACACAGTCGCCCAATCGGCGGCCGATGCCAGTCGACTGACGGGAATCAAGTCGGGAGGGCTTTCGAGCCGCAGCGGCTTGAGTGCCTCGCGCGGCGATTCGCATTGACGCAGCATCTGGAATCCTTCGGTCGGGTCTTGAGCCAAGGTCGTCAGCAGCAGAATGGTGCCGCCGTTCTGTACGAGATTCCGCGCCGTCTGCAACGCCGCCCCCAGGTGTTCCCAACTCGCTTCCTGGTTGTCGAAGTCAACCGCGGCGACAACCACCTCGCATCGTTTAGCAAGCTTAATCTGCCAATGCTGCTTCAACCACAACCTGGCTGCCGACGTGACGGCGTCCAATGCTCCGCAGAGCACTCCGGCTGGCCGACCGCCGACGCCGGGCAAGACGTGGATTCCGTATTGCACCCCCAGCAGCCACGCGATTTCGTCTTGCAGTTGCCGCAGCGGACGTTCGTCTTCGGGTTGCAACTCGACGTGATCCTGGCCGCGCGCTTTCGACATGGCGTGAACGTTCGAAAGACCGGGGAACAGCGCGCTGCTCGCGCTGCGAATGCCGACCAGCGGATCGAACGCGATCGACCCGACTGGCAGCACGAAGTCCGCGTCGACGATCTCCCGCGCCAGATAAATCCGCTCGCCGACGGCCGAGTTGGCGAGGTACTTCTCGCGCGATTTCTCCGTCGCGTCGTGAATCACCCAGCGAATCGCGTGACGCACCGCATCGGGCAACGCCGTTCGCGGGTCCGGCAACTGACCAACCCTCCACGAAGCCGGCTGCAAGATCGTCACGTTTTGCGGTTGAATCGACCGCCGCTGGAACTCGGACCACAAGCCCGCAATGATTTGATCGGCAGCCGGCGTGTGACGCTCCAGAGCGATCACAATTCGGTCCCCGGGCACGACCGCCATTTCCAACGGCGGGAAGTCGAGCGGTGCCGCCAACTGCTCACGTAAGAGGTCCGCGAAGTCCGCGACCGCTTCCGGCGGACGATGCCGCCGAGCGATCCGGCTGGAACTCAGATGCAACTGAAGACACTGGTCGTCGCCGTAACGAAGACTCAGCGATTGCGCATGCCGAACGGCCATATAAGAAATCCGAAACTCGAAATCTGAATGGCGAAAAAATCTACGAACTCGAAAAGCTAAAATCTGGACGGAGCGACCCATCGCACGATAGGCCCAACTTCCCGGCCGTGCAACACCGCCGATGTGGTTCCTTCGCGAGAGATTTTCTTAGCACTACTGCCCACTTTGTAGTTTCAACCGGGCCGGCCGCGCCGAAGTTTGTCGACTGAGAATCCGGCCAATTCCAGTTCTTTGAGGCGAGTTTTGGTGCGGCTGATTCGAGTCGGGGAGACCGGGCGTCTCTACCCACGGATCACGGGACACAGATTTCAACAGGAAACAGGAATAACAAAGAGCCGTTTTTCTGAATCATCTGGCCACAAGGGCCTGGGCTACAGGTGTCAGAAATTCCTATTCTGCACCCGTAGGTGCATATTTTTTCTGCTGTTGTTCGAAACGCTCCGGCCCCCGGCGAATAGCCCGCCCAGTCGGCACAACCGGGACGACGCAAACGAGCAGACGGTCTCGTGAAACCGGAACAGCTTCTGCAAAAGTCCCAGTTCCACGTGGCAAGTTTCCCTCGCCGTCGCCGTCGTCGCATGATCTGAGCCATGTTTACAGTGGTCTGAACCAAAGTTACTTGGCCGACGGGCTGCGAGCGTGCTGATGGCTCGGCGGTAGCTGGTCTTCGGCCGGCCAGTAAAGTCAGCGACCCTTCACAAGTCCGTCGTCACACGAGATTCCTTCAACGGCAATGCAACCATGAAGTTCCACGATTGGCTCTCGTCACTGACTCGACGAACACGAACTCCGCCAACTTTGCAGCCACCCCGGCGACGGATCCTGCAGTTAACCGAGCTGGAAGAGCGAGTCCTTTACAGCGTGGCTCCAGCCGACGGCGCGATGTTGCTTCCGGACCAAATCCCTGATGCGGCGTTAATGAGCGCCGCTCAAGATGGCTTTGGAGCGACGACACAGACGGTCGATGTGGGCCTGGCCATTCACGAGGCCTCCAGCGATGAGAGTGATAAAAGTACTCTCGCGGCGATTTTGGCGTCCGTCGATTCCAGCCTGACGGACCAGGACGATGCCACGTTGTTGGCCAATGCACCCGAAGACTCGACCGTGTCGCACAACACGCACGAACTCGTGTTCGTGGACGCCAACATCGAGCACCAGGATCAATTGCTACAGTCGCTCGGCGCAGTCGGCGATCCGTCTCGGCAGATCGAAGTGGTGGTGTTGTCGCCCGATCGCGATGGCATCGACCAAATCTCGGAAGCTCTGGCCGCACACGCTGACTTAGACGCGGTTCACATCATCAGCCACGGGACCGACGGCGCTTTGAAGCTCGGTGCGACCTGGCTGCATTCGGGCAATCTGGATGCCCACGCTGGAACGATCGCCCAGTGGCAGGACGCGCTGACCAGCGATGCCGACATCTTGATCTACGGCTGCGACCTGGCCGCCAGCGACAACGGACGTTTTCTGTTGGAAGGACTGCACGCGCTGACCGGAGCCGACATCGCAGCCAGCGTGGACGCGACGGGACATGCGTCGCTGCACGGCGATTGGGATCTGGAATACTCGGTCGGGGCGGTCGAGACGAGCGTGGCGGTCAGCACCGAGTTGCAGGAGAGCTGGCTCGGCCTGATGCAACCTTCGACCACGGGCACCGCCATTTGGCGGCAGAGCAACTCGAGCAGGCCGGAATATGGCTATTGGGATGGAGTCTCCTTTGACCGCTCGACGAACTCGGCAAACGTCGGTGGCTGGCGAGT
>CAZPUJ010000323.1:0-4833 GCA_964589725.1 uncultured Planctomycetaceae bacterium
AAATGCCTTGTCCAAGGTGAGCTTGTCTTGGGCTAGAGGTTCCGGTCGCTTCAGTCTTGACAGAAGGCGAAGCGGTCGTATATTCGGGGGTAGGAGTACCCGCGAAATAACCCCGAGCCGAGGCCCCGGCCATCCGCTCGGGGCTTTTTGTTTTTCTTAAAGGAATAGAGAACTTTGAAATGAAGACATTTTGGTTTGAACTTCTGTTTTACGAACCTGAACTTGGTGAGCTTCCAGGTCTCTACATGCACATCGGTGTCAAGGGTCAGCAGCGCACACTTCCGGATGGAGAACGGGCCTGCGTGGGCCACGAAGCCCTGAGGGCCAGGGAACTGGAGCGCTACGTAAAGGGTCTGAAGGAAGAACTTGATACGATTGTGACCGAAGCCAAGCGTAGGGATTCCGCCTATCACAAGAAGCTGTCCGCCCACATCAAGAAGCGAGCTTAGCGGGGCCCCTTCACCAACTGCCGTCCTCCGGGGCGGCCCGTCGTCCTTCTGGGGTCCCCAGCGGAAGAAGCGCTCCGCTCCCAGCCCGGCCGTACCGTGTCAAGTGACAGCTACAACGCGGCGGAGGATCGAATGAACAGGATGTTGTCCGCGCGAGCGGACCTCGCCAAGAAGGGCAGTCCTGTAGAATCACTCTCGCGATGAGCACCCTCACCAAGCCGATGAGCCTGATCGGGCTGTTTGAGGGAGAGACCCCTGTTTCCTGATCACGGTAGTCGAGGGTCTCCCTCGGGTATCGTGACCTCGTCATCATCCGCGCCGTAGGCGCGCGGCCGTAGTTTTGAAGAAGCCCCTCGGATCGGCTTGACGCCGGGCCCGAGGGGCTTTCTCCTTTCGTTGCTTGAGACGGAAGGAGACTCCTCTTGTACCAGTCCTTGATTCGAGATTCCAGGTTCTTCGATCTGCTGTTGAAGATTGACGAAGAGCTTGCGGCGGAGGCGCGGCGGGCCGGATGTGCGTGCGGAGGAGCGCTGCACAGCGCGAGGTACGAGCGAAAGCCGCGTGGCGGCCCGCCCGGCTTGGCGGGTGAGATCGCGATTCGGTTCAGCTTCTGCTGCGCGACCGAAGGGTGCCGTCGCCGGGTGACACCGCCGTCCCTGCGTTTCCTGGGCCGCAAGGTGTTCTACGGGGTACTGGTGCTGCTCTTGCCCGTCATGCGGGATGGCCCGACTCCGGAGCGGCTGGCTCGCCTGTGCGAGGGCTTCTCGGTAAGCGTTCGAACGGTGAGGCGATGGTGCCGGTTCTGGCGTGAGACGTTCGTGACGAGCCGGGTTTGGCAGGCTGCGCAGGGCCGCTTCGCGTCTCCCGTCCGAGCGGAGGCCATGCCGGGGTCCCTGCTTGGTGCCTTCTCTGAGATCGGCGATCCAAAAAGCCGAATCGCCATGGTGCTGCGCCTTGTGTCGCCGATCGGCGCGACCGCGGCCGGCGCTTTGTGAAGGTCGGCAAGGACCCGCAGAAGATGCATCTGGTCGGCCTGCAGTCGTAGCCGTAGCTTCCCCTTCGGGCGCCCCAGTGGCGTCGGAGCCCGAGGAGGAAGGCCATGGCGGACGATCAACGGCCACGTTCTCACGAGCGCTGGGCGCATTTGCGCTTCGGGGTCGTGGGGGGTCTGCTGGTGTCGCCGCCAGCGCCGGGCGAGCTGCGTGCGGAGCTTCTGCGGCTGGCCGAAAAGCAGTGGCGGCATCCCACCACCGGGGAGCTCGTGCGCTTCGGTCTGTCCACCGTCGAGCGGTGGTACTACGCGGCACGTGCCGGCTCGAATCCGGTAGGAGTGCTCCGGCGGAAGCTTCGCGAGGACAGCGGTCGGTTCCTGGCGATCACGGAGAAGCTGAACCAGGAGCTGCGCCGGCAGTACCAAGAGCACCCGACCTGGAGCTACAAGCTCCACCTCGACAACCTCGCGGTGCAGATCGAGCGGGATCCCGGCCTGGGTGCGCCGCCTTCGTACCCGACCGTGCGGCGCTTCATGGTCGCCCAGGGCTTGCTCCGGCAGCCCCGCAAGCGTGGTGGCCAGGAGCGTGAAGGTGAAATCCGCGCCCGGGAACACGCCCTCGGACGCGAAGTCCGCAGCTACGAAAGCGCGTACGTGAGCGGGCTGTGGCACCTCGACTTCCATCACGGCTCGCTCAAGGTGCTCAGGCCAAGGGGAGAGTGGGTCACCCCAATCCTGCTCGCCGTCCTGGACGATCGCTCTCGCCTGGTCTGTCATGCCCAGTGGTATCTCGACGAAACGGCCGAAAGCCTGGTCCACGGCCTTGGCCAGGCCTTCCTCAAGCGAGGGCTGCCCCGCGCCCTTCTCTCCGACAACGGGTCCGCCATGACCGCCCGGGAGACCACACAAGGCCTTGCCCGCCTGTCCGTCACTCATCAAACGACCCTCCCGTACAGCCCCTACCAGAACGGAAAACAGGAGTCGTTCTGGAACCCAGTGGAAGGACGCCTGCTCGCCATGCTGGAAGGCCAGAAGGATCTCACCCTCTCCCTGCTGAACGAAGCCACTCAGGCCTGGGTGGAGATGGAATACAACCGCGAGGTCCACTCCGAGATCTCCCAGGCCCCGCTTGCGCGCTGGCTCGACGGGCCCACGGTCGGACGCGAGAGCCCCACCGTGGACGATCTACGCCTGGCCTTCACCGACGGCAAGACACGTAGCCAGCGTACAAGCGACGGAACCGCCAGCATTCAGGGGGCCCGGTTCGAGATCCCCTCCCGCTTCCGTCACCTCCGAAAGATCCACCTCCGCTACGCGAGCTGGGATCTCACCCACGTTTGGCTCGTGGACGACCACACCGGCGCCGTGCTCTCGCGGCTCTACCCGCTCGACAAGGCCCGTAATGCCGACGGCTTCCGGGGAGTTACCAAACCGGCGACCTCGGAAGCGGTTCCACAACCCGCTGGCATCGCTCCGCTTCTGCGCAAGCTCATGACCGAATACGCCGCCACCGGACTGCCGCCCGCCTACATCCCCAAGGAGGAGAAATGACTCACAAGCTCTTGGCCCTCTACGGCCTCAAGTGGAATCCCTTCACCGCCGACGTACCCGTAGAAGCCCTCTGGACGCCGCCCAGCCTCGAACACTTCCGCTGGCGCATGGAACAGCAGGTCCGCGATGGAGGATTCGCCCTCATCACCGGCGACCCGGGCACCGGCAAGTCCGTCGCCTTGCGTCTCCTCGCGCATCACCTCGCCACCCTGCCCGACGTCCAGGTCGGAGTCCTGATGCGGCCCCAGAGCGGTCTCGGCGACTTCTACCGCGAGATCGGCGCCCTCTTCGGGGTCGTCCTCGCGCCTCACAATCGCTGGGCCGGATTCAGAGCGCTACGTGACAAGTGGCTCGCCCACGTCGAGGCCACCCGCTATCGCCCGGTCCTTCTCGTCGACGAAGCCCAGGAGATGTCCCATCCTGTCCTCGCGGAGCTGCGCATCCTGGCCTCCACCGACTTCGACTCGCGCGCCATCCTCACTCTCGTCCTCGTCGGTGACGGCCGACTCGTCCAGGACTTTCGACGCGAAACCCTACTCCCCATCGCCAGCCGCATCCGCGTGCGACTGAACCTGGACTACCTGAGCCCCAAGGAACTGCTGGACTGGCTCCGCCATGCCACAGACCAAGCCGGCAATCCGAACCTCATGACGCCCGAGCTGATGACCACCTTGGCCGAGCACGCGGCGGGAAACCTGCGCGTGCTCTCGATCATGGCCAGCGATCTCCTTGCCTTGGCCGCACGGCGCGAACTCCGCCAGCTCGATCAGAAGCTCTACCTCGACGCCTTCGCCCAACCGTCACGGCCCAAGTCCAGAACCTCCCAGGCCGGTGCCCAAGCATGACCACGCCTTCGCCAATCTCCCGTCGCCGCTACATCCAGAGAATCCTCGAGGTCTATCGCCTCGTACCCGGAACCGGGAAATACCATTGCCGCTGTGACCGCAGGTTCGTGGGTGACCTCCATGACCAAGGGGTCCCCCTCCCCGTGGTCATGGCCGCCATCCTCCTGGCCGTTGCGCGCCGCACCTTCCGCTCGGCCAGCGCTCCACCCCTCGCGCCCATCGCGACCCTCTACTACTTCCGGAACACCATCGACGAGATGATCGCCCACCCCCTCGCTCCAGACCACCTCTGCTACTTCCGCTACAAGCTGTCCGCGGTCGCTCCGGAGTTCGCCGCCGCCCTCGACCCTCAACTTCCGTGACCATGCGCCCATCGATTGCCGTGACCCCTCTCAATGGACGCTGTCTACGTGCCGGAGAACTTCTTGAGTGAGGTGATCTGGCGCCGCACAGGGACCCACTCGTCGGCGAAGCGTTGGGGGCCAGTCCACGATGTGATCCTGGTCTACGCGAAACGAGAGGGAGAACATGTCTGGAATCGACCGTACGTGCCGCTGTCGGAAGACCACCTCAAGAGCCACTATCGCAAGGTCGATGAGAAGGGTCGGCGTTATGAGCATGGCGAACTGACCGCCCCTGGTACCCGTAACGGCAGAAGCGGGGCGGCGTGGCGTGGCTTCGACGTGACCGGCATCGGTCGCCACTGGACCACCACCGTGGAGAATCTAGACGCGCTCCATGCCGATGGGCGCATCTACTTGCCCACGGACGGGGGGTGGCCTCGTCTGATTCGATATGAGGACGAATCTAAGGGCCGCGCCCTGGGCGACGTCTGGGAGGACATCCCACCCATCAACATGCGAGCCAGGGAGCGCCTGGGATACCCGACCCAAAAGCCGGAGGCGCTCCTGGAGCGCATCATCACGGCGAGCAGTAGTGACGGGGCCACGATCCTAGATCCGTTCTGCGGTTGCGGAACTACGATCGCGGCGGCCGA
>CAZPUJ010000324.1:0-2754 GCA_964589725.1 uncultured Planctomycetaceae bacterium
AGCGCGAAGTTCCCGAGCCAAGGAGATTGCCATGAGCACTCGTCTGAAATACCCCGATCTGTTTCAACTGCCTCCCGAAGAAAAGTGGCAGTTGGCTCAAGAGTTATTCGACGATGTGACGGACTTTTCGCCGTCACTGACCTTGTCGCCGGAAGTCAAAGCCGAACTCGATCGCCGCCGCGAGGAATATCTCCGTGATCCAAGCACCGCGATATCCGTCGACGAAGCATTTGATGAATTGATGAGCGATCGTGTCTAAAACTCTTGTGCAAACCGGTGCGAGGCGTGACCTCGCTCAGATCCGAGACTTCTACAACAGCAAACGTTCTGGGTTGGGGGATCGGTTTCTGCGCGTCGCCAAGGCCAAGATCAATTCCATTGGCGAACAGCCAGAGAGTTTTTCCTACTCGGAAGCCCCTTACCGGTTTTCTTTGCTGCCGAACTTTCCATTTGTGATCCATTTTGAGGTTCTTGGCGACACGGTCGTCGTTTTCGCTGTTCTGCACACGGCTCGCGATCCCGAAAGGTGGCGTCAGCGTCGTCCCTAACGCCTTTGATGATGTTTGAATTCCTCAGCCCACTCTCGCTGATCGGTCTCTCCGCCGCGGCGATTCCGTTGCTGATTCACCTGAGCCGGTCGCGGAAGGTGAAGACGATGCGGTTTTCGACGACGCGGTTTCTGACCGATCAGTTTCTGCGCTCGTATCGCATGAGCCGTCTGAAAGAAATCGGTCTCTTAGCGGCGCGCATGGCGTTGTTCGCTCTGTTTGCGATGGCTCTCGCGCAGCCGTTGTTCTTGCCGAAAGGGTCCGCCGTGCGGAGCGGTGGCAGTCGAGCGGTCGTCTTCGTGCTCGATGACTCCGCAAGCATGAGTTATGTCGAGGACAACGTGCCGCTGTTCGACAAGGCCCGCGCTGGCGCGCGGGCGATTTTGGATGGACTCAAATCCGGTGACTCGGCGTCCGTCGTCTTGGCATCGCGACGGGCCGCTGGCCCGGACGTTGTGTTTCCGCAACTGACGACCGAACTCGCCGACGTGCGTCAGGTCATGGACTCGCTGGCCGTGCGCGAGTTGGGCACGGACCTCGCACAAGCGGTCGTCCGCGCGGAGCAGCTTCTGCAAGCCAGTCGGGCCGGCAGCAAAGAGGTCTACGTGTTCAGCGACCTGCAAGAGTTCGGCTTCGATCCGCCGGAGTCGCCCGCGAGCATCAGCAACGTGGCCGACATTTTGCACTTCTTCGTCAGCGTGCGGCCGAAGGAACCGGTTAACGTCGGCGTCACGGCGTTGCAGTTCGCTTCGACGCGGCCGATGGTCGGAGTCCCGTTTGCTCTGCGGCCTCACGTGCGCTGTCAGGGAAGCGGCATCACCGCGTGCGATCTGGAGCTGTTCATCGACGGCCAGAAAGTGGGCGAGCAACATCTCGATGGTCTGCAAGCCGACCGCTGGTCCGTCGGTCGCTTCTTCCCGACGTTTGAAAAAGGTGGCTGGCATTACGGCTACATCCAGGTGAAAGACGATCGCTTCCCGGCCGACAACCGCCGCTATTTCGCCTTTGACGTCTTGGACTCGGTTAACGTGCTGGCTGTCAACGGGGCTTCCTCCTCGGTGCCGCGACTCGATGAACTCCTCTTCCTTAATCTGGCACTGTCGGCTGGCGCGGCGTCGGGCACTCCGTTTCACATCGACATCACGACTCCTACCGCGCTTTCGGACGAGCAACTCCGCGACAAAGCTCTCGTCATCTTGGCCAATGTGTCGACCTTGACGGCTCCGATCGTCGAGCGGCTGGAAGCCTTCGTCGATCGCGGCGGCGGGTTGTTGATCTTTGTGGGCGATCAAGTCGATGCGACGTTTTACAACCAGTCGCTTGCTGGTGAGGCGCGCTTGCACGGCGGATTGTTGCCGGGCCGGCTCGACGTGGGGCACGTTTCCAACGTGCCTGCCTCAAAATCCGAGCACGTTGAAAGCGTGCTCGACGAGGGAGTCAGCGATGTCGACACGAATCATCCCGCGCTCTCCGCATTCGCCGACGAGCAGGGCGGTTTGTTCGCGGGAGTTCAGTTTCAATCGGTCTGGCAAGTCGAACCGAACAACTCGGCCGTGCTGATGCGGACGAGCAACGGCGCTCCGCTGTTGCTCGAAAAGTCCTTCGGCCAAGGTCGAGTGATGCTCTTCGCCAGCACGTGTGATCGTGACTGGACGAACTTCCCGATCCGACCGGCGTTCTTGCCGTGGGTCTATCGAGTCGTCGGCTATCTCTGCCAACAGCGGCTCGCGCGGCAGAACTACTTCGCGACGGGCGAATCGGTTCCGGTCTCGGTCTCGGCCGTCGAGGGCTTGCCGCAATTGTTGGTCAAACGCCCCGACGGCACGCTCGCGAATCTCACGCTCGAAAACGGCTCCACTGAAATGACCTTTGCCGAAACGTACCAAGCCGGACCGTATGCGTTGATGTCCCCTGGCCAGCGCGACCCGACGGAAATCTTCGTTGCCAATCTGGAAGCCTTTGAATCTGACCTGCAATACGTAGGACAGGTTTCCAACCTGTCCGAAGCCACGTCAATTCCGACGATAGAAAAAATCGAAGAGGAATTGAAGACTCGCCTGCCAGGCCGGCCATTGCTGCGATATCTCGACAATTTGGCGAATGTCGCGGACGCATCGCTGACGGCTCGTCGCGGAGTTCGATTTTGGGATGTTCTGCTCTGGCTTGCGTTGCTGGTGGCGATCATCGAACCGTGGTTCGCGAACCG
>CAZPUJ010000325.1:0-4165 GCA_964589725.1 uncultured Planctomycetaceae bacterium
CGGCGCAGACGGTAGCTCCGCCGCTTCCACGCCGCTGGCGATCACGGTCAACAAGCTGGGAGAAATCTTCGTGCGTTCCAGCAACTCGGCGCGCACCGAGTCGCTGACGGCGATGATGCGGCGGCCCCACGTCGCTTGAAACGGCAAGCGTTCGCGCGGCTGCAAGAAGTCATGCACGGTCAGCACGAACGGGCAGCCCAACCGCTTGGCAAGCCACGTCCCCAGCGGTAACAGTCGGCGCGATTGAATGTGGATCAGTGCCGGCGGGTCATCCATCAAGTCTTGTCGCATCCAGTGTTGGACCACGCAGCCCCACAGCGCCGTGAGTAGATGCGGGTATTCGGAGATCGACAGTTCCGCTCGCTTGTCGGCTTCGACCATGCGTGCCGACGGACAGACAATCTCCGTTCGGAATCCATGCTGCGCGAGATGTTCGGCCAATCGCAGCGTGTACGCACTAGTGCCTCGCAACGAGAACGTGTCGGCGAGCAGGAGAACGAGCGGGTCGGACGAAGCCGAGGACATGGCTGAATGTCCTCAACATCATCGAGTTCGGCGAGTGCCGCCGAACGCGGGTCGGTTCAGGATCAGGTTCAGCACGAACGCCTGCTTGAGACCTGTGGGATCTTTCATCATCTGGGCGACACCCGTGGCGGTGGCAGACGGTTGAGCCGCCGCGATCTCCGGGGCTTGTGTGGAGCGTTGTGGTTCGTCACCAGTGAAGCGACCCAAGTCGTGCTGGACTTTGTCGGCGACGCCGTGCCCAAGGTGTTCTTGCGCCTGCTTGGTGATGCGATCCTGCATGTGCTCGGCGAGGTGTTGCCGCACGCCGGAACCGAGATTGCTCGAACCGGGGCCTTTGCGTTGAGCAATTCGCCCGCCGGGATGTGGTCCTTGATTGGTCGAGTCCTCCTCAACGGTGGTCCGCAATGTGGCCAGACGTTTTGGGGGCTCGGCAGCACGTTTCGGTTTCGTGCGGGGACGCGGTTTGGGTTCGTCTTCGTCGATCACTTCCAGCACATCGCCATCGTCATCGGCTTGCTGGCCCATCACATTCTTAAGGAAGCGGTTGATCTCGGCTTGCAAATCCTTTTCGACTCGCCTGCCTCCAATCTGTGGCTGCACTCGGCCGGCTGCCGCGGGAGGCGCGTTGCCTTTGTTGCCGTTGATGACGCTCCACAGCCAACTGACGAACGCGATGATCACGAACAGCACCGAAAGAACCTGTCCCGCGTCGGCAAGCAGGGGCACGATCGCCGCGCGCGTCGGCAGCAGGCCGAGCAGCGTTTGATCGGCGAATGAAGTGATTGGCATGACAGGGCCTTTCGACGTGAAGTCCGACTCGCTACTTCCCAATGGGAGTCATCTCTGCACCGGCGATGGAGTCTCGCATCTTGGTATCGGCTTGCACGTTCTTCAGTTCATAGTAATCCAGCAAGCCGAGCTTGCCAGTGGACAACGCTTCCGCGATCGCCATCGGCACGGCGGCTTCAGCCATCACGACTTTGGCGCGGTTCTCTTGAATGCGCGCGATCATTTCCTGCTCGGCGGCCAAGGCGGCGGTGCGTTGCTCCTCGGCTTTGGCCTGAGCGACTCGCACTGACGCTTCGGCTTGATCGGCTTGCAGCCGCGCGCCGATGTTCTCACCGACGTCGACGTCCGCGATGTCGATCGACACGATCTCGAACGAGGTCTGTGCTTCCAGGCCCTCGCCCAGTACCGTGCGCGAGATTTTGTCCGGATTGGACAGCACTTCTTTATAAGACGCCGTCGAGCCGATTGCCTGTACAATGCCCTGGCCGACGCGCGCGATCACCGTCTCCTCCGTCGCACCGCCGACGAGCTGTTTGATGTTCGTCCGCACGGTCACGCGTGCTCGGACCTTGAGCTGAATTCCATCCTTCGCGACCGCATCCAGCGTGCCGCCGCGTTTCAGGTCCGGGCAGTCGATGACTTTTGGATTCACACTGGTGCGTATGGCGTCGAGCAAGTCGCGTCCGGCGAGATCAATCGCGGCGGCGGTCTGCCAATCCAAATCTGTCAGTCCCGCGCGATGAGCGGCGATCAATGCGCGAATCACATTCGGGATATTGCCACCCGCCAGATAGTGAGCTTCCAACGCTTTCGTCGTGATCGGATACGACCGCGTCAGCCCCGCCTGCACGGCCATAATTTTGGCACGAACGATGAGCGTGGGACTCACCTTCCGCAACGACATCATCAGCAGGCTGCCCAGCGAGATGCCGGCGCGTGTCGCCACGCACTGAATCCACAAGCCGAAATACCGGAACAGCACGATCAGAAACACGAAGGCGAGAAGCGCCGCCAAAATGAATGCACCGAACAGCACCGTGTTCGATCCAGATCCAGGATTTTGAGCAAGCAACGTCAGTGAGTTCAAAATAGTCTCCTCGAAGCACATCGCGGCAAGCGGGCCGCTGCTAGCATACTCAATAATGCTCACAACTGGGCAGCATTTGGCGACCGGGCGGGGGTGGGTTTAACTCTGCGAGAAATCATCGTCAAGCGGCGTGTGTTCTTCGTCGGCCAGTGGTTGCGAGTCGCTGACACGATCCGCGCCGCTGCCTTCGCGAATTTGCCGCACGAGCAACCGATTGCCCTTCATGGCCAAAACTTTGATTGGCGTTTGGGGAGGCAGCAGCATGCCTTCGCTTTCCGCGTGCAGACGCTCGCCGTCGACCAACACCAAACCGCCGGGAGCCAACCGAGTCAAGGTCGTTCCGGTGAGGCCAATCAGTTTCAACAGCCGTTCGGTCTCGGCGGTGTACGGTTCCATTTCCTCCAGGCTGGGCGGGTTCATCAACCGCTTGCCGTACTCGGTGCGTGGGAAGACGTAGAACGCGGTCCCCAGCGCCGACGGAAACAACACCAGCAGTGCCAGGAAATAGGCCATGAATAGAGTCATTTGGTCGGTCTTGAACCAGGCATGCCAGGCCGCCCAGATCGACACCACCAGCGTGATCGCGGAGGCCGTCATGATCATGCCGCCCGACGGAATAAACACCTCCGCCACCAATAACGCCAGCCCCAAAGCCAGCGTCAGAACCGCCATCATTGCGTAACTGTCCATGACGAATTGTGGACCTCAATGGAAGTGATGCGTTTTTCTCAACGCGGGCTTCGCCCGCAACCCAACTCCCTCTCCCCCGCTGCGGGGGAGAGGGAACCAATTGCGCGCATGATTCATGATCGAAGCCTCTCAACCTGTCTCAAGCACCACCGCGTTGGTTCGCAAGTTTACTGGTCGGCGAAAAGGGCACAAGCAAGTGTCGATTCAGCGGCCTCGTTGATTGTCGAACTGCGCGATCTGCCAGCGCGACGAAAACCGGAAGCCCAAGCGAGCGGTCTCCGCTTCGAGCCAAGTCGACTTCACCGCCAATTCGTCACGTGTGCGGGCTTGTGGCATCAACCAGACTTGCTCGCGGCCAACCTGTGGCCACTCGGCCAGGTAGTCCACAATCTCTCGCAGATCGGACGGCTGATCGACCACGAACTTGAATTGGTACGGAGCCGACTCAATCAACCGAGAGATGACTTCGCGATTCATCCGCGTCCGCTCATGCCGATTCTGCCAGCGAGCCGCGTCGAGCGTTCCGACGCGCGCCGGCGCCGAGTTCGCCAGCTTCGGGCTGATCGACATCAAACTGACGGGCGCGGAGCGAAACACCGTCCCGGCTGTTTCCATCGTGACGTAGTGTCCGTCCGCGAGCAGCGCCTCACAAAACGGAACGCAGTCCGGTTGCAACAGCGGTTCGCCCCCCGTGAGAACCACGTGATCGACACCCAACGCTCGCACCTGCCAAATCAGATCGGCGATCGCCACGTTCTGACCTTCCGGCTGCCAGGACGTGAACGGCGTGTCGCAAAACCAACACCGCAAGTTGCAACCCGTCGTGCGCACGAACGCCGAAGGGGTTCCCGTGTGTTGCCCTTCTCCTTGAATCGAGAGATACACCTCGGCGATGCGCACAACGAACACTCGGATTGCGGATTCAACCAGTCTTTGTTCCCAGCCAAGCACTGTAGAGAAACACGAAGACAAGCACGATGCAGCCGAAGACGAGGAGCCACTTCGCGGTGCCAGGGTGTTTGACCGCGACGATCTGCGAGATGACGACGACGATCGCCATCATTCCTACCTTGA
>CAZPUJ010000326.1:0-2541 GCA_964589725.1 uncultured Planctomycetaceae bacterium
CGATCGGTTCCTGGCTGACCTACGGCTTGGGCAGCGAGTCGCAGAATCTGCCCGGCTACGTGGTGCTGACCAGCGGTCGCGGTTCCAGCGGCGGAGCATCGCTTTGGTCTAACGGCTTCTTGCCCGCGCATTACGCCGGCGTGCTATTCCGCAATCAGGGCGAGGCCGTGTTGAATTTGTCGAACCCCAGCGGCCTGCCGGCGGAATTGCAACGGCGCGGGCTCGACACGCTCAAGGCGCTCAACGAGAGCCGCTACGCGGAGATTCATGATCCCGAAATTGCCAGCCGCATCGCCAGCTACGAACTCGCGTTTCGAATGCAGTCCGCCGCGCCCGAGTTGATCGACATGACTGGCGAAACCAAAACGACACTGGACGCTTTTGGCATCGACCGGCCTCAGCATCCGCAGGCGACCGGCCGCGGCAATGTGCTGGAAGCGCATCTCACGTTCCCGCGTAACTGCCTGCTCGCGCGGCGGCTCGTCGAGCGCGGCGTGCGTTTCGTCAACATCATCTACGAGGCTTGGGATCAGCACAGCAACCTCGAAGGCGATCTACGCTACAACGCTTGGGTCGTTGATCAGCCGATCGCCGCGCTCATCAAAGACCTTAAGCAGCGCGGTCTGTTCGACAGCACGCTCGTCGTCTGGGGAGCCGAATTCGGCCGCACCCCGCTGGGCGAAAACCGCACGCCGGGAACGCCGCCGTCGGGCCGAGACCATCATCCCTTTTCGTTCACGCTGTGGATGTGCGGTGGTGGTATCAAGGGTGGGCAGATTTATGGAGCTTCCGACGAGATTGGCTGGGGTGTCGCTCAAGACCCGGTCCATGTGAACGACTTCCATGCCACGCTACTACACCTGTTCGGCCTCGATCACCTCAAGCTGACGCACCGCTATCAAGGCCGCGACTTCCGCCTGACCGACGTGGGCGGCAAAGTCATCGACCGCTGGTTGGCGTGAATTCCTGGCGCAAAGCCCAAATGCCCCAAGATTAGATCGGTCAGGATGTGATTGTCGTCTCCGGCAGCTTGTCCAGAAACGCGACCAGGATAAGCGTCGCGAGTGGCCCCAGCAGTAACGAGATCAACCACCACCACAATCCGCTGCGACCTTTGGATTGTGCGAGTCCGGCGTTGACGAGCGCGAGCGTGCCCCAGCCGAGAGCGTAGTCTTGTTTTTGCATGGCGACGCCTCTGGGAAACGATCAACGGAAGCGAAATTCGCCGCCGATCGTGATGCCTTGCCAGACCATGTTATGGAAGCTGGGATCGACGACAATGGCCGCTGGCTGACTCGATCCATTGTCGTTATAGAAGATATTCGTGGCCGGTCTCGAGATGCCGGAGGCCACCATAATTTGATAACTTCCCGTCAGCGAGAAGTTGTCTCGCACGTGAAACTTTCCGTAAACCGAAAAATCGCCCACCGGTGAGAACTTCGTACCACTTTCGCGCGTGGTCACCGCGGGATCACCGGTACTCCGCAGGTGGTTGGTGCCGACGGTCGCGTCGAACGTGTTCACACCGAAACCGACTTTGGGTTCGAAGCCCAGCGTGAACCAACGCTGAGCGAATTCCAACCGCAGGCCTATTTGCGGAGCATAGATTTGGTTGGAGACGTCCGAATCGATTTCGCTAATGACCGGTCGTTGCGACGGGTCGGCGTTCGACGGGTCCAAGACTCCCTGTTGGTCGAATGTGCCTTGCTGGAACAGCCGCTCCTGAATGTCCAGATAGCGGAAGCCGGCCAAAGGCCGCACGATCAAGCCTTCTTCGTAGGGTGACTTCCCAATCCAGTTCGCCTCACCACCAAAAAGCTGGCTGTTGTGAGAGATCCGAAACGAGGCGTCGTACAGGAACAGGTTCGTGGAAGTCTGACCGAGGAATCGCGTACTCGTCGCCAATTGAATCTGCGCGCCCGGGTTGAGAACCAGAGGTTCAGCAACCGTCTCGAAGAAGTCCGCATGAACTCGATCAAACGCAAAGAAACTCGCCTCGAAATTTCCGACGCTGGTCGGCACGCCGATCGTGCCGCGGATGCCTTGGACATCTCGGAAGTGCAAGGGCTCCGTCGTGGGAACTCGAGCCGTCCCTGGCAATCCGGAAACGGTCGTCCGAAATGGTTGCGACGGATCAACCACGCCCGCGACCGATGATCCCAGTAACTGATTGCCCGGATCTTGAAAGGTCCACTGCATGTACTCCAGCCGCAGATAGGTCGATTTCCCCAGTGCCGAGAGAAAACGATCAACGGGCGTATCTTCGTACTCCCAGCCCTTGTCTTGAGGCAATCGTTCGGTGATGAAGCGATCCGGTCCGGGACCGTACTGTTGATTGGTGTAGATATGCCCGTCATCGGGGAAGTCATAGGCCGGCACACCCCAGGAGGGCCAGGTGTTCGATGCGTCGTAGGGAGCCGGCGCGTAAATCCTCGGCGGGGGAATGCTCCCCGGCGCCGGTTGAGCCTGTGCCGTCGCGGACGCGAACAGGCTCCACACCCCCAGCACGCAGACTGCGAAGCGGCGACGCATAGTCCTCTT
>CAZPUJ010000327.1:0-7063 GCA_964589725.1 uncultured Planctomycetaceae bacterium
GCGCGAAGAAGCGTATCAAAAACTCCGCTCGGCGAAAGCAAATCCGAAGAAGCAAGAACGTCACGCGGGCACCGACGCGGTCAAGCAAGAACTCGTCGCGAGGTACTTCCCCGAACGAGTCGATCCGCCGCCGGTCGGCACGAAGAAACAATTCTCGGAAGCGTTCAGCGCGTTGGAACAGCGGGCCGTTCGCGATCTCATTCTCGACGGCACGCGGCTCGACGGCCGCAAGGCGGGCGACCTGCGAGCGATCTCGTGTGAAGCGGGCGTCGTGCCGCGAGTTCACGGCTCGGCGGTGTTCACTCGTGGCGAAACGCAATCGCTGGCGACGATCACGCTGGGGACCGGCCGCGACACGCAGAAGATCGACGGTCCGGTCGAGGATTACGAAAAGCGGTTTATGTTGGACTACAACTTCCCGTCGTACTCCGTCGGCGAATGCCGGCCAATTCGTGGGCCGGGACGCCGCGAAATCGGCCACGGTGCGTTGGCCGAACGCTCGGTGCAGTGGGTCTTGCCGCCGGTCGAAAAGTTTCCGTACACGATCCGCGTGATCTCGGACATCATGGAGTCCAACGGCAGCAGTTCGATGGCCTCCGTCTGCAGCGCAACCTTGGCGCTGATGGATGCCGGGGTACCGATCACGCAGCCGGTCGCCGGCATCTCGATCGGCCTCGTCAAGGAAGGAGGCAAGTACACGCTGCTGACCGACATCATGGGCGACGAGGACCACTTCGGCGACATGGACTTCAAGATCGCCGGCACGGGTAAAGGGATCACCGGCATCCAGCTCGACCTGAAAATCGCCGGCATCGACGAGGCCATCATTCGCGACACGCTTAAGCAAGCCTGGGAAGCTCGCCGAGAATTACTGAAGTCGATGCTGAAAGCGATCGGACGGCCGCGTACCGACATCGCGCCACACGCTCCGCGGTTGCATCAAATCAAGATCGACCCGGAGAAGATCGGCCTGCTGATCGGCCCCGGTGGCAAAACGATCCGCGCGATTCAAGAAGAGTCCCAAACGACGGTCGATGTTTCCGAGGATGGCATGGTGACGGTCGCCGGCAAGAACGCTGCCGGCCTGGAAGCGGCGATCGCTCGCATCGAGGCGTTGACCGAAGAGATTCGCGTTGGCCGCGTTTACTCGGGTAAAGTGACCTCGGTGAAAGACTTCGGCGCCTTCATCGAGATCGCTCCGGGAAAGGACGGTTTGTGCCACATCAGCGAGCTGGCCGAGGGCTTCGTCAAATCGGTGAGCGATGTCTGCCGCATCGGCGATATCCTGGAAGTCAAAGTCATCTCGGTCGATGATCAGAACCGAGTGAAGTTGTCCCGCAAGGCGTTGCTGATCGAACGAGCCCAAGCCGGTGGCAGTGGGCCGCCGGTGTAGCCTTCCCGAGATTCGATTGACCGAATCAAAGCCACGGTGGGCGCTCGACACCGTGGCTTTTTCATACCTCGCGCAGCCAGAAATGAGACAGGTGAGCGGGGTGGCGTCAGCCCCCCGGTTCTGCGGCGAACGCACCGGGGGGCTGACGCCACCCCGCTCGCCAGAGTGTCGCACGGATGGCCGTGCGAGGCATATCGTGGTATCGCACAAGGTCATCCATGACGCCCGATCGCTTTGAAGACGACGAACGTCAGCGGCTGCAACGACAATATGCCGAGATCGCGACGCTCGCCGGCGGGTTGGCTCACGAGATCAAGAACCCGCTGTCCACGATGAGCATGTTGTTGGAGTTGCTTTCGGAAGACCTCGCATCCAGCGAGGCGCATCGCGATCGGCGGATGCTCACCAAGGTCCAGACGATTCAGAAAGAGTGCCGGCATCTAGATGAGATTCTGAACGCCTTCCTGAAGTTCGCCCGCGTCGGCGAACTGGAATTGGTGCCGACCGAATTGAACAAGATCGTGGCTGACTTTATCGAATTCTTTCAGCCGCAAGCTCAGGAACAAGGCATCGAGATCAGCCCGCACCTCGCCGGTGACTTGCCGCTGGTTGCGATCGACACGTCGTTGATGCGGCAAGTGCTGATGAACCTCGCCTTGAACGCGCAGCAAGCGATGCCGTCGGGTGGGTTGATCGAACTGCAAACTTTCGCCCGCAATGGCCACGTTCATTTGGCGTTCATCGACAGCGGGCAAGGCATGGACGAATCGACTCGTTCGCGGCTATTTCAAGTATTCTTCTCGACCAAACCGAACGGTAGCGGCCTGGGCCTGCCGACAGTCCGCAAGATCGTCCATGCTCATCGCGGTACGATCACCTGCGAAAGCGAGCGGGGGCGAGGCACGCGCTTCATGATCATGTTACCACCGGCAACGTAGCTCGGATGGTTCAGCACGCGTCACATCCCGTTCAAAGAAATCCGTTGAGATGTCGGCCACTTTCGAAGCAATCATGCCCAACACGGTTGGCGAACTTGGCGAGTTTGTCGTCAACAACGCGATCTCCGTGCGACGTCCGTTGTGGCCGGTCGGCGGCGGGACGGCGATGAGCTGTTGTGGTCAGCGGGTTGCCGACGGTGTTGTGGTGCGGCTTGAGAAACTCAACCGCGTGATCGACTATCCGGCGCGCGACATGACGATCACGGTCGAGGCCGGCATCCGCATGGCCGAGTTGGGAACCACCCTCAAGTCCGAGAACCAGCGACTGCCGATCGACGTGCCGCAGGCCGAGCAAGCGACGCTCGGCGGCGTGATCGCCACGAATTGGAGCGGCCCGCGGCGGTTCGGTTGCGGTACGTTGCGTGACTACGTGATCGGTATCTCGGCTGTCGACGCCTCCGGCCGGTTGTTCAGCGGCGGCGGCCGAGTCGTCAAGAATGTTGCCGGTTATGACCTGTGCAAATTGCTGGTTGGTTCGCACGGCACGTTGGCCATCATCACTCAAGTCACCTTGAAGCTCCGACCTCGGCCCGAGACTTCGGCTTTTGTGTGTCTCGCGTTCGACTCGCTGGCACAGATCGACGCCGTCCTCGCTAGGCTGTTGACGTCGGCCACACGCCCGGTTGCTGTCGAAGTCCTGAATTCCTTGAGTAGTCAGAGCATCCTTGGACCCGTCCGGGGTCAGGCGCCGCTTGGTACGATAACTCCTGCCGTTCGCCTAACCACGCGGCCTGCGTGCAGCCACCTGTGCATCGCCTTTGAAGGCACGTCGCGTGAAACAACTTGGCAAACCGAAACGTTGCTCGCCGAATGCCACGAGTTTGAGCCGCGAGCGGTTCAAGCCTGGAGCGGTGTGGAAGCCGATTCCTTGTGGTCCGCGCTGACCGATTTTTCGATCAGTGCCGAGTCGCCAGTCTCGTTCAAAGCGAATCTGCTCCCCTCACGCACGCTGGAGTTCCTTCAGCGAGCGACGGAGGCCGGCATCGCCGCACAAGCTCACGCCGCCAACGGCATCGTCATCGGACATTTGCCAAACGATGTCGTTTCCGCCGTGCAAGCTGACGCCGCTCTCCGACCCCTTCACGAATTGACCCGTTCCTGCGGCGGCGATTTGACCGTGCTGCGCTGCCGCGAAGATGGGATTCTTCGGCAACTGGATGCACGCGAGGCCGACTCGTCAGGGAGCTGGATGCGTCGCCTGAAGCAACAACTCGATCCGCACAATCTTTTCAGCCCGGGTGGTCGGCCGTTCTGAATTGGCCTCGATGTCAAATCAGCATTGCCGCTGCGTCACTCCGCGAGCTTGACGTCGTGAGCAGCGACTTGGATGCTGTCCGCAGCTTGGATTGCGTTTGGTGGAACTGATGAAACCCAAAGTTGCTTGTCGCATCCAAGACTGGATACCGGCGGATGGTTTGCCGGCCGGCCTTGGTCAATCGAGCCACAAGCTGGCAGCTTGTGGAGTATGAACGCGGAAGGATTGAAACGATGTCAAATTCGCCGCACGGCACGTGTCCCGATTCAACGTCTCAGAACGCCAAGCCGTCGTCCCGTTGGCCGTTTCTGGGATTTCTTGTGATGGCGGTGTTGGTGGTCGGCGTGTATCGATCAACCTTCTGGTGGCCGATACCGATCATGAATCTCAAAACCGAAGCCTTGGCCGCCGATCCGAAATCCGTGGACGCCAAGAGCGACTCCGGTCAGAAAGCGAAGACGAGCGGCGCGAAGAAATCGACACAAGATCCCGCCAACGCCGCGGTGGACGACAAAGTCGAGAATCCGTTTCCAAAGCGGTTCAAGCTAGCGGGGGATGAATTCAAAGGGGGCGTCGAGTGGCTGAACACGTCGGGCGAAATCACGATGAAGGATCTCCGCGGCAAGGTCGTGCTGATCGACTTTTGGACCTACTGCTGTATCAATTGCATGCACATCCTTCCCGATCTGAAATTCCTCGAACAAAAGTATCCGAACGAACTGGTTGTCATCGGCGTGCATTCGGCGAAGTTCGACAACGAGAAGGATTCCGAGAACATCCGCCGTGCCGTGCTGCGGTACGAGATCGAGCACCCGGTCATCAACGACGCGAACATGGAAGTCTGGAAGGAATTCAACGTGCGCGCGTGGCCGACGCAAGTGCTGGTTGATCCGGAGGGCTACTACTGCGGCTATGTACCGGGTGAAGGCAACCGCGAAGCGCTGGACGTCGTCATCGCCAAGGTCATCGCGTATCACCGCAGCAAGGGGACGCTGGATGAATCGCCCGTGCGATTCGATCTTGAGCATAACCGCGCGAAGCCGGGACCGCTCCGCTTCCCTGGGAAGGTGCTGGCGGACGAGACCTCGCATCGGCTTTTCATCACCGACAGCAACCACAATCGGCTGGTGATCGCCACGCTCGACGGCAAATTGCTCGACGTGATCGGCAGCGGCGCGAGCGGCTCGGCGGACGGTGACTACAAGAAGGCCAGCTTCTTCCGGCCACAGGGAGTCGCGCTGGTCAGCGACAAGCTGTACGTCTCTGATACCGAGAATCACTTGCTGCGAGTGGTCGATCTCAAAGCCAAGCAAGTGCAGACGCTGGCGGGGACTGGCGAGCAAGCTCGCTTGCGTGAACAAAGCGGCACGCTGCGACAGACGGCGCTCAACAGTCCGTGGGCGATCAGTCATGTCGACGGCACGCTGTACATCGCGATGGCGGGGCCGCATCAGATTTGGTCGCACAAACTTGGCTCGGACGAGATCGGCGTCTTCGCCGGTTCTGGCCGTGAGGACATCTTGAACGGCCCGCTCAACGAAGCCGCGTTCGCGCAGCCGTCGGGCCTCAGCAGCGACGGCAAGTTTCTGTTCGTTGCCGACAGCGAAGGCTCGGCGATTCGCAAGATTGATCTTGGCTCGAGAGGTGAAGTGATGACGCTGGCAGGCACCTCGAATCTGCCGCAAGGCCGCGCGCTGTTCGAGTTCGGCGACGTCGACGATGTTGGCGGCAAAGCTCGCTTCCAACATCCGCTCGACGTGCTCTTTGCCGACGGCAACCTCTTCGTCGCCGACAGCTACAACCACAAGGTCAAAAAAATAGACCTCACAAACCGAGCCGTGTCCACGTTTATCGGCAACGGCAAAGCGGGGACCAGCCTCAAGCCACTGCGATTGTCCGAGCCAGCCGGCCTCTCGGCCGCGAATGGCTTTCTGTATGTCGCCGACACCAACAACCATCGAGTCGTGCAGGTCGCGTTGAAATCGGGAGACGCCACTGAACTCAAGATCGACGGCTTGCAACCGCCGCCCCCGCCATCCGCGGAAGAGACTCCCGCCGACCACAAAGACGCAATCAAGGTCGCCTCGCAAACCGTTGGTGCCGGCGAGGCACTGAGATTCGACATCTCGTTCAAGCTACCGAAGGACTTCAAGCTCAACAAACTTGCGAAAGTCACGTATCTGCTCGATGCCGCCGGACAGCAAAGCCTCATTGCCGCCGATCATCTTAAGACTCGCAAAGCCGTCGAGGTCAACGAGGATATCGCCACCGTGAACGTCCCGCTGGCCAAGCAATCCGGCGAAGCGGACTTATCGTTCGCGCTGTCGTTCTCGTACTGCCGAGACGGCGTCGGCGGCCTATGCAAACTGAAGACCGTCCGCTGGAACATCCCTGTGGTTGTCTCGCCCGACGGCAAAGCATCCACGATCAAGCTGGAAGCTAACGCCAATTGATTTCGGATTTCGGACTGAAGGGCACAGTTGCCTTGATGGTCCACAATCCACTATCCACAATCCCATGCTCGCCCTCACTCACTTCGACGAATCTGGTGCCAGTCGGATGGTCGACGTCAGCTCGAAAGAGATCACGTTGCGCTCCGCGCGAGCGGTCGGTTTCGTGCGCATGCAACCCGCGACACTAGAACTGATTCGCAACAAGCAAGTCGCGAAGGGTGACGTCTTCGAGGTGGCTCGGCTGGCGGGGATCATGGCCACGAAACGCACGGCCGAACTGATTCCGCTTTGCCATTCTCTGGGGCTCGACAGCGCAAAGGTCGAATTTCAAATCGTTGATGACCGGACTGTGCGAATCGAATCGACCGTCAGCGTTCATGGCCGAACGGGTGTCGAGATGGAATCGCTCACCGCCGTCAGCGTCGCCGCGCTGACGATCTACGACATGTGCAAGTCGGTCGACCGCGGCATGTCGATCGGCCCCATCGAATTGCTTGAAAAGTCCGGTGGACGAAGCGGACACTTCGTGCAGAAATCCCAATGACGAAATCCCAATGACGAAAGACCCAATGACGAAAGACCCAATGACGAAAGAAATCCAATTGACGAAATCCGAATGAACACGATCCGGCGTCGTGATGAACTCGCTTTGAGCTTCGTCATTCGTCATTCTTTCGCCATTGGGTATTTCGCTATTCGTCATTCACTCCGCAGGAGCCTCCGCTTGTTCGCCGGTCCCATTTTTTCTCGTGAAGCTCTGACCGTTCCGCGGCGGTTGCGGCATTTCTTGATTCGGTCGGGGTACGTCGCTGGGTTGTTCGTACTGTTGTACACGGCCGGGCAGGCGACGTTTGGTTGGCAACAGGTGCGAAGCCTCGGCGATGTCGCTCACTTTGGTAGTCTGATCTTTCAGGTCTTCTCGTTGTTGCAACTGACGCTGGCGTTGTTTTTCGGGCTGCTCTTC
>CAZPUJ010000328.1:0-14595 GCA_964589725.1 uncultured Planctomycetaceae bacterium
TTCGCGCGAAACGCGGCGACGGTCTTCGGTGAGCTGAAATTGGAGGGCGTTGTGGAAGCAGCCACTCTAACAAGTCGTCGCTCAGTGCGAGGTGGTACGGTCGTCCGGTCGGGAACGCCGAATGGCTGGGGCCGCATCACATCGCAATTGCCGCTCGCCGTGGCCGGCGACGCGCCGCTGCGGATCACAGCGGATGGTCACGAAAAACTGGATCATCATCTCTACGGTAAGCTGCAAGTTCGGCACTCGCCGGGCGGAGTGCTCGACGTCGTGGTCCACATCGAGCGGAGTGATACTGGTCATCAAGCGCCGGTGAAGCTGATGGGAGTCGGACTTCCGGATTCGATCCGCAATCAAACGGCGGTCATCCCGGCCGGGCAGCCGAAGGGGTATCTCAGTTTCTATCTGCCGCCGACGTTGCCTATCGGACGCTATTCGCTGGTGGTCCGCGCCGAGACGACGGTGCCGACGTCAAACCAGAAAACGGAAACGGTGGTGGTCCACAGCAACCCCGTCACCTTTGAAGTGCAGCCTGCCGCGTTCCTCGTCGAAGTCGATCCCTTTGCCGTAACGCGAGCCAGACGAGGGGAAGTCATTCGAGTCGGGTATTCGGCACAGAGACTCAACGGCTTCATTGGCAAGATGCACACCGAACTGGCCGCACCCGGGCGCGTCACCGAGATCATCGGACTGCGAGGACGCGGCGAGACCTTCGTCGGTCAGACCGACAAAGGGACGCTGCAAATTGTCATCAACGACGACGCCCCGCTGGGCCGACAGTCATTCTTGCGGTTGTTCACCGTCGGAGTGCTCGAAGATGAGCCGATCTATCACGGCAGCAGTTTTCTCTCGTTGGAGATCGTTGAGTAGCCAAGGTCGCCAGACCTTGGGCGATTGCGAGACAAGCCCCAATCTCTGGCGAGATTGGCAACGATAGGAAACTTTGCATGACCAAACTCCGTCACACGGCCTGGCAACTGCTGATGTTGCTTGTCCCCTGTGCGATTGCATGTGACAGTGCGGTGCTCGCGACGGAGGTTCGATTTGGGACCGACGTCGTGCCGATGCTGACCAAGCTTGGATGCAACGGTGGCGGGTGTCACGGCAAGGCGACCGGGCAGAACGGCTTCAAGCTCTCGTTGTTCGGGTTTGAGCCGGAGATGGATTACGACGCGCTCGTCACCGAAGCCCGAGGGCGGCGGTTGTCTCTCGCCGAACCGGATCGCAGCTTGCTCTTGCTCAAGGCCACATCCCGCGTGCCGCACGGAGGTGGTCGGCGGCTGAATGAGTCGAGCGATGACTATCGGATTTTGCGTGACTGGATCGCCCAGGGAGCAACCGCACCGCATCGCGATGATCCGCGTTTGGTGCGTATCGATCTTTCGCCACGTGAGCAACTTCTCCGGACGAACTCGTCTCAGCAACTGTGCGTGACGGCATATTTTTCCGATAAGACGTCGCGTGATGTGACACGTCAGACCGTGTATCAATCGAACGAACCCGGCATCGCTGCGGTCGATACAGAAGGGTTAGTGAAAACCAGTTCGCAGCACGGTCTGGTGTCTGTGATGGCTCGGTTTGGCGAGCAGATTGCCACGTTTCATGTGGCGGTTCCGTTCGTCAGCGATCTGGCGAAGATGGCCGCCGTCCAGACGCAACTGAATCAGTGGGAACCGAAGCTTGGAGCGTCATCGTTCGACCGTCTCCTGCTTCGCCAATGGCGAAGGTTGGGAGTTGTTCCGTCCGCGCCAGCCGATGACGCGACGTTCCTTCGCCGCGTGACGATCGACATCTGCGGCACGCTGCCGACGAGCGATGAGATTACGGAGTACTTGGCCGACACGCGCGGCGACAAGCGAGCGCGGTTGATCGACCGCCTGTTGGATCGGCCGGAATACGCCGCCTACTTCGCGCTCAAGTGGGCCGACATCTTGCAGAACCGCGGGGCCGGGTACTCGACCAGCAAGCAGCGAGCGGGGACGACACTGTTCGCCGCGTGGATTCGCGACTCGCTGGCGGACAACAAGCCCTACGACCAATTCGTCTCCGAGCTCGTCACCGCCAGCGGCAGCCAAAACGAAAATCCGCCGGCGCTCTGGTATCGCACCGTGCGGAAGTCGCCGGAGTATGTCGAGTCGGTCGCGCAGGCATTTCTCGGGGTCCGCGTCCAGTGTGCTCAGTGTCATCACCATCCCACAGAACGCTGGAGCCAGTCGGACTATTTCGGTCTGGCTGCCGTCTTCTCGCGCGTTGGTCGCAAGGGAGGCTTCGCCGATGCCGAAGTGCCAACCGACGAGATCATCTATCTCAAGGAACATGGTGACGTCGTGCATCCTCGCACTGGAGCGATTTTGCAGCCGAGACCGCTTGGCGGGTCCGAGTTCTCGCTCGGCTTGCACGACGATCCTCGCAGCAGTCTCGCGCAGTGGATGACCAGCCGAGATAATCCGTACTTCGCCCGAACGATGGCCAATCGCCTGTGGGCCCACTTCCTCGGGCGAGGAATCGTCCACCCGATCGACGACGCGCGCAGCACGAATCCGCCGAGCAATCCCGAACTGCTCGACGCGCTGGCCCAGGACTTCGTCACCAGCGGGTTCGACGTGAAACATCTCATCCGTGTGATCACCAGCAGCTATGCCTACGGCCTGGAGTCGGCTCCTCATCCGGGCAACGCTGGTGACACACAGACGTTCGCGAGGTTCTACCCGCGGCGAATGACGGCCGAAGTGCTGCTCGACGGCATCAGCCAAGTGCTCGACGTGCCGACCAACTTCCCAGGTGTTACCGCCGACACTCGTGCGATCGAACTGCCCGACGAAAACGTCGCCGCACACTTTCTCGATGTCTTCGGCCGACCGGCGCGGATGTCGGCCTGCGAATGTGAGCGAGCGGACTCGCCGGCTCTGACTCAGGCGTTGGAGCTGGTGAATTCGGCGGAAATTCAACGGAAGCTGACCGCCAGCACCGGCTATGCCCAGCGACTGGCCGCCAGCGACAAGTCACACGCCGATCTCGCGACCGAGGCTTTTCTGCGCGTGCTGGCGCGACAACCGCGACCGGAAGAACTGAAGGCCGCAGTCGACTTTTTCGCCTCCGAGCCTGATCGAGCGGAAGCTTGCCGGTCGCTGCTGTGGTCGCTGTTGGCCACCAACGAGTTCTTGTTCAATCACTAACCCGAAGCGTCAGCGAGGGCGAACGCTTCAAAACGCGATGAAGTCGGAGTTTTGTGCAGCGATCGCCCTCGCTGACGCTTCGGGTTTCATCGGCACTCCAGGAATCCCTGCCATGTTGCGAATCGACGGTGACTCATTCCAGGACTGTTCTGGCGTCACGCGCCGGAACTTTCTGCAAGTCGGTGCCCCGCTACTGGGCCTGGGAATCGCCGATCTGTTGCGACTGGAATCGCAAGCGGCGGAAGCGGGACGCCCCACGCACCCAAAGTCGCTGATCGTTTTCTGGACGGACGGAGGAGTCAGTCAGCAGGACACCTACGACGTGAAGCCCGACGCGCCGGCCGAGTACCGAGGCATGTATCAGCCGATTGGCACGGCCGTGCCCGGCGTCGTGCTGAGCGAACGGCTTCCGTTGCAGGCGATAGTGATGGACCGGCTGTCGCTCGTGCGATCGGTGCATCACGAGAATGGCATTCACGCCCCGTCGGCACACTGGATGCAAACCGGTTACTTTGGTCCGACCCTGGCCCGCAACGCCGCTCAAAAGCCGTCGATGGGCTCAATCATCGCGCGTTCGGTGGGATCGCGTCAGCCACCGATGCCGGCCTATGTGACGATCCCGAAGTCGGAGGCGTTTGGATATCAGGGAGCAGTCTATCTTGGCAAAGCCTTCAATCCGTTCGAAGTGGGTGCCGACCCGAATGCCGCGAACTTCACGGTGCCGAATCTGTCGCTGCCGAACGGGCTCACGTCGCGCACCGTCGATACGCGACGCGCTTTGCTCCAAACGTTTGACACACTCCGCCGCGACATTGACGAAAGCGGCGTGATGGAGGGACTCGACACATTTAAGAAGCAGGCGCTGGAGATGGTCGCTGGCGATCGCATGAGAGCGGCGTTCAACCTCAACGCGGAAGACCCCAAGTTGCGAGATCAATACGGTCGGCACCGATACGGACAGAGTGCCTTGCTAGCTCGACGTTTGGTCGAAGCGGGAGCTCGCTGCGTGAACATCAACACGGGGAACTGGGATCATCACAACGACATCGCCAAGGGACTCGATGAACACCTGCCGCCGCTGGATCGCGCGATTGCCACGCTCGTGGAGGACTTATCAGCGCGCGGTCTGTTGGACGAAGTCATCATCTACTGTGTCGGCGAGTTCGGTCGTACTCCGCGCATGAATGGTCACGCCGGCCGCGACCACTGGTCCGACTGCTTCAGCGTGTTGGTCGCGGGCGGCGGAATCCAAGGCGGACGAATCGTCGGTGCCAGTGAGAAGTGGGGCGGCGGCGTTCAGGAGCGACTGGTCACACCGCTCGACCTGTTGGCTACGATTTATCACATACTCGGTGTTCCGCTCGACACGCATTACGAAGACGCCAGCGGCCGCCCGGTCAGCATCGTCGGTAATGGGCGCCCGATTCTGGAACTGCTTTGACGATGACGGTGCCGATCCCGATATATTTGTTGGTGGATCTCGATTCCCAAAAAACATCGCTGGGTATTTACGATGACCGCTCCTGCGAATTGGTGTTCCGTCCTGCGTCGATTGACGCGCCGCGAACGTGAGACATCTTGGCGGTTGATGCGTTGGACGATCGTCACCGCTGGCCTGATTTGGGCAGTCTCGTTCGATCACGACTTGAAGGGGCAGACGGAGACGGCACCGGCTCAATCCGCACCGGCCTGTACGTTGAGCGATCGTTTCTTCGAAGACGAAGTGTGGGCCAAGGTCGGTGAGCGGACTTGTCTCCGTTGTCACAGCAAAAATGGGGACGCCGCCGACAGCGATTTTGTGTTGTCGCCTCGCACGCCTGATCGCGGTCACGATCTGAAGTGGATTCAGCAGAATTGCTATGCCTTTCAGGCGATGGCCAAAGCTAAGGAGGGCGAGCAGTCGCGATTGCTGTTGAAAGCCACTGGCGGGCTTGATCATGGCGGTGGTCAGGTTCTTAAACCGGACTCCAGCGGCTATCGGATTCTGGAGCGCTTCGCGCGGCGGATGAACCCGCAGAGCAAGGAGCCGGCTCCGGCCGAACCCGATAGCGACTACAACGCTTCGCCGCTTTTTGAAGGGGTCGCAATGATCGCGCCGCAGCGGTTGTTGCGACGCGTGACGCTGTCTCTCGTTGGACGACTTCCGTCAACCGAGGAGCGGGCGGCTGTGGAGCAAGGAGGCCGGGCGGCGATGGACTCGATCCTCGACCGCATCATGCAGGAAGAGGCGTTTTACGTCCGGCTCAAAGAAGGCTTTAACGATATCTTTTTGACCATCGGTATCGAGGACAACGCGGAGACGCTCTTGTCGTATGAGCACTTCGAGAAGACACGGCTGTGGTACGACAAGCACGATCTCAATCACGTCGCCGAAGCCGAGCGTCAACGAGCACGCTGGAATCTGGCGGGCGTTTACCGCGACGCGCTGCTGCGAGAACCACTCGAGTTGATCGCGCACATCGTTCGGAATGAGCGTCCGTTTTCGGAATTGGCCACGGCCGACTACATCATGGTCTCGCCGTACACAGCCCGCGGTTATGGCATCTTCGAAGACGTGAAAGCTCAGTTCAAGAACGCCGACGATCCGTTCGTGTACATCCCCGCGAAGTTGCAGGCGCTGAAAAGCCGCGAGGGACATACTCAGGAATCCGCCACCGGTTTGTATCCGCACGCGGGCCTTCTGAGCATGTTTCATTACCTGCGGCGTTATCCCTCGACGGAGACCAATCGTAATCGCCTGCGAGCCAGAATGTTCTATCAGCACTTTCTCGGCATCGACATCATGCAGCAGGCTCCCCGAGTCACCGATGCGTCCGCGGTGGCGGCGAAATACAAAGTGCCGACGATGGAGGCCGCCGATTGCGTCGTTTGCCACAAGACCATCGATCCCGTGGCGGGCGTGTTTCAGGACTTCAGTTTTGAAGGGCATATCGGGCCGCGAAAAGCGGGCTGGTACAACGACATTTTTCAGGCCGGCTTCGAAGGCGAGGACCTGCCTGCCACCGAACGCTGGCGAGCTCCTCAATGGTTGGCCGAACGAGTGGTCAAGGATCCGCGATTCCCGATCGCGATGGTCGAGCATGTCTATTACATCCTGCTCGGCCGGAAGGTTCTGCAGCCGCCGGAGGACATCGACGATCCGCTGTTCGGCGGTAAACGTCGCGCGTTGTTGGCTCAGCGCGCGATGATCGAAGAGATTGCCCAGCGCTTTGCCGAATCGCACTTCAATCTCAAAGTTGCGATCAAAGCGATGATCGCTACCGACTTCTATCAAGCCGACGGACTGGCCACAGTCGCTCAACATCCGCAGCGGAAGGCGGAATTGGACGACATCGGCATCGTGAGGCTGCTGAGTCCCGAACAACTTGAACGAAAAATCGAGGCGATCTTCGGTAAGCGCTGGGGACGTTTGAATGACGCATTTCAAGTGCTCTACGGCGGCATTGACTCGATCACGGTCACCGAACGAAACGCCGATCCCAGCGGAGCGATGGGAGCGATTCAGCGGATCATGGCCAACGATGTTCCGTGCTATCACGTCGCGCGAGATTTTCGTTTGGAGCCCGCGAAGCGATTGTTGTTTCCGCAGATCGAGCCCAGCGATGATTCCGGTGAAGAAGCCTCCAATCAAAAGATTCGCCAGGCGATTGTGCTCCTGCAACAGCGGCTGCTGGGCCAAGATCGCGCGCTCGATCATCCCGAAGTCGAACGGACATTTCAGTTGTTCTCGGGGATCATCGCCGATGCCAAAGCCCAAGGCCGTTACGAGCCTCGTGAAACGTATTTCTGTGGTGGCCGCGAGGAGTTCCGAGCCGAGGATCCGCACTACACACTCCGCGCGTGGCGAGGAGTGGTGACCTACCTGTTACGGCAGCACGAGTTTCTCTACGAATAACCCTACCCGCTAACCCGAAGCGTAAGCGTAAGCGAGAGCGATCGGTCCAAGACGCTCCCAGTTCCCAGTCACTTGAAGCGGTCGTTCTCGCTTACGCTTCGGGTTACTTCAACAGACCGATCTGACACGATAGACAACCCTCATGTCTCGCCGAAACTTTCTGAAACTGTGCAGCCTCGCGGGCCTCGGTTTTGCCGCGCCGATCGGGATGGCGTCGCTCTTGCGAGCCAAAGAGCCCGCCGCTGATTCAGCCGGCTACGCGGGTCCGTTCTACGCCGTCTTCAATGCGTCCGGTGGTTGGGACACGACATACCTGATGGATCCCAAAGGAGTCGAGGACATCAATCGACTCTACAAAGAGGGGGACATCCTCATCGCCGGCCAACATCGCTTCGCTCCGACCGCAAAGCACATCGAAAAGGGCATGAGCAATGAAGACTTCTTTGCGAAATACGGCCCGGAATTGCGAGTCCTGAACGGGCTCGATTTTTCCGTCAACAATCACTCGCCGTGCGCTCGGTACATGGCGACCGGCAAGCTCGACAGCCTCGCCTATCCGACGTTTCCGGCCCTCGTCGCGGCATGTTTCGGAACCGACGCGCCGTTGGCATTTTTGACGTTCGGCAATTACTCAGCGACGGGCAACCTCGTGCCGATGTCGCGAGTCCCTTATCTCCAATCGCTGAACTTGCTGGCCAAAGCCGATTCCGTCGAGGGCAACGTCCAGTTTCCCTATCACGACCCGTTCGTCTCCGACCGAATTGAACGGACGCTGGAAGAGCAATTCCAGGCACGCGTCTCCGAAACTCGTCTGCCGCGCGTCGAACGGAGCCAGAGCATGCTCTATTCCGCTCAGGTCAACTCGAAAGCCTTGCAGCGAGTCGTCCCGTTCATCCCGAAAGATCCGGCGAAGGAGCGGCTGGCTCAGCAAGCCGACATCGCTCTGGCCTCGTTCAAGGCCGGAGTCTGTGTTTCCGCCAATCTCTCGATCGGCCAGTTCGACAGCCACAACAACAACGATGCCGACCAGATGAAGTTAATCCCCGAATTCCTCGCCGGCATCGATTATGTCATTCGCAAAGCTGAGGAGCTGAAGATTCGAGACAAGCTGGTCGTCATCATCCAAAGCGAAATGGGCCGCACGCCGAACTACAACAACGGCAACGGCAAAGACCACTGGTCGATCGACTCGATCATGTTTCTCGGCCCCGGCATCGCGGGCAATCGCGTGATCGGAGCCACCGATGAAAAACAACTGCTCGTTCCCATCCACCCGAAGACGCTAGCCATCGACAAAGAGCAAGGCATCCGCGTCCGCCCCGAACACATTCATCTGGCCCTCCGCGAATTCGCCGGCATCCAAACCCACGCCTTCAGCAAGCAATTCCCGCTCGAAGTCGCGACGAATGATCAACTCAAAGACTTCTGGAAGTGAGTCGCGCGACTGAATCGGCTGCTAAATCCCCGTCAGGCGTTCCTTCGAGTCACCGAACTGCGGCAACTCGAGGCCCACGCGATCCATCAGCGAGAGATACAAGCTGCATAGCTTTCGCTTGTCGTTGCCCGATTGCAGGTAGTCCAATGACCGACCAGTCTTCAATTGGCCACCCAACCCGCCCGCGAGGACCAGCGGCACTTGGTTGCCGTTGTGCGCGTTCCAGTGTTCTGACACGAACATCAGGCACGAGTTATCCAGGACGGTCCGGTCACCTTCCTGCATCTTCCCGAGACGATCAATAAGGTACGCGTACTGCTCGACGTGGAACTTGACGATCGACTGGTATTCGGGGCCTTCGTTCGAATGCGAGTAACTGTGGTGGTCGTCACGCACATTCAGGAACGGGTAGACCTGGCCCGAGAGATCGCGCGATAAGAGCAACGTCGCCACGCGCGAGCGATCTGTCTGGAACGCCAACGCGATGATGTCGCACATCAAGCGGGCATACTCACGAAAATCCTTCGGCTGGCCAACGGGAGGTCGCTGCTGGGCTGCGCTCGTCACGGCAGCGGCTCCGTCGTCCTGAGCTTTGCTGCGATTCAGCTTTTGCAAACGCTGCTCGGTTTCGCGGACTGAAGTCAGGTACTCGTCGATCTTCACTTGGTCTGAACCGCTCACCGCGCGGCGGAGGTCATTGGCCTCTTCGAGCACTTGGTCGAGGATACTCCCTTGCAGCTTGCCGGTCTGGCTGCCGAAGAGGCTGTCAAAGGCGAGCGACGGATACAGCTCAATCGGGATCGGCGAATCGGGGCTGCGCCAGGAAATGTGCGAGGCGTAGACCATCGAGTACTGGCTTTCGTGAAAGCCGCTGACGGGTTGTTCACAGCCCAACACGAGGCTCGGCACGAGCGTGTCGTCGCCGAAGTGAGTGGCCAGCTTTTGATCCATGCTGACGCCACCCTTGATGATGCTGCCGCGATGCAGATTCGCGCCGGACAAAATGTTGCCTGTGCAGCGAGCATGTCCGCCGTCACCTTCTCGATTGAAGAGCCCGTTGATGACGTTGAGCTTCTCTTTGAATGGAACCAGCGATTCGAGAGACGGCCCCAGCTCCATGTCGCTGCCATTCCCCTTGGCCCACCAGTGAGGTGGCGAGATGCCGTCGCCGATGAACAGGCAGGCGAATCGCTGCGGAATCCGAGACTTCTCCAACGAAGCGGTCTCGCGACCGAACGCCGAAATCGACTCCAGCCACGGCAACGCCACCGAAGCGCCCAGCCCTTTGAGCAACACGCGACGCGAAATGGCTTGAGAGGCTAGCATTCTCTGATCTCCGCGGTGGCGCTGAAATAGGGGCAGACACTGCCGCAACAAACGGTAAGGTAATCGAGCAGAGTTGGCGGGGAAATGCGAAACGCCTTCACGTTGAAATGGGGGACAACCTATACTCGTCTCGCAGTGAGTGGTTGGCCGTATCCGAAATCCCAATCGTTGAGGTCAGATAATGGATCTGGAACTACTAACTCATCCCACTCCCTTTTCGGTGCGTTCGCGGTTCCACCAACTCGTCACCGAGTGGAAGCAGCAGTCGCGATTTCTTTCCAGCGCAACGCAGATGGCGATGCTGCGACCTTACCAACGAATCATCGGAATTGGCCCCAATGCCGTTCCGCTGATTCTCGAAGAATTGAAACGCGAAACGGACTTTTGGTTTTGGGCGCTCGAAACCATCACCGATGAGAATCCGGTATCACCGGACGACAGTGGTTTCGTCGCCAAGATGACGGATGCTTGGTTGGCCTGGGGACGGCAGCGAGGGTTGATTTCGTGAAATGGCCCAGCCGCGAATTTCCACAGCTCTCGGACGCCAACTCGCGTGTCACCAGTCCCAGGAACGTTGGCTACAACTGCATCGCGTGGGCGATGAATGACGACGTACGCTGGTGGGAACCCGGCATCTATTGGCCCTGCGACACGGAATCCGGTGAGTTCGGTATCACCGTGCTCGTCAATCTATTTCGAGATCAAGGATTCGTGGATTGTGACGGTCCTGATTTCGAACTTGGCTTCGAGAAAGTCACGCTCTACTGCAATAACTACTTCTACACGCATGCTGCGCGGCAACTTCCCAACGGCAAGTGGACCAGCAAGCTTGGCAAGTGGGAGGACATCGAACATGACTCACCGGAAGACGTTGCCGGTGGCGTTTACGGAGAAGTGCTGCAATTCATGAAACGCCTGTGTATCGCCAGTTCCTAATGGAGCGGCAGGGCTCGGTCGAATGGTGCTTGCCGTACGACGAGCTATTTGAAATCGCGGCAACGTTGATTGCGGAAAACCGGGCTGGTGACCACGGTCTCAATCAGTGGCACGCAACGATAATCGGTTTCTTGGAGCGTTGCCTCCATTTTCTCCAACAAAACCAGGTCAGAGAGCTGAAGTGACCGGCCTAATGCGTAGCCCAGCAGCTTGCGGTTCAGTGTCCGAGTGAAGTCCGAGCGGCGATGTTTCGCGAGATACTCAGAGAACTCAGGGACTCCGCGAGCTTGCTCGCCCGATGGCAGTTGGACCACGTTGTCGATCGCTCGGCCCGCGAGATCCTTGCTGCGGCTGCGGCCGATCGAATCGAAGCCTTCCATCGACAGACCGATCGGATCAAACCGCTGATGGCAGCGAGCACACTTCAAATCTTCCGTGTGAGCCGCGAGCAACTGTCGAATCGTCTGGTCGTCCGTGTCGGTCTCTTTGGCCGGCAACACAGCGACGTCGGGGGGCGGCGGCGGGATGTGTTCACCGAGCAGTTTGTGAACGACCCAAAAGCCGCGCTTCACCGGGCTTGTCCGTTGCGGTTGTGAGTTCTTCGTCAGGAACACGGCCATGCCCAGCAAGCCGCCCCGACCTTGCTGATGCAACCCCGTCGCGAGTTCCCACTCATCGCCGGCACCGCGAAACGGCAAACCGTAATGCTGAGCCAGCCGCTTGTTGACGAAGGTCGTGTCGCTCCGCAGCAGCTCGGTGATCGGCAGATCGTTGTGAAAGACATGCGTCACGAGTCGTGTCGGCTCTTCAAACATGGCCTGCTTCAAGGGATCGTCAAAGGCTGGAAAGACAGTGCGGTTCACGGCTTCGGCTTGGCGGAAGTCGCGGTAGTTCAACCATTGACCGAAGAACTCCAGCGCGAAGCCACTGACTTTGGGATCCTGCAACATGCGACGCGTTTGAGCCTTCAGCGTGACTTCGTTGTTCAACTGACCGGCCTCCGCGAGCGTCAGCAATTCGGCATCGGGGACCGAGGACCACAGGAAGAAACTCAGATGCGAAGCCAGTGCCAAATCGGGCAGCGGCTGAACGGAGTCACCCGGCGGCACCGAATCGGCGAGATAACAGAAGTGAGGCGAAACCAAGATGCGAACGACTGTCGCGCGCACCGCTTGCTCGATGCCCAGCGACTCCGGCTTCGCGGCTTCGTGGAAGAACTGTGTCAGCCGCTGTCGTTCCGTGTTTGTGAGCGGCCGGCGATACGCGGCTTGGGCGAATTGTTGCAGCCGCTTGCCGTAGATCGGAACCGCCGCTTGCCATTGAGCCGCTCGACGCGTCAGCCCTTGCCGGAACTCTTCGAAGAAGGTGTGAACGGGATGTTTGTCGATTTCATCCGCCGAACCTTTCACGCCCGATCGCGTGAGATAGATCTGCTCGAAGCGATTCAACGTCTCGTTGCTCGTCAGTTCGGGGTCTTCCTCTTTGATCGAGTCAAAATCCGGGTGCTTCATGAAGTTTCGCTCGGACCGCTCGAAGAAGACGAAGCCACGCAACATCTTCTCGGTGACCCCGGACACGAAGTAAAGCTCATCCCACAGCCGATCCAGTTCGCGATTCTCAACCTCGCTGAGCACCAACTTGCAGAGTGGATGATCGTCTCGAAAGAAGCCTTCAATCAAATGGAAGCCGGCCGACAGTCCGCGTGTGTCGTCGGCAAAATAAAACCGATTAGGAAACAGCTTGCAGAACTCTTCGCCCGAGGCCGCGAACTCACGAGCGATCGCGTGCTCAGGGTTGATGAGCGGCAAGCTCGTAGCAGTAGCCAAGGTCGCCAGGCCTTGGGCCGTTGTGTCACCGTCGCCCAATCTCTGACGAGATTGGCTATTCGGATCGAGCAATTCGACCCGAACAATGCCGGCCTTCGAGTTCGCTCGATCGAGCCCGACCTCGCCAAAGACGTGCTTGTGCCGAGTCTCTCCAAACGCCTTGGCTGGAACTTCGATGGTCACCACCGACGGCACCTTGAGCACCAGACTGTCCGGATCAACAGCCTGTCCCAACGGATGAGTGCCCCAATTGAGCCGTTTCAATTCCTCCGGCGCGTGCTCAGCCAAGAGTGTCCGCAACGCGACGTTCTTCTGCGGTTCATTGGGCTTGTACTGCCCCGGTGCCGACACGCTGAAGTTCATCCCCTTAAGCATCACAAAGCCATCGTCTGCATCACTGCCTCGCCCCTGGGCTTGCCCCAGGGGTTCAACGGCTTTTGCACTACTCGAACGTCCTTCTGTTTTCGGAGTAGCGCGGCGGCCGCCAAGCCCCTCGGGCAAGCCCAGGGGCGTCTTGTCGAAATCGGTTGCCGTCACACGCACGACGATGGTCACCGGCTTATCAGCCGTGTTGGCGACCTCGACATGAAGTCGCCGACTGTCCGTGACCGCGGCGGGATTGAACGTATCCCGAGCCGCAGCCGTCTTCTTGCGTCGATCAATGTGCTGCACCGGCCCGTTGCCCGCGTTCGAGACGATCGCTTCGGTCTCGGGCGAGCAAAGAAATCCGCTCAAACGCCGGATGTCATCCGCCAACGCACGGATCGCGGCGGTGGGAGCCTCGCGTCCCTTTGAGTCACGATCCGAGTCTGGTGGTGTCGGCAAATCGTTCCAACGCTGACGGAGCCAGCTCACAAAGAACTTATCGTCCGACGCCTCGGTTCGGAGCACGTCCCACAACAATCGAAAAAACTTCGGGCTGAGCTGCTGCTCGCGAGCCCAGTCCTCAATCGTCGCGGCGTTGCGATCTGCGGGCCGATGCCGGAACGACCACGCGGCGGTGAGGTAGCTCGCGTAGTCCACCTGATGCTGCTCGTAGAAACGGAGGATCGCCTGCTCGGTCAGCTTCTTCTGGTCCGAGAACGTGACGACCGGATGCGGAGCGAACTCCATCCGAGTCGGCGTGAGCAGCACATGATCGGCCACATGCTGTGCGGCGGCGTAGTACTTCTTGAACAAGTTCGGCGACATCACCAGCGCTTCGCCTGTGTTGCTGAATCCCTCGCCCGAAGCCGGATCAATCGGGAACGAATCGGCCGGCCGAACGTCGACGCCGGTCAGATCGCGGATCGCATAGTTGTACTCGGCATTGCTCAGCCGCCGCGGCAGCACAACCCCTGGATCACCCGACGTCTTGCGAGCCTCTTGCAACATCAACTGCCCGAGCACTCGCAGGACCGCAACACGCTCGGCAGGAGCCGGTTGCTTGGCATCCGGCGGCGGCATCTCTTCTTTGGTGATGAACGTGACGACGTGCTCCCACTTCCGATACTCCGCCGCCACCATCTCCGCCGTCGCGAATTTCGACAGATCAAGCTGCCCCTCGGTCGTCTTTGAGTTGTGGCACTCCACGCAGTACGTCTTCACAAACGGCAGCACCGTCTCTTGAAACGGCTCCGCTCCCTCCGCACACAACCCGCAAGACAACCAAGTGATCAGCAACCAGCCAGACAACCGACAGTGCGCGGGAAATGAAACGGATGACATGCAACAGGCTCGTGATGGAAGGATTCGGCAGGATCTTCATCGGCAGGTTTTTCAGGGGGGGACACAGCGTAGCAAATGCCGCGACGACTTTCTCGTCGCGCGACTCGAATGGCACGGCCGGCTAGAAGTTTGGTTTGCGTTGAGTCTGCAGCTGTAGCCACGCTCGCCAACAGCCTGTTGAATTTCTCGTTGTGAAAATTTTGATTTATTTTTTACCCACGTCCGGTTTTCGCGCGAATGTCGTCAGCTTGGTAGGGGTTCAGTAGGCGAGCAGTTTGGTGGGCGAGTTCGTGG
>CAZPUJ010000329.1:0-6933 GCA_964589725.1 uncultured Planctomycetaceae bacterium
TCTGCAGGCGACGACAAGTTGGATCTCAGCGCGATCAGCCTCAGGACGACCGTGCTCGGTGGTGGCGGCAACGATTCGATCATCGGCAGCATCGGAGACGATCGTCTCTTCGGTGAAGTGGGGAACGACACGCTCAACGGAGGTAACGGTTTCGACAAGATTCTGGGTGGCAACGGCAACGACTTGCTCTACGGTGGGTACGGCAACGACACCATCGATGGCGAAGCGGGGAACGACAAAATCCTGGGAGAAGCCGGCTACGATGCCCTCCGCGGCGGCAGCGGCAACGACAGCCTCGAAGGGGGCATCGGCCACGACACGATGCTCGGCGGCGACGGCAACGACTTGCTCAAGGGCGATGATGGAATGGATTTGATTCTTGGCGAAGCCGGTGCTGACACCATCGTGGGTGGCCTGGGCACCGATCGCCTCGCCGGTGGCGGCAACGGGATCGCTCGCGACCCCGCTGACATCGTCGTCGGCATCCTGAGCGAGATCGACGAGACCTTCAGCTTTATGACTTTCGACACACTGCTGGTCTGAGTCGGATCCCTACAAACGAACCACAGCCCTGTCGGGGAGAGAGAGTCGATATCAAAGACTCTGTCACCCCGGCAGGGCTTTTCTGTTTCGAGTGATCGCAAACCCACGGCTGACTCCGTGGGCGAATTCCTGTCGCCTCTGCTGGGGCGGAGCGCCTGCGCGAAATCAGAACTCCGCTTCGAACTGGTGTCGAAAGTGGAGAAATGAGTCTGCCTCAGCCGGCAAACAAAATTGAGGCACGCGGTTTGCCTGAGAGACCACCAGACCGATTGGTACTGGCTCTTCGGCCCGAACGGCACGACGTCAAACAACTCCAACGAAGCATCATTAACGTTCGAAACCTGAATCGGCTGCGACATCCTAACGAAGCTGCTCGCTCATGCGTAGCGGCGAAAAAGTGCAGACCTTAGGAACGACCATTGTTTCACTCTCGAAACAAGAAGTTCCAGAGACTTAACTTGGAGAACATCATGTTGTCGAACGCTTGGCTGAAGTCGCTGTGGACAAACTGTCGGTCCCATCGTCGCTCGCAAAATCGCTTGAGCCGCAGTCGCATGGCTCGCTGGCAGGTCAGTGAACTGATCGGCGGGCATTCCTTAGACGCGGGGCAGGGACGACTGTTTGACGGCGTCGAGAGTTTGGAAAACCGCGCGCTGTTGGCCACCAATGTCACGGTTACAAATAGTAATACGAGTGGCGGCACCTACGTCGGTGGAGTGTTCACTCCAACTGCCGGCGCCCCGGTAGCGAATGTGGATCGGGATTCGATTGAAGCCGATCTCGATGCGGGAATAAGTGTCGTCATCAACACGGCCAGCACCGGCGCCAGCGCCGGAACCCTCACAATCACGGACAACATCGTCAAGGCAGCCGGCGGCAATGCGACGTTGACGTTTAATGTGGTCGACCTGTTCACTCTTGACGATAACAGGATCACCGCGAACGCCGGCCAGCTCGGCGTTGTGATCAATGCGGGCAATGGCGTCACGTTAAGCAATGGCAGCACCGACATCACCACCAACGGCGGAGCGCTAACCATTGGCGCGGGTCTCGGTGCCTTCACGTCGAACCATAGCGGCCAGGCGATCGCGACTGCTGGCGGAGAGGTCTCGATCACTGCGTCGGACATCGCCCTCGTCGGGACAATCGACGCCTCGGCCGGGAATATCTCGTTCTTGAACTCTTTCCCCGCGACCACCATCGGCATTGGCGGTGCGGCAGGAACCTTCAACCTCAGCGACGCGGAATTGACGACTAGAATCAACTCGACAGGGACAGTCACGATCGGCAACACATCGAGTGGCGCGATCAGCATCGGCACGGTGACGAACCTCGAGCTTGAAGGTTTCCATCTGACGATTCAAGGGGGCGCCGCGACGTTTTCCACCGGCTTGACCTTGCCCAGCGACATGACGCTAACGCTGAACACTGGAGCGATTAGCAGCGGAACGGGCACGGATGTGACGATCGCCGGGGCGGGTACGCTCAGCATCACTTCGTCGGGTGCGATCGGCGACTCGGGCAATTCGCTCGAAATGTCGGTCGCCAATTTGACAACCAATTCCTCGTCGGGCGGCAACGATCAATTCCTCAGTACCAGCGGGAGCGTGTCGGTGGCCGCTGGCGGGATCAACGCCGGGACCGGCACGATCGAACTGGTGAGCGGTACATTCCAACTGAGTGCGCCCGAACTGATTGGCGACGAGTCGAACGTCACGGTGACATCCCCTGCTGTGCTCGACCTGAACGGCAATCCGGAAACGTTCGATGGCCTGGCAGGTACCGGCACCTTAAACAGTGCCATGGCTGACGCGGAATTGACGGTCGGATTCAACGGAGGCACAGCGACGTTCTCGGGTGTAATCGAAGACGGCGCGGGGAGCGTGTCGCTCGCGATGTCAGGTGCGGGAACTCAAACCCTGAGCGGCACGAACACGTACACGGGCACAACGTCCACCAACGCGGGCACGCTCCTGGTCAACGGTTCGATTCTCGACGGGACGGCGACGATCGACATGACTGTCGACCTCGGTGGCACTCTAGGCGGGACTGGCACTGTGTCGGGTGCCGTGCAGGTCAACGACGGCGGCACGGTTGCGCCGGGTACCAGTCCCGGGATCTTGAACTCGGGCTCAGTGGACTTCACCAGTGGCTCGACCTTCGCGGTCGAAATCGGCGGCACGTCACCGGGCAACGCAGCGACCGACCACGATCAACTCAACGTGACCGGGTCGGTGACAATCAGCGACACCGCCACGCTCAGCGTCTCGTCGTTCGGTGGGTTCGTGCCGTCCGCTGGCGATCATTTCGTGATCATCAGCAACGACACGGATGGTTCGGGAGACGCAGTCAACCTCGGGGTGGACATGGCAGGCTTCAACGGACTGACCGAAGGTGACATCTTCAGCTCCGATTTTCTGGGGAGTGGCTTAACTGCGACGATCACTTACGTAGGCGGTGATGGGAACGACGTGGGCCTCGTGGTGAACTATGACCCGACGGCTCAGGACGTGACCGTGGAGGCGATTGAAGACGGTGCGCCCGTCACGATGGGCTTCGACGCCGCCGACGTCGACAGCGACGACGATCCGACCTCTCTGACCTACGACATCACCAGCGTGTTGGGCGCGGGCCAAGGCTCGGTCACCAACAACGGTGACGGAACGTTCACGTTTTATCCCGGCACTGACTTCCAAGATTTGGCGAAGGGCGAAACCCGCGTTGTGAGCTTTACCTACATCGCGACGGATTTGCACGCTGCGGAGAGCAACGTTGCCACGGTGACGATCACGGTCACGGGCGTGGGTGGTAGAGTGCAGGTTTCGGTTAACGCGAGCCGCATCTTGACGCTGGTGGACGTGGTTGGCGCGGCAGATGACATTCGCATCACTCGAAACTCTACGGGAACTCACTTCCTCATCCGCACGACTTCGAAGGATCTGAGTTTGAATGGTGGTCCGCTGACGAACTCGGTACAGATTCTGACTTCCACAGTCTCCGCCCTGTCCGCGACGTTGTCCGCAGGCGACGACAAGTTGGATCTCAGCGCGATCAGTCTCAGGACGACCGTGCTCGGCGGCGACGGCAACGATTCGATTACCGGCAGCATCGGCGACGATCGTTTCTTCGGTGGCGTGGGGAACGACACGCTCAACGGCTGTGCCGGTTTCGATAAGATTTTGGGTGGCGACGGAAACGACTTGATCTACGGCGGTACCGGCAACGACGTCGTCGATGGCGAAGCGGGGGACGACAGGATCCTGGGACAAGCAGGCAACGATGCTCTTCGCGGCGGCACTGGCAACGACACCATCGAAGGCGGTACCGGCAACGACACGATGCTCGGCGGCGCCGGCAACGACTCGCTGACAGGCGATGATGGAGCGGATTTGATTCTTGGTGAAGCCGGTGCTGACACCATCGTGGGTGGCCTGGGCACCGATCGCCTCGCCGGTGGCGGCAACGGGATCGCTCGCGACCCTGCCGACACGATCTCCGGCATGCTCAGCGAAATCAACGAGACCTTCAGCTTTATGACTTTCGACGCGCTGCTGGTCTGAGTCGGATCCCTACAAAACAACCGCAGCCCTGTCGGGGTGAAAGAGTCGATGTCAAGGACTCTGTCACCCCGGCAGGGCTTTTCTGTTTCGAGTGATCGCAAACCCACCGTTCACGCCGTGGAACGATCAATCGATATTCGCATCCTTCAAAACACCACGGGCAGTCAGTTCATCATCCGCTCGACATCAAACGACCTGACGTTTGTCAGCCTTGAAGCTTCTGGTGTCACCGGCGTCGCCGCATCGTGAGTTTCTCGTTCATCAGTTTCACGACGTGGACGTGATTGTCAGGATCCACGGCACCTTTCCGACATCCACTTCATCAATCGTCGGATGCTTGACGGTCCCCACCGCGTTTCGAGTTCGATCGAACAACCAAACTCGATTGGAACTCGTCATGTCACTCTTTCCATCCAATCATTCACATCTTCTCAATCACATCATTCTATTCAGCCTTCCATCGCTACGTCGTCTCTCAGGCGAACCGCAACAGAGGAGGTACGGGTAGCTGAAATCGTGATACTTCGGATCGAACCCTCGAATTTAACGCCTTCGAGATACACCAAGAGCCAACGTAACGACAGTTCAAGTGAGCACTCTGAGTGTATTGGTATAATTAATTCAAATGAGATGGTTGGGTAAAATTTGACGTTTATGATAGAAATAATGAATTGAGTGGCTTATGCTCCCGCCGTTCCGTGCGGATCAAGTTACCCATTTTCCAGTGTGATCAGGTCTCTCTCGAATTCCGTTCCTTCGGAGAATTCCTGATGCCGCTGCAACGCTGCGTCAAGCCGTCGCGCTCACGTTGCTCCGGAGGCTCACGCTGAATTTCCGCTAACAAGACTTTCACGATGTTGCTCACCCGCTGGCTGAACAACCCGCATCCGATGCGAACGCATTTTGAGCGATGGCTTTCAGCGTTTGCGTCGAGCCAGCGACTTGTTCGACAGGACTTTGTTCAGATCGGCCAGGGCCACCAGGTGGATGCGGTCTTGCAGACGACCGGATTTCGGGCCGGGATAGATCACCAGCGGGCGGTCCAGTTGCAGGTCTTCCAGCGCTTGCAACGGGTGCTCCAGCCGAGCCGAGCCGCGCTGCGCGGATTCTGCAAGTCAAAGGACTCGGCTTTCCTCGCCTGCACCACTGTGCGAGCGAGCGTCGTCTTGCCGCATTACCGTGGCCCGATGAGCGCCACGATCGGATTCCGCCGCAGCCCCAGCGACACGCGTTGCCGCAACACCGGTCGTTTGAGCAGTTTTTTCACGCCCTGCAAATTGAGCGATCGACACTCAATTTTCCAGGTACGTCGCCCGCTGACCTTTGGGAGTGCTGTGGCTCGACACAGCTTTGGAACTTTGGGCGCAGCCCTTTGGAATCCGCGGCACGCCGCACGTTCCCGGATTCCAAAGAAAGTCGCTCCGCGACAATTCCAAAGCTCCGTCAAGCCGGAGCACTCCCAAATCTGAGTTCTAAAATCTGACCCCTGAAATCTTCGATCTGAAATCTGAAATCCCAAATCGGCAATCCCAAATCCTTCTCCGGAGCCTTCAACATGTTACTCACCCGCTGGCTGAACACACTCTCTGGTCGCATTCTGGGAAGACGGACACGGACACGTTCGGCAGGTCGTCGCGGCTCACTGCGCGGCACCTCTTTGGCCACTCGGACCGCCTCCTGGATCGTCGCCTCCAACAGCCCAGGACATTCGCCAGAGTTCGGGGAGGTGGCCGAACGCCTCGAAGAGCGTTGCTTTTTATCGGTTTCCCCTGTCTTTGCGGTGGACACGCTCACGATCACGTTCGGTACGGCTAGCGATCAGGCCTACGTTAGCTATGACGGCGCGAATTTTGATGTCGGCACTTCAGAAGGGGCCAATGATCTTTACGACGGAACCGACCCGATCACGAAAATTGTGGTCGTCGATGGTGGAGCCAATGCGAGTCAAATCGCAACCTTCTCCGGCTCCACCGCTTTCCCCGGCGTGCTGACCAATCTGACCGTGACGGGCATTGAAACGTCCGAGGTGAAGCAGTCGATTCCCACGGCGACGGTCGTCTCAGGAAATGCGTCCACCGTCAACGTCACCGCGCCGGGCCAGATCCAGGACGGTATTGATTTGGCGGCCAGCGGCGCGACAGTCAACGTTGCGGCGGGGACGTACACCGAGAATCTCCTCCTCAACAAGGTGCTGACCCTGAAGGGCGCTCAATTTGGAGTGGATGCGCGAGGTCGGGTGGCGACCGAATCCATCGTTACGCCTTTGGTAGCGGGCAACACGACACTGGATATCACCACGGGTAGCGGTGCGAGCGTTATCGACGGCTTCACCTTCAGCGGCGGAACGGCTCTTGGCATGCTCCGCTCTACCGCAAGTGCTATTAACGACAACCTGCAAATTCTAAACAACCGCTTCGACGGGTTCACCGGCGCGGCCATCTTTTTGGACAAGCCAGGTATCGACATCACGGTTAGCCAGAATTACATCGACGCAGGCAGCAAAACGTCTGGTGGCGCTACCTTCCATCTCGACACGGATGGCTTTGACGGCTTGCATCTAACCAATAACACGATTTCCAAGATAGGAGTTGCCGCACCCGGAACTGCAATATTTTCGGATGGGAACCACAACATCGGGGCGAGCGCCGGGCGCAACCCGCTCATTAGCGGCAATTTGATTGAGAACCACAACAAATTGAGGATTAGATTCCGCGAGTCATCGAGCCGGAATCTAATCCTGTGTTCAACAAATTGAGGATTAGATTCCGCGAGTCATCGAGCCGGAATCTAATCCTGTGTTCAAGAAGCCCGGCTGAGAGTTTGGCGGCGT
>CAZPUJ010000330.1:0-22287 GCA_964589725.1 uncultured Planctomycetaceae bacterium
CCACCGTCAACATCCTTCGATCCTCCCAAGGGCCTGGTGCTTGTCACCAGACCTCTCGGTTCGGACCGCCGCTCAACGGTGGCTCCCTTTTCAACGCTCATTCGCCCCTCACGCTGGCCCCCTTTCTGACGCTCATCACCACCCGGACATCGCACGACTGGCGGCCTCATAACGCGAGGAGTATTCTGCCTGCAAGCATTCTGCTCTCAGAAATCACGAGGAACGTCATGATCTACAACAACGTGATCGTCACGGTGCGCGATGCGGCGGACGTGGACGAAATCAAGTCACTGTTGGTTCAGCAGACAGAGCTATCGCGGCAAGAACCGGGCTGCGATCGGTTCGAACTGTATCAGTCACAGAATGATCCGAAGGTCTTCATACTGGTCGAGCGCTGGTCGTCGCCAGAGGCGCTGGACCAGCATCGGCTGGCGAAGGCGTATACCGAAATCTACAAGCCGAAAGTCATCCCGAAGGTCGACCGCACGCCGCATCCGTGCGAGTTGGTGGAGCCGTGAGATGACGAATTCGATCGTTTCAAGCACCTGATTCCGGCGATCGATGGACTTCGTACCGGACTGCATTCGCGAACTGTGGGACTCGATGGCCACACAGCGGACCGCATTTGCCCGATAACATCCATGCTCGATCAAACCGCGAATGAATTGTTTCATCGAGCCGCGACGGTGATTCAATCGGCCGACGCGCTGTTGATTGGCGCGGGAGCCGGCATGGGAGCCGATTCGGGGCTGCCGGACTTTCGAGGCAACGAAGGGTTTTGGAAGGCGTATCCGCCGTTTCGCGGGAAGTCGTTCGCGTCGGTGTCGAATCCCGTGTGGTTCCACGACGATCCCGAACAGGCTTGGGGCTTCTTCGGTCATCGGCTGAATCTGTATCGCGACACACCGCCGCACTCGGGGTTCGTGATGCTGCGTCGCTGGGCCGAGTCTCGTCCAGCGGGATACTTCGTCTTCACGAGCAACGTCGATGGCCATTTCGCGCGAGTGGGCTTCGACGGCGACCGCATCATCGAATGCCACGGCTCGATTCATTTTGCGCAGTGCGTGCGCGGATGTTCGCGCGAGATCTGGTCGGCGGACGATCTGCGAATCGAAGTGGATATGGAAAGCGTTCGCGCGACCTTGTCGCTGCCGAAGTGTCCGCGCTGCGATCACCTGGCTCGGCCAAACGTGCTGATGTTCGGTGACGGCGGCTGGATTCCCGACCGCACGTCGGAACAAGAAGTACGCTATGCTCTCTGGCTGAAGTCCATCGCACGAAAACGCCTCGTCGCGATTGAATTCGGAGCCGGCTTGGCGATTCCCACCGTGCGTCGCGAGTGCGAAGAGCGAGCCGACGTGCTGATCCGCGTCAACCCACGCGAATCGGACACGCCCCAGGGTGGAATCTCGCTCGCGTGCGGAGCTTTGGAGGCGATTCAGCGGATCGACTCGCAGGCAGTCATCCGTTGATCGTCCCAGTCCGAGACGACTTATATTTCGCCATTCAAACGCGATCTACGATCGAACAGAGTGCCGGTTCGCAATTCGCTGGCTAGGGGTCGTCATCGTCATCCCACGGAAGAATTCCCTCCACCATCAGGCGACGCTTCAATTCGTTGATCAGTTTCTGCTGACTGGCGATCACCCGCTCCTGACTTTTGATGATTTGGGCGTTTGTGGCGATGATTTGGGAGTCGAGGCGAATGATCAGCGCGTCGAGTCCCAGCGGGGAGCGGAACACGGTGCAGGCGGCGATCACCGAACTCAGCCCCGCGCAGGTCCAGGCAAACCAACAACTGCGGACAACTTCCAGCACAACCATGAGAAGCCTTCCTGGACACTCAATGCCGACGATCGTCGGTCATTCATGCTCGACGCTGCGCCGAAACAGTTCTTCACGCCAAATCCTCACTTGGGCTGGCGCATCGATCACAAGTCGCACCGTGTTGCCGTGAATTTCCCCAACGGCGATCTGGGCAATGACCCGGCCGTCCATTGTCAAAACAATCCTCTGGTTCCGCTTCCTTGCAAGCTTGAGCACGTCAGCCTCCTTTCAGAGAAACCGATTGAAAGCCTCCCCCTGGTGAATTTCGTGTTGCTCAATCCGATGTCGGATGGCTTCGAGACATTGCTCTGAGAGAGTCATCATCAACTGTACTTCCCGCTGCAAGCGACGCAGAAGTTCGAGTTGTTGGCGGATGAAGCGACGACTCTTCCGGTTCGACGGCTTATCTTCACCGGCGCAAGCGAACGATCGACGTCCATAGCTTCGGATGGACGCACGGGCCTCAAGCTTCAGTGCGCGATCAACGCCGATCCTGAGGATTCCTCGCGCCATGTGGCACGACTCCTTTCGTCGACGAGTTCAGTCAGGAATCGACGGCTCTGTGGACACGCTGACGCTAGCCGCCGTATCGATGGCGAGCCCCCCGCAGGCGCAGCTAATCAATCCCGGTTGATCCGGAAGTAGGGTTGCGAGGTCCGAGGTTCCTCGAAGAAAAATCGCGACGAATCGTGCTTATCTCTTCGAACTGTGAGCCTTCGACCATTGTCGATTTCGACGGTGAAGACCTGGCCGCGTTTGATCGTAAGCGCCAAGCGGCGGACGGCGCTTCCCTCTCTTCCTTGATTCATTTGTCAGTGCCTTTCTTGGCTTCCGGGATTCGAAGATCACCACTCCGGCGCTGTGCGCCGAGCGAGCATTCCGCTCGTGTGGGGGAATATGCGCGAACGCCGCGTAGCAGTCAATTGCAGTTTGCCATGCTGCGACATGCTTCGTGGCTCTGTGTTACGATCCATTACGATGGCAGGAATTCGTTATTAACAATTATCTAAAGTAACGTAAAAGCACGTGGGGAGCCGCAAATTTCTCGCTGTTCTTGCAAATCCAAAATAACGTTGCATTACGGGTCAAGGATTTGTAACTTTCCGTGATTCCTGCACACGGACTCAAATCTGGATCCCAAAAACGTATGGCGAGCCTCCCGACAGCCTCACGAATCAATGTGGAAAAAACCATTTTGTTGGTCGTCAAGGGCGATCAGCGGGAGCAACTGACACAAGCTCGGTTGAAAGACGAATCCATTGGTCAGCATCCACAATCGCTGGCACTACTGAACTTTCTTAGGCTCCTCGAGAAATCTGGAAGACTGCATGAGGACGTCATCAAGGAGCGTGAGAGGCCCAAAACCTTCCAGCGCTTACTAATCGACCGTGTCAAAAGTGAATATCCAAAGTCTGGTGATTTCGGTTCTCTAGGCATCACGCTTGATCATTTCGGCACAGACAAGTTCGTCATTCCATCGGACAAGAAGGCGAATCAGGCCGCGAAGAAATGCTTGATGGCTCTCAATCATGTCGCGATTGAACTTGGCCGACGACAACAACCAGACGGGTTCGAATGGCTTGAAAAGGAGGTTGCCACCTATCAAAAACAAGAGAGCGAAGACAACGAGTCCGGCGTTGTTCGATCAACTCATGCTAAGAACTCACTCGCGCGCCGTTCCACTGAGGGTGAAATCTCTCCTGAGGCACGTCGTAAGGTCAGCCAAGTCCTGAAATGCACTAGCGGGGAACCCCTGAGGGTTATTTACGGGTTCCGTAACGGGAAGGTGAAAGAAGCAGTGATCCAATTTGAAGACGAAAGAGTCGACCCAGAAGAATTTCGTCAACTCATCGGATCCCTCGAACGCGAATACTATAAATTGTGCAATGGCCCTAAAGGCTCGGCTGAAGTCCACTGAGCTGACCGATCGAATGAAGTGTGGCGGTGCCACTTCCGTTTACCTGCCTCAGGGACATGAACTTGGTAGCCGCGGTACCACTTTTGTTCGGTGGAACAAGAGTTGTACCAGCTCTTGTTGTGGGCCGAGATGCGCTGCTGGGGATTGTATCGATTGTAAAAGTTGTCGTTGCTTCGCTGTTTTCTATTTGTGGCGGCCGATGCTGCCCGATCCTGGCGATGACATGACTTTGGAACTCGCTATCGCCGCCGGTTGCGGTTATATCCTGCGGGAACGTGCGGCTCGTGCCCGTCGCGAGGACTTCATCGCCTTCCTCGATCAATCGCCCGCGGTCCCGCCGATTGCCGGTGACGAGTAGCACGTCACAATCGTTGTTCGATTGGCGAGCGTGACACGGGTCGCGATTTTGAAAATGAATGTCAATGCATCCGGCTGCAACGCTGGAAGTCATCCGCTTACGACGCCAAACTGCTGTGCAACTTGGAGGTTGGGCACTCCTGCTCGACCCGTGACAGGCAATCCGCCGCAGGCGGACATCTTCCCTCCTGCAGACCATCGAACACAAAGCAAACAACACCATGACACAGCTCAACAAGTACAGCTCGCGGATCACTCAACCACGTTCACAAGGGGCCTCGCAGGCGATGCTCTATGGGACCGGCCTGACTGAAGAAGACATGAACAAGTCGCAGGTCGGCATTTCCAGCATGTGGTACGAAGGAAACACCTGCAACATGCACCTCAACACGCTGGCCGCGAAGGTCAAGGAAGGCTGCACGGCGGCGGGGCTGGTCGGCATGCGATTCAACACGGTTGGAGTCAGTGACGGCATCTCGATGGGCACCGAGGGAATGTGCTACTCATTGCAGTCGCGCGACCTGATCGCGGACTCCATCGAGACGGTCATGGGCGGGCAGTGGTACGACGCGAACGTCTCGATCCCCGGCTGTGACAAGAACATGCCCGGCTGCATCATGGCGATGGGGCGGCTGAATCGACCGGCGTTCATGATCTACGGCGGCACGATCAAGCCGGGTTGCTGGCAAGATAAGAAACTGGACATCGTGTCGGCATTTCAGGCGTATGGCGAGTACATCGCCGGCCGCCTCTCCGATGCCGACCGCCAGTCGATTGTCCGTTGCAGCATTCCCGGCGCGGGCGCCTGTGGTGGCATGTACACGGCCAACACGATGGCCTCGGCGATCGAGGCGATGGGCATGACGCTACCGTACAGTTCCTCGATCCCAGCCGAAGACCCGGCGAAGTTGGACGAGTGCTTTCGAGCCGGTGCGGCGATTCGCGTGCTGTTGGAAAAGGACATCAAGCCGCGCGACATCATCACACGCAAGTCGCTGGAGAACGCGATGGTCGTCGTGATGGCGACGGGTGGTTCAACGAACGCCGTGTTGCACTTGATCGCCATCGCGCGCGCCTGCGGCCTCAACCTGACGATTGACGACTTTCAAAAGACCAGCGACCGAGTCCCGTTCATCGCGGACCTCAAACCGAGCGGTCAGTTCGTGATGGCCGACCTGCAACAGATCGGCGGCACGCCCGCATTGATGAAGTATCTCTTGGCAAACGGTCTGCTCGATGGAAGCTGCCTGACCTGTACCGGCAAGACGATCGCCGAGAACCTCGAACCGCTGCCGGGCCTGACGCCGGGCCAGCCGATCATTCAGCCGCTGGAAAAGCCGATCAAGTCGAGCGGACACATCCAAATCCTGCGCGGTAACCTCGCACCGGACGGAGCCGTCGCCAAGATCACGGGCAAAGAAGGCCTCGTCTTCAGCGGCACCGCTCGTTGCTTCGATGGCGAAGAAGCGATGCTCCGCGGTCTAGAACAAGGCGAGATCAAGAAGGGTGACGTGATCATTATCCGCTACGAAGGCCCGAAGGGCGGTCCCGGCATGCCGGAGATGCTCACACCGACTTCGGCCATCATGGGTGTGGGCCTCGGCAAGGACGTGGCCCTGATGACCGACGGCCGCTTCAGCGGCGGCAGCCACGGCTTCATCGTCGGCCACATCACGCCCGAAGCTCAAGAGGGCGGCCCGATCTCGCTCGTGCAGAACGGTGACAAAATCACGATCGATGCCGAGGAACGAGTCATCAATGTGGACCTCGCCGCCGACGAACTCGCCCAACGCAAAGCCAATTGGAATGCCCCGCCGCTCAAACACACCCGCGGCACGCTCTACAAATACATCAAGAACGTGAAGACGGCGTCGGAGGGATGCGTCACTGACGAATGAGATCGAAGCCTCTGCCACCGAAACGCGCTGTGACTCGGCGGACACGTTGGTATCATGGGCTGTCAACTCGGAAGGAGTTTACCATGAGTCTGATGACCGATCCTCGTCCCAAAGGCGCCGTGGTGTATCCCGACTCGGATGGAGAGCCGATAGCCGACAACACGCTCCAATTCGCGTGGATCACGAAGATCAAGGGGAATCTGGAGATCGTCTTCAAAGACGATCCGAACGTATTCGTGGCTGGCGACTTGTTGTGGTATCCGGTTGAAGGGGACAACAAACTGCGGACGGCTCCCGATGCGATGGTGGTCTTCGGTCGGCCCAAAGGGGATCGCGGCTCGTATATGCAGTGGCTGGAGGACAACATTCCGCCGCAGGTCGTCTTTGAGATTCTGTCGCCAAGCAATCGTTCGGGAAAAATGGTGCAGAAGTCACTCTTCTACGAGCGGCATGGCGTCGAAGAATACTACATCTACGACCCCGAGACCGGTGCGCTGGATGGTTTTCAGCGCGTCAACGGCCGCTTCGAGCAAATCCCGCAGATGCACGGCTGGGTCAGTCCCCGGTTGAAATGCCGCTTTGAACTTCACGACAACGAACTGCAACTGGTCCGTCCCGACGGTTCTTTGTTCATCTCCGAAGTCGAAATGGCAAACCAATTGGAAGCGGAACGCGCGCGGGCGGATGCCGAATGCCAGCGGGCGGATGCCGAACTCCAGCGGGCCGAGCGACTGGCTCAGCGGTTGCGCGACCTCGGTGTCGCGAACTCTGAACTTTGATCGCGTCACACGCCGGGGCCGGGACAGCCCGTCACCATTGAGTGCGGATCGAAGTAGCTGGTCTTCCAGATCGAGGCTTCCTGCTTCGCGCGCAATTGAGCCAATTCCTCGGCGTGTTCTTCGTGGTACTTTCGGCTGTGTTCTTCCCATTCGCGCTGTTCCTTGTCGTACTCCTCGCGCGGGTCGTGGTACGAGAAGGCGAAGTCTTCGTCCATGTTGCAGCCGTCGATGTCGCCCGAAATGAGCTGCCACTCGCTGGCGATGTGGAACGGCAGCCACTGATCGGTCGCAGCCTCACCGTCGTGATAGCAAAGCGGAGCTTCGAGTTCTCATGTCTGATGCCTTTGGCAAAGAGTGCCGTTATGGTTTTGTTGCGGTGGCGAAGGTGGTTTTTTTTGTCGGAGAATGGGTGATGCGGGTTGTTCAGATCAGTTCCGAGGCGGTTCCGTTTGCAAAGACCGGGGGCTTGGCGGATGTGGCCGGGGCGATCAGCAAGGCACTCGCGGAGTTGGGACATGACGTCACGTTGATCTTGCCGAACTACTCGCGGTTCGTCGCGAAGTGCGGCGCGGCGATTGAGGCCACGGGCGTGGAGTTCGAGATTCCAGTCGGCGATCGGCGCATGCTGATCAAGTTGCTGCGGACGACGCTGCCGGGGTCCAAGGCCAACGTCGTGTTGATCGATCAGCCAGGGTACTTCGATCGGGACGGTCTGTATCAAGACCCGGCGACGAAGGAGGATTTCTCGGACAACGCGGAACGGTTCATGGCGTTCAGTCGAGCGGCGCTCGAAGCGGTGGCTCGATTGGAACTGAAGCCGGACATCGTGCATGTTCATGATTGGCAGACGGCGCTTGTGCCAGCACTGCTCGAAGGACAGTTCCGGAAGTGGGTGCCGGATTGGCAACGGACGGCCGCGGTCATGACTCTGCACAACATGACCTTTCAGGGGGCTTATCCCGCCGAGGCGATGTCGCTCACCGGGCTGGGCCGAGAGTTCTTTAATTGGAAGCAAATGGAAGGTTGGGGTCGGTTGAACTTGTTGAAGACGGGAATCGTCTTCGCAGATTTGATCAGCACGGTCAGTCCGACGTACGCAAGAGAGATTCAGACGTCGGAGTTTGGTCACGGACTGGAGGGCGTGCTGCGTGATCGAACCGCTGACCTGACCGGTATCTTGAATGGGATCGATCCCGAAGAGTGGAGTCCCTCGACCGACAAGCATCTGTCGGCGCGATACGACATCGCGTCGTTGGACTCAGGCAAGGCGGAGTGCAAGCGCGCGTTGCAGCAACGACTGGGATTGCCACAGCAAGCCGAAGTGCCGTTGTGCGGCATGGTCTCGCGTATGACCTGGCAGAAGGGTTTTGATTTGGTCGAAGCGTGCGCGGGTCGGCTGTTGGAACGCGATGTCCAGATCGTCTTCTTGGGCAACGGGGAGTCACGCTACGAAGACCTCTGCCGTCGTTTGGCCGAGGCGAACTCCAACAAGGTCGCGACGGTGATCGGATACGACGAGGTGCTGGCTCATCAAGTCGAAGCGGGCTCGGACGTGTTCCTCATGCCGAGCAAGTTCGAGCCGTGTGGACTCAATCAGATGTACTCGATGGCTTACGGTACTCTGCCGATTGTCCGCGCGACAGGTGGGCTGGCGGATTCGGTTGTCGGTGCGACACCCGAAAATTTGGTCAATGGCTCGGCGACCGGGTTCAGCTTCCGCGATCACGTGGCCGGCCAGTTTTGGTCGCAGCTCGATTGGTCGTTGACGCTGTTTTCAGATAAACCTGTCTGGCGTCGGATGCAGCGAGCCGGTATGTCTCGCGATTGGTCGTGGAGCCGGAGTGCTCGCGAGTACGTCGCGGTGTACGAGCGGGCTCTCGCGCGCCGGAGATCCCGGTAATGACACAAGCACTCACGAAGAGATATTTTTGGAAACTCGTCCACCATCGCAGGACGTACGGATGACATCGGAGCGGTGATCCTCCAGAATCTGCAGGAGACGTAGCTCGGCAGACTCCAACGACCCCTCACCTTCGCCCACTCCCCGGCGGGGAGAGGGAACTAGATCATCAGGGGACCAGACAATTCAGAGACGGAGCTTGAATGTCCCCGGTTTCGTTGGCGTTCTTTTGGCATCAACATCAGCCCTATTACCCGGATGACCTCACGGGGGAGAACCAGTTCCCGTGGGTGCGTCTGCATGGCACCAAAGACTATTGGGGCATGGCTCGGCACATTCAGGAAGTGCCAGAGTTTCGCTGCACGGTCAATCTCGTCCCCAGCTTACTGGTGCAGTTGCAAGGCTACACGGATCGCGGGGCGAGCGATCGGCATTTGGACGTGTCGCGTCTGCCGTCGGATGGATTGCCGCGAGCGGAGGCCGTGTATCTGCTGGACCACTTCTTCATGGCGAACGTGGACAGCATGATCCGTCCCTCGCCGCGCTACCACGAACTCTATTTGAAGCGACGCATGGGTAGTGAATCCGCGGAGGCGGCGTTGTCGCGGTTCACGGCGCGCGATCTGCGCGACCTGCAAGTCTGGAGCAACCTGGCATGGATGCATCCGATCTTGTTTGAGGTCGACACGGACCTGCGCGACTTTCGAGCAAAAGGAGATTCGTATTCCGAGGCCGACAAGTCCTGGCTGCTCGCGAAGCAATTGGATGTGCTGCGAAAGATCATTCCGCTGCATCGGCAACTGGCCGAGGGCGGGCAAATCGAGCTGACGACGACGCCGTTTTATCACCCGATCTTGCCGCTGTTGTGGGACAAGCGGTTGGCCAAGCAAGGTCTGCCAAACTGGACGCCGCCGAAATACCTCGACAGTTACCGGGCGGACGCCGTCGAGCAACTGCGGCGCGCGGTGGCGTTCCACGAAAAGCTGTTCGGCGCGAAGCCGGTCGGCATGTGGCCGTCGGAAGGCTCGGTGGCTCAAGAAGTGATCGCGCCGATTATCGACGTTGGCATCGAATGGATCGCAACCGATGAAGAGATCCTGATGGAGTCGACCGGCCACCGCGTGTCGCGACACGGCGGCCATCTCCGAAGTCCAGAGTTGCTCTTCCGACCGTGGCTCGTGGCCGACGGCGACAGACAGTTGCAGATCGTCTTCCGTGATCACGGGCTGTCGGATTTGATCGGATTTCAGTATCAGCGAGCCGACTCGATCATGGCCGCGGTGGACTTGTTGTCGAAAGTCGAATCCATCGGCCGAGTGACCGAGGCGGCCAACGGCGGCAAGCCGGGGCTCATTCCAATCATCCTTGATGGGGAGAACTGCTGGGAGTATTACCTCGACGGCGGCGTCAGCTTTCTCCGCACATTGTATCACGAAGCGGCGCGGCGCGGCGCGATTCAGCCAGTCCACATCAGCGATCATCTCCGCGAGTACCCGGCGACGGATCGCATTCAAACGCTGTTCGCGGGGAGTTGGATTTCGCACAACTTCGCGATTTGGATCGGCCACGAGGAAGACCGCACCGCGTGGGACTTGTTGCATCAAGCTCGCGAGCGGTTACAGCAGGCCGATGAAGAAGCCCGCGTTCCCGCCGATAAACGGCGACAGGCGTGGGACGAATTGTTCATCGCCGAGGGGAGCGACTGGTTCTGGTGGTATGGGCCGGAGTTCTCGTCCGCTCAAGATCGGCTGTTTGATCAGCTCTTTCGCAAGCACTTGCAGAACATCTACTCGTTGCTCGGCGAGCCGTATCCCGCGGTGCTCAACCAGTCGATCAAGCGGAACGGGCACCGCCGCCAGCACTCGTTGCCGACCAGCTTTTTGCCGGTGAAGGTCGATGGCCGGGCAACGTTTTTCGAGTGGGTCAACGCCGGACAATACATCGCGGGCAGCGAGCGCGGCACGATGGCTCAAGCCACCGACGGCGTGTTGCGACGCATCTCTTTCGGCTTTGACCAGACACGGCTGTTGTTGCGAGTCGACACGGCGAAACAAGCGGGGGTCGACTTGGCGGTGATCGACGAACTCCGGGTCCGCTTTGCGGAGCCGTCCAACTTGGAGGTATCCGTGACAGGTTTCGGCAAGAAATCGCTGACTGTCGCGTTACTCAAGGACGGCAAGCGGCAATCAGGCTTCCACGGCGAGGCGGCAGTCGGTCAAATCCTCGAACTCGGCGCGAGCCTGACGGGGCTGGGCGTTAAACCGGAAGACACATTGCAGTTCTTCGTCGAGGTGTTCAGCAAAGGTCAAAGCGTCGATCGAAGCCCTCGCGAGACCACACTCACTCTGACTGTTCCTTCACCCGACTTCGAAATGCGGATGTGGCAGGTTTGACGATGCCCGAACTTCGCAAAGACCCGATCACCGGCCGCTGGGTGATCATCGCACCGGATCGAGCCAAGCGTCCGAGGGATTTTCCGCCGTCGATCGCGCGACCGGAGGACACGTTCTGTCCGTTCTGCGATGGGAACGAATCGGCGACCGACGCCGAGATTGTCTCGTATCGCCAGCACGGCTCCGTCCCAAACCGGTCGGGTTGGCGAGTCCGCTGCGTGCCGAACAAATTCCCAGCCCTTAAGATCGAAGGCCACCTGGAAAACAGGGGCGTCGGCATGTACGACGTCATGCAGGGGATTGGTGCTCACGAAGTCATCATCGAATGCCCGCAGCACGAATGCCGTCTGTCGCACTTGCCGGCCGGACACATTCGTGAAGTTTTGTGGATGTACCACGACCGGATGGTGGACCTCAAACGAGACCGCCGGCTCGTACAGCCGATGATCTTCAAGAATCATGGAGCCGCGTCGGGAGCGTCACTGGAGCACAGCCACTCACAACTGATTGTGACGCCCGTGGTCCCTATACAGGTTCAGGAAGAGATGCGCGGTGCCAAAGACTTTTTCGGTTGGCGCGGTCGGTGCATCTTTTGCGATATGATCCGTCAGGAAATGGATACCACCAGCCGAATGGTGCTCGAATCGCCGAACTATGCGGTATTCTGCCCGTTCGCCAGTCGATTCCCTTTTGAGACCTGGATTCTTCCGAAGCGGCACGCCAGCCACTACGAAACCGTCCAGGAACCGGACGTCGACGAACTGGCGCACGTCTTGAAGACCGTGCTGCTTAAACTGGAACTTGCCCTCGACGACCCGCCCTACAACTACATCCTGCACACCGCTCCGTTCGACTCGTATGACGTAAAGTTCTATCACTGGCACCTGGAAATCATTCCGCGCCTCACCGGAGTCGCCGGATTCGAATGGGGCAGCGGCTTTTACATCAACTCCGTCCCGCCGGAAGACGCGGCCGAGTTTTTGCGACGGACGGAGCTAGACGCATGATCTCACACGACCCATGACGGAGCAAAGGTTCCTTCCATGACCAACCCGGTTCGTTTGGCCCTCGTGTTGCATAATCATCAGCCGATTGGCAACTTCGAGGGCGTGTTCGAGGCCGCCTATCGCGAAAGCTACGCGCCGTTCCTGGACGTGCTGCGCGAGTATTCCGACATCCGGGTGTCGTTGCACAACTCCGGCAGCTTGCTGGAGTGGCTGGTCACTGCACATCCCGAATACATCGACGGATTGCGCGAACTGGCGCAATGCGGGCAAGTCGAAATTCTGGGTGGGCCGTTTTACGAACCAATCCTCGCGAGTATTTCGCGTCGCGATCGAGTCGGCCAGATGCGGCTGTATTCAGATTACCTTGAGGCGTTGTTTGGCCAGCCGGTGCGGGGCATGTGGGTGCCGGAGCGGGTTTGGGAACAGAGCTTCGCCAGCGACATCGCGAACGCGGGGATCGAGTATACGGTGCTCGACGATTCGCACTTTCGCAACGCTGGCCTGCCGCCGGAGAAACTTTTCGGGCACTACCTGACCGAGGATGAAGGGCAAGTGCTGACAATCTTTCCGATTGCCGAGCGATTGCGGTACACGATCCCGTGGGAGGAGCCAGAGAAGAGCATCGAGTTTCTTCGCGACTTGGCCGAGCGAGTGCCAAACGCGATCGCGGTCTGCGGCGATGACGGCGAAAAGTTCGGCGTGTGGCCCGGCACGTACGACTTGGTCTTCCGTCGCGGCTGGCTGCGGCGGCTCTTCGATGCCTTGCGAGCGAACCGCGAATGGCTGAAGGTCACGACACTCAGCGAATGTGTCGACAACACGCTGCCTGTCGGGCGGTGTTACCTGCCGGATTCCAGCTACCGCGAGATGACTGAATGGGTGCTACCGCCGGAGCGACAACTTGTGCTCGCCGCGTTGAATGAACGGCACAAGGTTGACGACGACTGGCTGGAGGTGAAGCGATTCATGCGCGGGGGCTTCTGGCGCAACTTCCGCGTCAAGTATCCCGAAGCTAACGAAATGTACGCCCGCGCCTTGCAGGTCAGCAGTCGGCTTGAAGAACTCGAACGACTGGATTCTCGCGGCGAGTATCGCGAAAAACTAGCCGAAGCGCAGTCCGAGCTATATCGCGGGCAGTGCAACTGTCCCTACTGGCACGGCTCGTTCGGCGGCCTGTATTTGCCGCATCTGCGAAACGCGATCTACCACCATCTCATCGCCGCCGACAACCTGCTCGAAGAAGTTGCCGGAAAGCTCGGCTTGGCCAATCACTCCGGCGGCGGTCGATGGGTTCGCATCGACAGTGAGGATCTCGACTTTGATGCCCGCAAGGAAATCCGCCTCGCCAGCGATCGTCTCGTGGCGTTTGTCGCACCGGCTCGCGGCGGGCACTTGTACGAACTCGACATCCGCGGCATCAAACACAACTTGCTGGCAACGCTCGATCGCCGTTTCGAACCGTATCACGAAAAGATCAAGCAAGCCGCGCGCGATCGATCGTTGCTATCGGTCAGCGGCGGCGGTGTCGATCCCAGCGGCGGCGTGAAGTTCAAACAGCCGGACCTCGAGCAAAAGTTGATCTACGACGCCTGGCCGAGGAAATCGCTCGTGGACCACTTCTTCCGGCCGGGAATGACATTCGCGGACTATCAAGCGGGCCGCGGCGAGATCGGCGATTTCGTCACGGGCACGTTTCAGTCGGTCATGCGCCGATCCAACGAACGAGTCGAGGCCGTGCTCACGCGAGTCGGCCGCGTCGCCGATCACGAGGTCCAACTCACGAAGCGAGTCGCCCTCAACGCTCGCGGTGGAGCGGCTCTGGAAATCCGCTACATCCTGGAAAACTTGCCGCCGGGCGAGCGGTTCCACTTCGGCGTCGAGCTGAACTTCGCGGGCATGGCCGCGTGTGCGGACGACCGCTATTTCTACGACGCCTCCGGCCGCAGACTCGGGCAGTTGCAGTCAAACCTCGACTTGCCTGAGACCGCTCGGCTGGGACTCGTCGACGAGTGGCTGGGACTGGACGCCGCCATCGAACTCTCGGAACCCGCCGCCTTATGGGCCATGCCCATTCAAACCGTCAGCAATTCCGAGGGAGGATTTGAGACCGTGCATCAAAGCTGTTCGGTGTTGCCTCACTGGCAAATCGTCGCTCCCGCCGGCGGCACGTGGGGCGTGGAGTTGACACTGTCGCTCGACATGTCGGCGGCGCAAGCGAGATTGCTGATTCCACCGGTCGCGGCGGTGAGCTGACTCGAGCGAACGTCGTCTGCCACTACGGCACCACGCTCACCTTCTCCGCCGTCGGAAAATTCTCTGGAATCGGCAAAGTCACCTTGCCCGTGCCGGCCCATTCGGCACCGCGTGACACAACCGATTGAAAGCCGACGCACTTCATCGAGTACTCGGCGTGCCCCATCACGGTGGTGAAGACCTTCCCATTTCCGTAGGGAATCCACCAAATCATCGGCTCGTGAGCGTCCGTGCCTCCTTGTTTCGCCTTGTCAGAGAAAGCGGTGGCGATCAGGTGCATGTCGGCGGCCGGGCCACGCTGACCGTGATACAGTTCGTCCTTCGCATGCAGCCATTCCGCCGGCATGCCAATGATGACCGGGTGGGCGACGTCGCGCAGACGGATGGTGAACTCGTGCTGCGGGCCGTGACCGGCTCCGGGGCCTTGGCCTTTCGGGGTGCGAACGACTTCGCCCGAGTCGCTGGTCGTCACGCGATCACCGAATTCGGCGCCGCGCCAGCCGAGGCCGATCATTTTATTGAACTCGGACCATTGCGGGAACGCGTTATTCGCGGCATGCACGATGACCAAACCGCCACCGCCGGCGACGAAATGTTCCAAGTCACGTTGCACCGGATCTGGCCAGAGTTCGCCGTTGTAGTTGCTGAGTACAACTTGAAAGTCCCCGAATTTCGGCCGGAAATCGTTCCAGGCCTCGGCGGGAGAATTGTTCGGAGGTGTCGTGGCCACGGTGACCTCGAAGCGTCCACCTCGTTCCAGGAACACCTTCAAGATGGGTGTCGTCCCTTTCCAGTTGTGATTGTTCTGACCGTCCACGATTAGCAGATGCAGTTTCTCAGCAGCATCAGCGGTCAAGGGAGCCAGGACGAAAGCCACGGTGGCGACGAGGCGGGAGAGTCGTGTCAGGAGTTTCATCATAAGGCAGTCCTTTCGCAGGTGATGGATCAGGCTGGCGTCATGGGACACTTCCGAACACTGCCAGCATTCGTGAAGGTTGAGGAAGAAAACTTGAGACGCGGTTACGCGGGTTGCGTAGAATTCCAGCGTGTCGTCCGGCGACTGGCAAAGCATAAGCGGCAGCGCGCCACCCCCGCAAATCAGACACCGTTGGCAAAGGCCGCAAAGTCTGCCTGTCGTTTGAATGCCCTTGTCATTTTTGGAAATCCAAGTTTCGGTCTGTCGCGCCGGCTGACGATTACCCTATGACGACCATGACAGCGATTTAACAAACAAGAGCGGACTGTGGCCGGACGGAACCCCCCAACGGCGTAGCGAGAAGGAGTTCGAGTGATGCTTGTACTGTCGAGACAACGCGACGAGAGCATCATCATTGGTGACAACATCGTCATCACGGTGGTGGATATTCGTGGTGACAAGGTGCGGTTGGGAATTCAAGCTCCCAAAGAAGTGACCGTCCACCGCCAAGAAGTCTACGAGGCCATCCAACGAGAGAATGCTCTAAAAGCCGACGCCCCCAAAAACGAGAACGCGACGAGTTAGCCTCCGTCGGAGTTTGAATCCATCAACACAGCCCGGCAGAGTGCGATGATCTTGCACTCTGCCGTGGCTTTTTTTTGTTGCGCGGCCACACGCCACAAGCGAGCCGCCTGCACGTTGGCCTCAGTTACGAGTCTCATCGGCCAACTCCAACAGCAAGCGGTCGTTCAACTCCCCAGCTCCCGCCGCCGCGCGCTTGGCGAGAACGCGGCTGATCTCGCGCAGTTCCTCGTGTACGCGGCAGGCTTCCGCCAAGAGCCAGTCATCCCAGATTCGCGTTCGGGTGACTGAACCGGACTTGCCGGACTGTGATTCCCACAGAGTAATCTGTTGCCGACCATGTTGCTCAGCGGCGGACAATTGCTTCTGGGCGAGTCGAAGCAATGCTTGCAAGACATGCAGCCGATCGCTCGGACGCTTGGCCACCTGCAACTCGACGAACTGAGCCAACTCGGACAGTCGATCGGCGGCTTGCGCGGCCTCGACGAGTAGATGGCCGGTCGAGATCAGACGCCAATCAGCCACGCCGGCCTCTTCGGACTTCGGATTTCGGACTTCGGATTTCGCGCTCCCCGTCAGCAATCTCAACGAGGTTCGGCCGTCGTCGAGAAAAGACCACGAACGCCAGAGCAAGTACCGTTCGCTGGCCGGTTTCGACCGGAGTCGTTCTTCGATCAGCACCAGCGCCGGGCCCGGGTTTTCGTCCGGATACTTGTCCGGCCAACGAGCGTCGGCGACGTGGCCAAGCAAGTCGAGCGACTCGCGTTCCAGTCCGGCCGCGGCATAGTCGCGCGCGATTGCGAGCAGTTCCAAACGTCGCAGATGCTGACTGTCCATCGCGCCGACGCCGGACCAGACTTGGTCCATGTGGCGCAAATGAGCCGCGATGGTCTCTTTCGCTTTGTCCGTTTGCTGCTGATCGAGCTGATGTTTCGCCTGCCATCGACGGAGATCGGCCAGCGGATGCTCGTCGCGCGGGTAGGCGTTGCTGATCGGCGCGATCCATTGCTCGAACAGCTTGGCGACTTGCTCGCGTCGTTCGGTCAACGGTGCGAGCAATGACACGATCTGAACGGCGATGCGGCCGAACTGAACCGTCGGTTTCGACCACTCATGGTGTGCGAGCTTCGTCAGTTCAGCATCCAGCCGTTGATCGTCGTTCGTCTGCTTCGCGAGCAACAAATGAATCAGTCGCAATGCGATCGGGTTGCTGGCGGTCTTCTCGCGCTCGGCCAGTCGCCGCGTGAGCACGTCGATGTGATTCTCGGCAACTGCCAACTCGACAAGCCGGAGAGCGAGGCTCTTCGGCACTATTCCTAGGCGAGCGGGGGGCGTTAGCCCCCCGGTTCGTGGAACAGTATTAGACGATGTCGTTGAATCGCTCGTGCCAACCGGGGGGCTAACGCCCCCCGCTCGCCTGACGGCATTTGAAGAGACAGCGAACACGAACACTTCCTCCGGCCGACTGGCAGGCAGCACGCATTCGAGCAGCGTTGCGAAGATCACATCGGCGGCGACCCCCTTCGCTCGCCATTCGGGTTCCAGAGTTTCCCACGTCGCGAGGATGTCTTCGGCGACGCCGATCGACGTCATGAAATTAGCATCGAGATCCAACTTGCCGCGTGCCGTTCCGGTGACACCGCTGTCATTCAAAGACTGCGCGCGGTACGGTGCCGACTTCGGCCAGTTGACCGCGTCGCGGAAAATGGCCAGCGAAAGATCGGGCATCTCGGCATTGAGCGTCAGGCGGCAGAGGTCGCGGGCGAGGTGCATGCGAGTGCTCGGCCAGTTGGCGGACCAGACGAATTGCCGACCCAGCAGCATCGGTACGATTTCGTCGGCCGAGTGCCGACGGAGGACGTCCTCGGCCAACCGCGTCCAAAGCTTGCCGGTGAGATCCTTGTTACCAGACTTGAGTGCCAGTTCGCCACGCTCACGCAGGATCGCCCATTGGAAGCGCGGGTCGAAGTGCAGCGCGGCCGATTCGGTCGCAAGTTCCGCGAGTTCTTGGCCAAGCCTTTGATTTTCCTCGCGAACGAGACATTCGCGCGCGACGAGCCACAGGCCGAGTTGCGGATGAAAGCCCGGCGGCGCGATGCGCTGCCGCTCGGATTTCAGGTGCGACTTCGCGACATCGACCAGTCGCGGCACCGCCGTTCGCTCGGAGTTCGATTCAGGAGCGACGAGTTCGGTCAGCGACGCCAGGGTGGCGAGCGACAAATCGCCTCGCGAATCTGGCGAGCGGGCGAGCGTCAGCCCCGGGACGTCCTTCGACTTTCGCGGATCGTCCGGGGGCTGACGCCCCTCGGCTCGCCTGAGTTCAGTGGTCCACTTCGCCCACAGGTCTTTGTCTTTCGCGGTCTCTTTCAGCAGCGAGACGAACGGGCTATCGAGGCGCAGGTTCGTCAGCGAATCGCCGGTGACGTGCGGAAGGAGGTCGATGGCCACGCGCGACGCAGACGGCCGCTGGCGAGCGGGGGGCGTCAGCCCCCCGGTTGGTGGATCGGCCGGAGATGTCGTCGGGAAAGCGTTCACCTCAACCGGGGGGCTAACGCCCCCCGCTCGCCGAATCGAATAGTTGAGAGTCGATTGATTGAGGATCGCCGTTAGCATCTGCGGCTTGATGGCCACTCGCGCGTTGGCGAAGCGGTGTTCAAGTTGTTCGAGCCCAGTGCCTCCGTCGCTGTTGTTCGCGCTGGACTGTTGTGAGCGAGTGATCATGGCTTGGGCCAGGCGGGCGGCGACGTAGGGTTGGTGAATCTCGGCGGTGATCTTCGCCGCCTCGACGAACAGTGGGCTGCCGGCTTGGCGAGTCAGCTCGGCCGGATCGTCCAACCCCGCCAACATCCGGTTCACGATCCGCACCGCCAGTTGCTGCATCACCGGTTCTTTGCCAAACCAGTGACAGTGTTCGAGAACCGTCTCGGTGTCCAATGAAAGTTCGTAAAACTCCGCAGCGGCCTCGAACTCACTGTGTCGAGCCAGTTCAACGCCGATCATGCAAGGCAACAGCGGCAGACTTGGGAGTTGCTCTGGATCACGGCGGATGGCTTCCGCTTCGATCAACGTTCGCAAGTGCTTCTTGGCAACATCCGCTTGATCTTGCTGCAGCCGAATTAGTCCGAGCACGACGTTGCCGCTGACTCTCCAATTGGGATGGGCCTCTTGTGCGGCACGAACCGTCTCGACCAACTCGTCAAGTTTTCCGAGTTGCGAAGCAAGTTCGATGGTACGTCCCGCAATCGAATCAATCTGTTTCCCACTGTGAATTCGCATCACATCGATACCATAAGCCCAGCTTTTCAACTCAGATCCGGGCACAAGCAGTTCGCGCGCGATTGGCCAAATTTCTTCCTGCTGCCAGACCGTTTCGCTCACGGTCAATAATCGAGCCGCGAGCATCGGCCGGAAGTCCGGCGCTTCGCGGAAGGCTTTCTTGAACAGGCGAATCATGAGTTTCGCTTGGATCGGCGGGCCTTCGAGGCGGGTGACAATGCGGCTGAAGAGTTCGATGCGCTGCTGGTCGTTCACCGCCAGCTTCGACTTCAGCACGATGCGAGCCAGCTCTTCGGTATCGCCGAGTTTCGACAGGATTTGTTCCGCCTCGAACAGCACCTGAGCGGTTGCATTGGGCAGGCGTTCGATGGCGAACAGGAAGTGCGGTCCCGCGAGCTGCGCTTTGCCGGCCGAGACCAACGCTCGCGCGAGCGTCAGACGAAACTGCGGGTCGGAAGCGTCGCTGTCGGCCAGACGGTCGAGAAGTCGTGCGATCTTTTCATTCGCTCCGCCGTTTGTAGTCCCGCCTTGAGGCGGAATCTCGGCCGCATACAGCTCGGCCAGTTGCCCGACCAACCGCAACGATTGCGGCGAACGATCAAACTGTTTCTCCGCCTGCTCGATGAAAGGTCCCAATCGTCCGGCGGAAGCCAACGTCTCCAACGCCTTCTTCCGCGCCTGCTGAGTGACCGGCAAGAATTGACTCGATGGCTGAGTTCCCGCTCCCGTTGCCCCGCCCGCAGTTGCTGCGAGTCCCGCCGGATGAGTCCGCAACAGAATCTGCTCGGCGATTTCAGCCGCCTCATTCGGCTTGTTCTCTTTCAACCGCTGTTCCAGCAACGCCAGTAGCGAGCCGACATCATTCCCAAACCGCTGCGGACCACGCCGCCGAATTGCCTCGGCTTGCTCGTGCAGCCCTAAGCCTGACAACGTGGCCGCCAGTTGCAACTCCTCCTGAGGCTCCAACCGCATCCCAAACAATCGCTCGGCCGCCACGTGAAGACGCTCGACGTTGTTCGATTTGACCGCCAATTGCACGGCCCGCTGCTCAATGTCTTTTCGCAGCCGACCGTCGTTCGTCTCGATGCGATCGACAAGTTCCAGCGCTTCGACGAACTTCTTTTTGTGCTGGAAGAAGAACGCGATGTCGCTCTGCAACTCCGAGTTTCGCTCGATTACGTCGAAGAGCTGCCGCATGACCGGTAACGCCGCATCGTGTTCGTCGCTCCAAACGTGGAGACACGACAACGCCAACAGCGCGAGAGAGTGCTCTCGCGATCGTGGTTCGGCCTTCGCTACCTTCGCCTGCCAATGTTCGCACAACGCGGCCGACCACTTCTGTTGAGCCGCGATCGCGTGTGCCTGAAACAATACGCGCAGCACTGCGGAATCCAGATCGTCGGTGATCGTGGGAAAGTCGACCGTGCATGGCGACCACCGTTCAGCCGTCTGCCAAACGAGCCAACCTTGTCCCGAATTGGCAATCGACGCGGCTTGAGCCAGAGTCAGTGTCGATCCCGCGACGGTCAGCGGCTGCAATGATGAGGGGCTTCGCAGGATGTAAACCAGGCGAGTCGCGAACCCATTCGACCTTCGCGGCAATTGCGGATGTGAAAGCGGCCCCCAAATGTCGTCGAGGAGTTTCAGCACACGCTCCTGCGACTGGCCGGCCGGAAGCGCTCGCTGAACCATCAACTGCTGCACCCACCACGCCACGAATTCCGGATTGCCCGGCCGAAATACGGACTTCCGAAGCGCTGCGATTCCGGGAGTGGCTTCGACCGCTTGAACATACTTTGACAGAAGCCGCAGCACTTCATTGTTTTCATTTCGCTCTGCGGCGTGTCGAATGAGCCATCCCAAGATGTTTGGATTCGGGCTGGTCTCCTCAATCTCTTTGAATAATGCGGCCAGCCTCTCGCGTTGCGAAGCGCGGAGCAGTTCGCGAGTCACCAACTCAGGCAACGCGTAATCAGAGTTCCAATTCAGCACATCGTCGTGTTTTAGCAATCGACGCAGTGAAGCAACCAGGCGATCAATGACCGCACCTTCGAGTGGATCGCCCCGGAGTTTGGGTTCTGGTCCGTACAAGTTTCCGGTTTCTTCCGCGCGCAGGAACGCCAATGCTCGCACTGTCAGCCAATGGACGACCGGGTCGTCCGGAGCCGCCTCTTGCAAGGCGAGGCAGGCTTGGAAGAGCGGTTCATTGGGACCGGCGAACGACAGCCACCAGTAAACCTCGTCCCATCGTCGGCGAAGTTCCGTGTCGTCGGTCGAGTCCCACGGAACTCGCGGACGGAATTTATCGCCAATCCGTCGATAATCATGCAGTCCGTGAACTCCCACCATCAACCGGCCGTCGATGGCAATTCGACGTGCTTCGCCAAAATCGACCATCGGCAATTCTGGCATTCGCATTCGTCGGCGAAGTCGCTCAACCCGATCGAACAAAGATGACTTCGTCGTTGTGTTGGGAACGAGGATGCTTGGCGTGTCATCGGACACTGGCAGCTTGAGAATCTCGTTCCGCACGACGAGGGCTTTGTCCACTTCACCGATTGCCACCAATGCGAACGCCCGACGAACGAGAAATTCCCAATTCTGTGGCTCACGATCCAACCAGGACTGCGCGAGCGTCGACGCCAGTCGCAATGTTTTCTTCTCTTTCTGTCCATCTGCTGTCGCGAGCAGCCGGTCGATTTCCTTGAGCACCTTGGCTGGGTCGCGTTCGGAATCGAGCCAGCGGGTGGCGAGGGTGTCGGCTTCGGAGTCGCGGCCGGCTCGGCGGAGCAGCACCACCAGGTGTTCGTCGGCCTCACGCGAACGAGTGACGCCAAGCAAGCGGCGTTGATGAGCGATCGCCGCTTCGAGGTCACCGGTGGCTTCACTCAACGACGTCAATCGTCTCAGCAAGTCAGGATCACGCGGGCTCTGGGGCAGCAGACGCTCCAATTCACGGCGCGCTTGACCGGTGTCGCCGGCTTGTTCGTGGACTTGGACCAGACAGAGTGTCGCGTCACGCGACAACTTCGGCTCTTGCCGCAGGCGAATCAGTCGTTGAGTCAGCTTGTCGAACTCGCCGGGGACGACGGCGAGTTCAGTCAGCTTGCGAATCACTTCGAGCCGGTCGTCGAGTTTGCTCGACTTCTCGAACACGCGCCACAAGGCCTCGCGCGCCTCA
>CAZPUJ010000331.1:0-3633 GCA_964589725.1 uncultured Planctomycetaceae bacterium
CCGGGCTTCGCGAGAAGTTCGCCCAAAGCAACCGAGTGTCACGACTTGAATGGCGGCAGGTGATTCTCAAAATTGACGTTTGCCGGATAGCGTGAAATCTGCCCTTGTTTGTTTTCCTGTTGACCGCCAAATCCCGCCACCGACCACAACTTCACGCCACGCGCGGACGCCCTGCCGAGACGTAACGAACTGCCGGAGGCACTTCGTATCGTTGAACAGCAGAGTTTTGTTCGCATGGTGGCCATAACAGATCTCGTGTGGCGGTACGGTCGCCGCCAGAAAATGCCTCTTAGACTCGCGTCACCAACAGCACAATTTATCGACTTCCACACTCGACGAACATCATCTTTCTTCGAGCATTCCAGCCAAGTGTTTTGAGAGTATGCCAGCCCTCCGAAAGTATGTCAACTCGAATCATGGACAATTTGCAAAAAGTATCGAAATACATATCCCCAGAATGCATCATCCTGAACATGGTCGGAAGCTGATGGCGACATGGCAGTATGACGATCGAGTTGCCGCACATCATACTTCATGGCATATCTCACACGGGGAGCCATCAACCCGCGTCTTTCTTCGAAGAGGTCGTGGCCAACGTGACGGCACGATCCAAAACGTCTTCGATCCTGCCGCCACGATTCGAGTCCCACAAAAGTTTTCCGTTGGCACCGATGACATACACACTGGGGAGGTATTCCGTGCCTAGCTCTTGAACCGTTTCGATCGCTCCCCAACCGTTCAGCCAAGTCACCTGATGGGCTTTGAGGACACTCTTGATTTCGGAGAGTTTATTCTGCGGTTGAGTTGTCAGGCCGATGAACACGACGCCTCGATCGGCGAACCGTTGATGCAGTTCCACCAGATACGGCATCTCGCGGCGGCAAGGCCCACACCACGTCGCCCAAACTTGCACCATCACAACCTTGCCGGCCAGTGATTCCTTGCTCGGAGCTTCGCCATTGATCCAGCCGGCCGCTGTGATCGCCGGAGCATCGGGGCCTTCGAACAAATGTGCCTTGGGGGCACCAACGCGTTGATTCGCCAACCACCCGACGATCGCCACGATGAGCGCCAGAGCCGCCAAGAACAAAGTGATCGGCACGGCGTTGCTGCGCGAAGGCTGACCGATCGACGAGTTTTGCGGATCGAAGGTTGGTTCGGTCGACATGCGGCCGACTCCTTGTAAAAAGGGTCTGTACGAAATGTGTCTCGGAGGCCTTCGGGTTTCAGACCTTTGATCGAAAGCGACGTTCTTATGATCGACCGACGCCGCAAACGTCAAGCAGAAGTCGAAATTCTGGCTTGGAACTTTCCCGGTGGTCGGATATGGATGGCATGTCCGCGCTGACCGGCCGCGACGCACCGTGACTTTGAGCAGAGGGTTGAACGATGTCTGGCGCTCGGCATGTTTTTCTCGCGATGGCTCTGATTGTCATCGCCTTGCCGGCTCTCGCCGCCGAGCCGACCGAACTCACATTCGAGCGTCATATTCGGCCGATCTTGAAGGCGCATTGCTTTCAGTGCCACGGCGAGGGAGACAAGCTCGAAGGCAAACTCGATCTGCGACTGAAGCGGCTGGTCGCACAGGGAGGCGAGTCGGGACCGGCGATTGTCGCGAGTCAGCCCGATGCCAGTTTGCTGCTGCAACGCATCGAGAACGAAGAGATGCCGCTCTCGAAGCGGAAAGTTAATCAGGCGGAGCGAGACTTGATCCGCCGCTGGATCGCCGCCGGAGCACCGACCGCCGCGCCGGAGCCCGACCAGCTGGATGGCGCCCTCTTCACCGAACCTGAACTGACACATTGGGCGTTTCAGCCGGTACGTCGATCCGTGTTGCCGGCAGTGACGCGGCGCGAGTTGATTCAAACACCGGTCGATCACTTTCTGTTGGCCGCGCTCGAAGCGAAGGGACTTTCGTTCTCGCCGGAAGCCGACCGTCGCACGTTGATTCGTCGAGCGACCTTCGACCTGCATGGGATTCCGCCCACTCCGGCCGATGTCGAAGAGTTCGTCAACGACTTGTCGCTCAATGCATACGAGTGGCTGATCGAGCGGCTGTTGGCATCGCCGCGATACGGCGAGCGCTGGGGCCGGCATTGGCTGGACATCGCCGGCTACGCGGACTCGGACGGCTACACCGATGAAGACCCGGTGCGAACCTGGGCTTGGAAGTATCGCGATTACGTGCTGCGGTCGTTCAACGCGGACAAGCCGTTCGACGAATTCTTGTTCGAACAGATCGCCGGTGACGAACTGGTGCCGCTGCCGCATGCGAACCTCTCGGCGGAGTCCATCGACAAGCTGATCGCGACGGGTTTCTTGCGCATGGCTCCCGACGGTACGGCCTCGGGCGGCGTCGATCAGAATATCGCCCGCAACGCCGTGATGTCCGAAACGATCAAGACCGTCGCGACCTCGCTGTTCGGCATGACATTGGGGTGTGCTGAGTGTCACAACCATCGCTATGAGCCGATAACGCAGGTGGACTATTACCGCTTCCGTGCGATCTTCGAGCCGGCGTACGACTGGAAAAACTGGCGAGCACCTGGCGGGCGAATGATCTCGCTATACACGAACGCGGATCGCCAGACGGCCGCCGAGATCGAAGCCGCCGCCGCGAAGATTGACGCCGAACGGCAGAAGAAGCTCGACGAACACATTCAGCGAATTCTCGAGCGCGAGTTACTGAAAGAATCCGAAGATCTGCGCGAGCCGTTGCGATCCGCTCACAACACGCCAGGCGACAAGCGGACGCCGGAACAAGTCAAGCTGCTGAAGGAGCATCCCAACATCAACGTCAACGGCGGCACGCTGCCACTGTACGACAACAAGGCCGCCGAAGAAGTCAACGCCTTCACGAAGCAGGCAACCGAGGTGCGAGGCACGAAGCCGGTTGAAGAGTTCGTGATGGTACTCAACGAAACTCCCGGCACGATCCCGCCGACGTTTTTGTTTTCGCGCGGCGAGCACTTCGCGCCGAAGCAACCAGTTGAACCCGGGGAGCTGGCGGTGTTGGAAGTCGGCAGCCGGCAGAAGACAGTCGGCGGCGAGGCGCTGATACCGGTCGACGATCCGGCGTTGCCGACGAGCGGTCGGCGGTTGGCGTACGCTCGCTGGTTGACGTCAGGCAGGCATCCGCTCGTGGCGCGCGTACTGGTCAATCGAGTTTGGATGCAACATTTCGGTCGCGGGTTGGTGGGCACTCCGGCAGACTTCGGCGTGGCGGGCGAGCGGCCGTCGCATCCGGAGTTGCTTGATTGGCTCGCGGCCGAGCTGTCGGGAATTGCGGATTTCGGATTGCGGACTGCGGATTTGAACGACCAAACATTCGTGTCCCCAAATCCAAAATCCGAAATCCCCAATCCGAAATCGCAGTGGTCATTGAAGCGCCTGCACCGCCTGATCCTGTTGTCAACCGCGTATCGACAGACGAGCGCCCCGTCGCCGTCCAATCCGCAATCCGAAATCCCCGATCCGCAAGCACTCGATCCCGACAATCGCTGGCTGTCGCATTTCCCGCTGCGGCGACTGCACGCGGAAGAGGTCCGCGACTCGTTGTTGGCGATCAGCGGCAAGCTGAATCGAAAACTGTTCGGCAAGCCTGTGCCCGTGATGCAGGATGAGATCGGTCAG
>CAZPUJ010000332.1:0-4579 GCA_964589725.1 uncultured Planctomycetaceae bacterium
GACACACTGGTCGATGATGCTCGTACTGATCGACGCCAGCCGATAGACGTTCGATTCGCGAGCGCGGAAGTCACCTCCCTTGACGGTGTCGTAGAACAACCGCCACACCGAGTCGCCGTCGTTGCAGTAATTCTTCGCCGCATTGATGCCGCCCTGAGCCGCGATGCTGTGTGCTCGGCGAGGCGAATCCTGAAAGCAAAACGTTTTGACGTTGTAGCCCAATTCCGCCAGCGCAGCCGCCGCGCTCGCCCCGGCCAGCCCCGTGCCCACGACGATGATGTTAAACTTCCGCTTGTTCGCGGGATTGACCAGCTTCAGTTCAAACTGATGCCGCTCCCAACTCGTCTGAATGTCGCCGCTGGGCGCGTTCGATTTCAGTCGGTCCGAGCCTTGTGTGGGTGTCGCAGTAGCTCCCGCCATGTGGCCGACTCCTACCAGTTCGTCGCTCTGCCGAAAGGCAGAAATGTTGGTTCGTGAGACCGCCCGCAGTTGCTGGTCCTACCGCGAGGACTTCGGCACGAGAATCTTCGTCCGAGTCTGCACGTTTGGAAGCAGCTCCGGTCGGATTCCAAATTCATTCATCACTCAACTCATCACGAGTCCGTTGATTAACCCGTTCCTCGATCCGGGGATCATCCACGCCCTTTAGCAGTCCCGATCGCGGTTCATCCAAGAGGATGATTGAATGTTCGATGTTGGACGTTTTCTTGGAAGGACGCACCGCTTCGAGAGTCTTTGATGCGCTGGTTGGGAGGATTTGAGGTGATGGAGAAGCCTGCACCGATTTCGGCGAACTTTCGCCGTGACTCCACGCCCACGCCAGCGGAAACGTCGCGAACCCAACACCAATCGCGATCGCGAACAGCAGTCCGACAAGTTTGATCAGCGACGTGTACTTCGGATGGTTGATGCCGAGCGTCTGGAATGCACTTTGGAATCCGTGAGCCAAGTGAGCCAGCAGGGCCAAACTTCCAACGGCGTAACCGACGATCGTGATCATATTCGAGGGCGAGAGGAGTGCCTTCGCCTTGTCGAACGGTTCCAGTTTCGAACCAGCTTCGGTTTTATAGAACTTATCGGACCAGATTTCGAACTTGAAATCCATCAGATGCAGGATCAGGAATCCTAGTACAATAATCCCCGTGGCCAACATCCACGTATCGGGACGATAGCCTTCCATCGCATAGCGGCCTTCCTGCTTCGACCGCGTCACGGCGTAGCCAACTTTGCGAGCCGCTCGGTTCTCGCCAGAGACTTGGATCGCGATGATGATGTGCGCGACAAAGAGAACGGACAGTCCGAACTCCGCGATCGCCAGCAGCATGACTTGTTTATGCAAAGCGTGAGCGTACTCGTTGTAGCTCTGACCGCCGTCGGGGACATACAGCAGCAGATTGCCGGCCAGATGCGCGACCAAAAAGCCGCACAACATCAACCCGGTGATCGCCATGACCACTTTCCTGCCCACGGACGTGGATAAGGCGTTCAACAGCCAACCCAATGTCGTCTCCTTTGGCTCGTGCCCGCGAAAGGCGGAGATTATAGGGCAGAGCAATGGGCCTGCAATCAACTCGAAATCCTCGCGACCCGATCATGAAATCCGTCACACCTCATTGGCACAATCGGCCTCGGTCGGCAGACTTTTCCGGGACCCGGCCGAATCGACAAGCTTTGATCGGTTCGCATACGATATTCTGGTTGAGCTACGGACCGTCGGCCGGCTTTTCAAACCGGCCGAGACCGTTTCGGCCGCAGCCACGGACGGTTTGACAAACCGTCCCACGAAGTCGGGAGATCGCCATGCTCAGCCTGCAGTCCCACGGCGCGCGATTGTGCGACCACGTTTCGCGGCGCGAGGTCATGCGCATTGGCGGCCTGAGCGCGTGTGGACTGTCGCTGCGACAGTTGTTAGATGGTTCGCCCCTACTCGCGTCGGAAGCCCGCAAGCCGAGCAGCGGCGGCCGCGCCAAATCGTGCATCGTTCTCTTCCTGATGGGTGGGCCACCGCAGCAATCGACGTGGGATCCAAAACCCGACGCGCCGGACAACGTGCGCGGTGAAATTGCTCCGATCGCAACCAAAATTCCCGGAGCGCAGTTCGGCGAACTGATGCCTCGACTCGCGATGCACGCCGACAAGCTGGCCGTCTTGCGAGCGGTCTCGACGAACGACAACGCGCACTCGTCGAGCGGCTACTACATGCTGACTGGTAAGCCGCACATCCCGATGAATTCGGAGAACGCGAATCCCGGCCCTCCGAACGACTGGCCGAACTGGGGTTCCGTCCTGCAACGCTTAGGCGGATCGCACGGCGACCTGCCGACGGCCGTGCGTCTGCCAAATCACATCTTCAACACTGACGGCTCCGTTTGGCCGGGCCAAGACGGTGGATTGCTTGGCCACGGCGCGGATCCGTGGCTGTTCCGCTGCCAACCGGCGTCACCCGATTACCGCATCGCTGAGTTTCAACTGCCGAGCGATGTGTCGCTGGAGCGGCTCGCGGCGCGACGTGACCTGGCACGCTTGTTCGATCGCATACAAAACCCACTTGCCGGACTCACCAGTGCGAGGAACTTCGATGATCTGCAATCGCGTGCTTATGGCGTGCTGTCCTCCGCCGCGTCCCGCGGAGCGTTCGATCTGACTGCCGAGACGGAGACGACTCGCGAGCGATACGGCAAGTCCCAGTTCGGGCAAAGCTGCCTGCTGGCTCGACGATTGGTCGAGGCTCACGTGCGTCTGGTGCAAGTGAATTGGTTCCGAGGCCCGGACGAACCGGCCGACAATCCTTGCTGGGACTCGCACACGCACGAGACCAAGCGATTGAAAGAAGTGCTCGTCCCACCCACGGACCAAGCGTTCTCCGCGCTTTTGGAAGATCTTTCTGATCGCGGCTTGCTCGACGAAACGCTGATCGTCTGCATGGCCGAGTTCGGCCGCACGCCGAAGTTCAACGGACGCGCGGGTCGAGATCATTGGGGCCCAGTCTTTTCCGTCGCACTGGCTGGCGGTGGCATCCGCGGCGGCGTTGTCCACGGAGCGTCCGACGCTCTCGGTGCTTACCCCCGTTCAGGCATCGTGCGTCCCGAAGACCTCACCGCGACAATGTTCCACTGCCTGGGTTTCTCGCCCGACACCGAGTTCCACGACAACCAAAACCGCCCGTACCCGCTCAGCCGCGGCAGCGTGGTTGAGCCAATTCTGTAGGATTGGCACTCTTGCCCGTCGCATGCCGTGACCAAACCAAATCCGACGGGCAAGAGTGCCCATCCTCCTTATTCAATGCGCTAGCGACAACAGTCGCCGAGCGCGTTCAATTTCAAGGGCTTTGGTGGCTGCTTGTTGGTCGGTCGTGCCAGGCAGCGCGGAGGCTTTCTTCAGAGCCTCTTCGGCGTCGGCGCGGCGGATAGCTTCGGGCGGGATCGCTCGCGCGGTCAGGATCGAGACGACCGAACCTTTCACTTGGACGAAGCCGCCGTCGATGAAGAAGGACTTCTCGCCAGCGGCGGTGGTCGCCTTGAGTTCTCCGTAGCCCAAGCGGCCGACGAGGGGTGCTCGACCGGGGAGGATTCCGATTTGGCCGTCGAACAACGGAAATCGCAACGCCGACGCCGGCTCATCGAACACTGTCCGCTCAGGAGTCACCACCACCAGTCGCAGTCGTTTGTCAGCCATGTTTCATCTCAAAGGGATAAAGGTCATTCGGCCGATCCACTCGTCTTGCGTGCTGCAGTCAATAATGATCAACAATTCGTCGATGGCCGTGCGAATGGGAAGTTTGCTACTGATTTCAAAAACTCCGGGTGCCGGGAGTCCAGCTTCGAGTCGTTCATTGAAGAAACCAATCATTGTCTTGACGTCGTGAGTCAGCAGAAGTCGCTCTTCCTTCCGGGCCCATTCCAGCACATCAGCGTCTTGAAGTTTGCCCAGACCGATATCTTGCAGGCGAACAAATTCAAACTCGGTGGTTCGCCGACGGAGTCCTCGCAGTATCTTCTTGTTGAAGTTGACATCCGCCACGAATTTCATGGCGTCTGTCCCTGTGCCTGTCGTCGAGCGAGCAACTTCGCACGTAGTCCTTCCTGGGGAAATCGCCGCTCGACCTCTTTTCGAATCTCTTCGCCCAGTCGAGCACGCTCGGCCATGTATTCATCCACTTCCTCGCGATGGTGCAGAATGTAGCAGATCACGGCATAAGCGTCGGCCAATGACAAGATGTCGTATTGGTCAACGATCTCTTCCGCACTTTCTCCCGCATCAAAGGCATCCACGACGGTATCAAGCGTCAGCCGAGTTCCCGCGACTCGAATCGCGCCATGTTCGTCCATCGCTAAAGGAGGGGCTTCAGCGACAAATGCAACAGTCATCGTGGGCCTCCTTCGGTTCTGAGTTTCGTTTTGGTCGGCATGGTCGCACCTCCGGGAGGGATTCTATCGCCGACGGATGGTTGGTGGCAGAGGCGAGTGGGACGGCAGTCCTCCCGATCGGAATCGAACCGACGACCTGCCGTTTATAAGACGGCCGTTCTCACTACTGAGCTACGGGAGGAAAATGAGTGCGACGTATGGCGTCAGTCATG
>CAZPUJ010000333.1:0-4368 GCA_964589725.1 uncultured Planctomycetaceae bacterium
GCGACCGTGCTGATCCCCTGCGGCGTGAGCACTCGCAGATCGCGCACCCCCGGCATCGCGTCCGCCGCGACCGCCACTTTGATCTTGAGCGCCGTGACGTTCGGCGACTTGTCATCCTTCTTCACCTCCGGCGGCACAACCTCCGCCAGCACGCCGCCGCCCGTGACGAGCACGCTCTCAGCATTGTGCATCGAGTACCGCGAGTTGACCGTGATCTCGCTGGTCGTCCCGACTTGCACGGCAACGGGCTTGAGGCTCATCAGCATCGGAAAGGCGGTTTGAGCGGAGGCGGAGTCTGCGACACCAACAAACGTGATGACGGTCGTGATGAACCAGAATGTGAATCGCATCGAGTCTTCCCTCAGTGTCTTATTTTGTCGTTGGGACTCGTCCGTTGGGTTCGAGAGTCAACATTCCTTTTTCCCAATCAAACGTCGCGCGAAAGTATTCCAAGAAATCGGCTTGACCGAGGATCAAAGTCTCCTGTCTCCTTGATTGAAATTCCGCGAAGAAAATGTCGGCTTTCCAGCCGACAGATTCGTTCCCGGACTCGACTTGAAAGCGGACACTCCCACGGAACAGAGCATATCGACTTCCGCCAAACGATGTGCCACCGCGAGGCGAAAGGGCCAGCGGAATTCGCAGCGTGCGAGCCACTGACGCCGGTAACACAGTCATGTCCGCCCCGGTATCCACCAGCGCGTCGCAGTCAAGCTGTCGTTGCGGCCCGATGATGGTCATGGTGATTTCCGGACGTTGCACCAAATCCAGTTGGCCAGTGGTGGGGATCGCGGTCGAACAGTTTTCGGTAGGGAAACTGCATCATGCCCCCCAAGTCGAACCGCCAATGAAATAGGTGTCTGCTTCCGGCACCTTTTGAAAGACGGCATTGGGATGTCCTGCTGCGACTGCCGCCTCATAAACGGTTTCGAGGTCATCGCCGTGTGCCACGATCTCGGTGCGAGCATGGTTCCAGGCGACCCACTCACCAGCGAATTCAAGCGGAGCCGGCGGTGGTCGGTTGGGATCGTTCAGAATCGCGGTTGGTAATGGCATTGTTCTTCCTTCAAAACGGTATTCGCCTTCGGCACTTTTTCGAGCACGCAATCGGGATGACCAGCGGCAATCGCCGCGTCGTGGACTTCAGACAGTTCGCGTCCGTGAGCGACAATTTCGGTGCCTTCTTTGTTCCAAGCGACCCACTGTCCGGCATACTCAAACGGGGCCGGCTTCGAGCGGTTCGGATCATTCAAGATTTCAGGCGGATACTTGGTTCGCATTGGATTGACCTCGGTAAGACTGAGCATATCTGAGTTCTTTTATCGGCAGGCCGAGGAATGTCGCGACTTCCTTACCGAACTCGCGGGCCAAATCGTATGACAACGTGACACGTCCGATTGGGAATCGTTTGTCTTGAGGGCCGGTGAGCGCAACTTCAAACGAATCGCGTTCAAACCACTTTTCTACCATCGGAAAAATCGAGACTTCGGTGAAATCTTTAAGCATCGCTGTCGCCTTTCGGCGAAAGCAGAGCACGCCGGACTGCTTTCTCGCAACACCCTGCTGTCGGGCGATGGTCAACCATTCCGGCCCGAAGAAGACAGAATGCAAGATCGCTAATCCACAAGCAGCGTGACCGACTCCGATGATCGTGATCCCAAAAATCCCAATCCAGAAGCGCCAGTCTGAGTAACTCTCGACGACCATTGGGATGGACCTGACAGCCACATAAAGTGCGAGTGTTCCAGTCAGTGTGAAGATCAAGCCGAACGGCAAGATGAAAAACCATCCCCAAATTCCCGGCGAACGAAAGAATGCGCAGTCTGGATTTCGCGATCGCTTTCGCGCGGGTCGTGACGGACTTGGTGGACCTCCCGGCATCTCAAGGCTCCAATCGCTACCTCACGAACAAAAACTGCTTGCTGTTGATGAGCGCCCACAGCAAGTCTTCGTAGCACTCCTTCGGCGAGCCGGCTTGTTCGAGGAATTTTTGGCTGGCGGCGAGTTCGGCGTCGGTCGGTTGGCGGCAGAGCGCGGCGAGGTACAGCTCGCGGACGATTTCTGCGTGCGGTTTCGGTTTGCCGTCGTCGGATTTCGCGGCGAGCAGCGTCACGATGCGGCCTTTGGCGTCGGCGATTTTGTTGGCGAGGATGTCGCCGTTGAGTGTGTGCAGGGCTTGAGCGAGGTTTTCGTCGGGGGAGCGTTCGCATTCGCAGACGGAGGCTCGCTTCGGTTTGGCGAAGACGTTGAGGAAGAAGTCGGGGTACTCGGCATCGGGGAGTTCGATGGCTTTTGTGCCGAGCGGAAGGTTGCGGAATTTTGTCTGTGTGCCGGCGGCGCGGTCGATCGCGTCGAGCAGTGCTTCGGCCGAGAGGCGTTTGACTCGGTAGTAGGCGTAGAAACGGCGGTCGCTGGCGTTCGTTGCTGTTGGCTGTGAATCGAGCTGGTACAGCCGCGAAGTCATGATCGTGCGCATCAACTGCTTGAGGTTGAAGCCGGACTCGGCGAAGTGTTTCGCGAGTGCGTCCATCAGCGGCGGGTTCGTCGGCGGGTTGGTCGAGCGCATGTCGTCGACGGGATCGACGAGGCCGCGGCCCATCAAGTAGGCCATGTAGCGGTTCACGATCGACCGCGCGAACATCGCGTTGTCCTTCGCTGTCATCCAATCGGCGAGCGCGATGCGGCGGTCGAGCGGATGATCGACCGACTCGCCTTCGAGCGGCGTCGGCTGCATCACCTTGCCGGTTTTGGGATGCGACGTCTCGCCGGTGTTGCGGACGATGACGACTTGTTCGCCGCCGAACGCTCCGAACTCTTCGCTCCCCTTGTTGCTGACGCGAGCAAAGAACGCCGCGAATCCGAAGTAGTCCGACTGGCCGTACTTCTCGAACGGGTGGTGATGGCACTTGGCACACTCCATCCGAATGCCGAGAAACAATTGCACGGTCGATTCGGTGGCCTCCATCGGAGTGTTGTTGGCGGCGAAATAATTGGCCGGGCCGTTGCTGAAGACCGAACCCTTCGCCGTCACCAGTTCGCGGACGATGCGGTCGTAGGACCAGTTCTCGCGGAAGACGGTCCGCAGCCAGTTGTGCATCGCCCACATGCCTTGTTCGGCGCGGCCGGAGGTGTTTCGCAACAGGTCCGACCACTTCAGCGTCCACCACGCCGAGTAGGCATCGTTGTAGATGTCGAGCTTCGTGTCGCCGGTCAGTCCCAGCAGTCGGTCGATGAGTTTTGTTCGCTTTGCCGGATCGGTGTCGGCGATGAACGCGGTCGTCTCTTCGACGGTTGGTGCTTGGCCAATCGCGTCCAGGAACGCTCGGCGAATGAACGCCGTGTCGTCGCACAGCGGCGAGGGATCGATGCCGAGTTCCTTGAACTTTGCCGAGGCCAGCTCGTCGATGAAGTTGTTGTTCGTCCAGCCAGCGAGTTCGATGGACTCGCGGTAAGGGATCACGTACAGCGAAATCTCCGCCTGCCCCTCGAAGCGGACCATCACCGGAGCTTGTCCCTGCCCCGTCACCGTCACCAGCCCGTCGGCGTTGACGGTCAACATGCCGTCATCCATCGAGTCGTACTTCGCCCACGCGGTGACATCTCGCGTCGATGCGTCCGAGTAGGTCGCCTCGACCCGCAACTGCTGCTTCAGCCCAATCGTGCCGAGTCGCTTGGCTGGGAAGACGCTGATCTTCGCGACCTGCGGAGCTTTCGCATCCGGCGCGGGAGCACCATTGGCGATCCACACCTTGAGCAACTCATAATCGACGGACCCCGCCGCCAAACGCTTGCCGCCGCCATGAGGCACCTGCATCGTCGGCTTCTTGAGGAACAAACTCTCGCTGGCATCGACGAAATTCAACCGCCGCTGCAACCGGTCCCGTACAATCGCCTCGCGGTCCTGATCCAATTCGCTGCCGAACACCGACAGTTTGAACCCCGCCTGCCCGTACTGAGCCGCATGACAGGCTCCCATGCTGCAACCGGCTTTGTTCAGGATCGGCGCAACATGCTCGACATACCCGACCTGCGGCGTCGCCTCGACCTTCTCGACGGTGACCGAAATCTCGCGACTCGTCTCGCCAACTTTGACGATGATCTTGGCCGAGCCATTCCCTTTCGCGAGCAGCCTTCCGGTCGCATCGACGATTACGACGTTCACGTCCGACGACTCGTAAGCCGCGCCGCGAGTCGCGTCTTCAGATCGCTCATGAATTCTTCCACTCACGTCCGTCCGCGACACGACCAACTGCGCCCGATCCAAGTTGCCCGAAAGACGGACTTCGGCCGGCGCGACGACGAACGACGAGGGGCCTTCAGCCCCAGGACTGAAGGCTGTCGAAGCGAGTACAACGGGAATGAGCAACA
>CAZPUJ010000334.1:0-3984 GCA_964589725.1 uncultured Planctomycetaceae bacterium
AAGTCCTCCGACTACCGACCGGCGACATTGAAATCGCCAACGTCGATGAGGTGTCTCCGACCATCAAACGAGTCAGCGTGCTCGTGGGCGAATCGAAGCAGCGGCTGAAGTATCAGCTCAAACTGGACCCCAAGACCAAGAGGTGGGTCGTCGACGATATCTATTTGAAGCAGAAACGCGATGGCGTCACGGCGACGAAGTCGGTGTCCGAGCAAATGGACCTGTTGTTGTCGGTCCGCGAATTTCTGGAAGCCTGGAAGAATGGCAGTCGTGAAGACGTGCTCAGCACCACCACGCCGGAGTTTGCGAAACTGCTTCGGCCGCTGTCGCCGGAATACCTCAATCGGCTAACGCGGCAAGTCGTCGGACGCCAAAAGACCGGCTCGCGGTTGCAACCGCGGGCTCAGCTTGATGAGAACGTGGCCTATGTCCGTTTGCCGATCGGCGTCGGGGAAATGTTGCTGACGATCAGTCGGTCGAGCGGGCCGTGGCTGGTCGACGAAGTCGCGATCTCATCGCGCGATGAGAAAGACGCAATTCCGTCCACACGACAGCTTGCGCAGATCACGTCTGTCGCGACAGCGTTTTTGGCCGCCTACAATGCCGGCGAGAAACAGCAACTCGAGCCGCTTTGCACGCCGAAATTCTTCACGGGCAGCTTGGCACCCGCCAATTTAGCTCAGGTTTCGTTACCGAGCGGCGACTTGCCGCCCGAGAGCACTCAGGTGCATGTCGCCTGGCAAGGATTCTCGGGGAGCGATTCGGAAGAGACTCGTCAGCTTCGCGGCAAGCATTCCAACTTCATCGTCGATGGCCCGAACGAAGTGTTGAAGCTCAGCATCGTCCGGCAAGACGGCGACGACGCGGACGCGGTGCCGAAATACTTGATTGACGACGTCACGTTGTACGAACTCGACGGCCAGCAGGAGAAGCGACTGTCCGCACTGTTCACGGCTCATGCGCTGGTGCAGATTTTCGCGGAGGCTCTGACGTCGCGCGATCTGGATTCTTTGCGGCTTAGCGCGTCGCCGGACTTTAATCGTCGTGTCTGGAAACGGACTCAGACCGGCACGCTGCACGCGATGCCGCTTCGCGACATCGAGGACGATCCGCCTAAGGTGCAATCGACCGTGTTTTCCGGACCGATCACCGAGGTCACGGTCACTCAAGGCTCGCGAGCATTGACGTACATACTGCTCGATCAACAGGGATCGCTGTTGGTTGACGACGTGCTGTTGCCGACGCTTGGCCGCCCCAGTTCATTGAAGACCACCTTGGAGTTGATGGTGCCGATCCTCGACTTCGCTGCGGGCGTTCGCTTGGGCCAATTGGATCACCTACAACGCAATTCGTCGCGCGACTTCAACCGGCTGGTTTGGTATCAGACGCCGACGGTTCCGCCAATGAGCGGCGATGTCGCGTCGCATTTGCACGCGCCGCTGGTGTCCATCGAACAGACCGACGATCACGCGACCATCGTGTTGGGAGACGACAAGCTGGGAGCGCACGTGACGCTCGTCCGCGAGGCGGGACAACATGCCATCGACGAGATGTGGCTGATCTCCGGCGCGATGCCGCGCGATCGCGTCGAGTTGAAACGAACTCTCCGCACGCACATCGCGACGTACGGCGTCGGCAAGCAACCGCGCGACGAAACGATCTCGACCACTCCGCCAACGACCGCGCGTCAATGATGCTTTTCTAGTTCATCGTCCCTCCTTCAGGCGGAAGCAAGTTCGTTGGGAAACTGATTGGCTCAAGTTGAGGCCACGAAACGGTCGCAGCCATCAAGGAAGAGTCTCATGCCTCGTCAATGCCCGCGATTTCTGGTCGCTGTCAGTCTGAGCTTGTTGGTGACGATCCCGTCTTTGCTGTCGGCCGACGAAGCAGTGACAACCGAGAACTTGGGCGTACGCCTGGCTTACCGCTTTCAGCCGAATCAGTCGCTGTACTTCGAGTACTCGCAAGAGCTGACCATGGACTCGCGCAAGAAGGATCTCCAGGAGACAATGTGCAGTCAGTCCTCCGCGGAAAAGCATCTGCGCGTGATCTCCGTCGACGCGAATGGGAATGCGTTGATCGAGCCGGTCATTGATCGTGCTCGACTGTCGCACAACTTGGCTGGCGGTCCAACGACGACGTTTGATTCAGCTGATGGCACGGAGAAATGCCTGCCAGAGTACCGCCCGATTCTGAACACCGTGGGCAAGCCGCTGGTGCGGGTCAAGTTTGCTCCCACCGGCAAAGTGTTGGAGGCGACGCCGCTCAAAGGGGGAAATGCGTCCGCCGAAGGACTCGAAAATGACCCGATGCTGAATTTTCTGATCGTGTTTCCCGTACAGCCGGTCAAGCTCGGAGACACCTGGAAGGACGAGTTTAACGTCGCGGTCAGTGTCACCGAAAAGCTCAGAAAAGATTTGAAGCTGCGGCGCGAATACCGACTGACAAAGCTCGACGGCCCGCAGGCCGTGATCGAACTGAAGACGACGGCCATCTCGCCGATCAACGAGCCGTCCGTCGAACTACAAATCATGCTCCGCTTGTTGACCGGCACGATCGTCTTCGATCATCAGGCCGGCCAACTGGTCTCGACCAAGCTTCAAGTCGATCGCGAGGTCATCAACGCCCTCGGCCCCGGCAGCCTCGTACATACCACCATGACTCAATCCGAACGAATCATTCCAAATCCGCGTGTCGCTCGCCGCGAAACGTCGTCTAATCCCTAATCTCTAACCCCCGGACCACTCTTCGGAATGATCAAACGCTACGAACTTTCCCAGCAGTCCGAAAGCTTGCTGTCCGCCGCTCGCAAAGTGGCTGAGGACAACGAAGCCGCCGCCGTCGTGATGCTCGCCGAAGTGCCGTACAACTTCGCCGAGATTCGCGACGCGCTGAAGAAGGTGCGTCTGATCATCACGTCCGACAAGCCCGACGTGCAGCAGGCCGCGCGCGATGACGAGGTCTCCGTCGTCGCGCTGCACGATGAACCGCAGACGCGACAGTTTCAAATCAGCCAGGCGTTGCTGGAAGCGATCTCCGACGAGTTGCTCCGTAGCGGCGATTCGGTCGTCGCGGTGTACGCCGGCTTCGAAAAGCAAACGCTCGACACGCTGACCTTCATCCGGCTGGCCGAGCATTTGGCGACCTTGACCGCCCGCGACTTACAGTTGCTCGAGACGCAGGTGCCGTTGGAGACCTTACGGCAAGTCGTGGACATCGCCATCGAAATCGGCCGCGAAGGTCGCGAGGGCAAACCGGTTGGAGCGCTCTTCGTCGTCGGCCAGCATCGCAAAGTTTTGGAACTCTCGCACGAGCAAGTCCACGACCCATTCCGCGGCTACGCTCGCAAGGAACGCCTGATCCGCTCGCCTCGCGTGCGTGAGAGCGTTAAGGAACTCGCTCAAATCGACGGTGCGTTTGTTGTCTCCGCCGACGGCGTGGTGATCTCCGCTGGAAGAATCTTGGACGCTCCCGCGACGGGAGTGACTCTTTCGAAAGGCCTCGGCGCCCGCCACTGGGCCGCTGCCGCGATCTCGAAAGCGACGAAATCCATTTCGATCGCCGTATCGCAATCAACCGGCACCGTGCGAGTCTTCCAAAACGGCAACGTCGTGCTCCGCATCGAACCGATGGAACGCTCCGCGATGAAGTGGCACGACGTCACGACCGAACCGCCGCCGATGACGGATTGAGCGTTCGGAGCCTGAAGTCTCACGACTGCAGCGCCCCAATCATCGCGGCGGGTCTACTTAGCTTGAGGCGAGAGGTATCGGCGAGGTGGGCGGCTCGATCCGGATCGGCAACACGACCGTGAAGGTGCTCCCTTTACCGAATTCGCTGACGAGTGAGACTTCGCCGGAGAGGAGCTTGCAAAGTTCCTTCACGATCGAAAGTCCCAAGCCGGTTCCTTCATACGGCCGCGTCAACGCGTCTTCCTGTCCCGGATGCAAGCGGCCTTGGCGGAACTTTTCGAAGATCCGATCC
>CAZPUJ010000335.1:0-3720 GCA_964589725.1 uncultured Planctomycetaceae bacterium
GGCGGTTGCCTTTCGGATTGGGCAAATTGGACCTATCATCGCTTTCTATCGAGCTATCGAGGAAGATCACATGCTCAACATCCCAGCCCGCGGCTCGTTGGACTTTCTGTCGCTGGGAGCACTCGTTCATCGGCTCGATCCGGGAATCATTCCGTTCCGCAAAGCGACCGAATGTCGGATTCATGTCAGCGGTGGCGAGTTCAACGTCGCGGCCAACTTGTCCGATTGCTTCCGACTCAACACGGGCGTAGCGTCCGCGATGGTCAACTATCCCATCGGCGATTTGATCGCCGAGCGTGTTCGCGCAATGGGGGTCAAGCCGTTCTACAAACACTTCGAGCATGACGGTGTCCAGGGCCCGAACATGGCCACCGTCTACAGCGATCAAGGCTTCGGCGTGCGAGCCCCCGTCGTGTTCTACAACCGCTGCAACGAAGCCGCCGCGCAGTTGAAGCCGGGTGACTTCGATTGGAAGGCGATCATGTCCGGAGGAGTGCGTTGGTTCCACAGCGGTGGCATCTTCGCGGCCCTGTCGTCGACGACACCAGCCGTCCTCATCGAAGGAATTCAGGCCGCCAAAGCCGCCGGTGCGCTCATCTCGTTCGATCTGAACTTCCGCGAAAAACTGTGGAAGATTTCCGGTGGTTTGGAAACCGCACAGGAGACGCTGCGAAAGATCGTCGAGAACGTCGACGTCCTGGTCGGCAACGAAGAAGACTTGCAAAAGGGGCTCGGCGTTCCCGGCCCCGAGGTCGCCGGCAAATCGAAACTCGACCCGAGCACGTTCTGCGGCATGATGGACCAGGTCGCGAAAAAATTTCCCAACGTCAAAGTCGTCGCCACGACGCTCCGCGAAGTGCATTCCACCAATCACCACGACTGGAGCGCTGTCGCCTGGATCGAAGGCCAGACGTATGTCGCTCCGACGTGTCAGCTCGACGTGCTGGACCGTGTCGGTGGTGGCGATGGCTTCGCGGCCGGATTCTTTTACGGTCTACTCACAGGCGAGTCGCCGGAAGAGGCAATCAAGCTGGGCTGGGCTCACGGCGCGTTGCTCACCACGTTCCCCGGAGACACGACCATGGCGAGCGTGGACCAAGTGCGAGCCTTCGCGAAAGGTGGCTCGGCGCGCATCCAGCGGTAACCACGGGCGACGACAACCCTCTTCATGAGGCCCTCAATGACAGTTGAATCCTTTTACTCGAAGAGCATCAAGTCGCTTCCCACCGCTGACCGCCTACGGCTCGCGACGTTAATCTTGGAGGGCATTCCGCCACAAGCATTGGTTGACTTCAACGAGGCGTGGTCCGACGCGGATTTGGCGGACTTCCAGCGGCAAAGCTGGGCTCGATCGGAGGCCGATGATGCCACTGAAACCGGGTGACGTTGTCACGGTCGATTTCGTGGGCGCGACCGGGATGAAGCGACGTCCGGCCGTTGTCGTTTCAACTGAAGCCTACAATCAGGACCATCTTCTTGATGTTGCGTTGTGCGTCCTCACTTCGAATGTCGCCTCAGCCAAAACCAAAACCGATTTCATCCTGCAAGACTGGAAAGGCGCCGGCTTGAACGCGCCCAGCGTGTTCCGAGTCTATTTTGGGATGGCTTTGCCGTCGGCCGTGAAGATCATTGGGCACTTGTCCGCAGCCGATTGGGCGGGAGTGCAGTCGTGTTTGAAGCGAGCCGTGGCTGTTTCCTGAAGCGCCGTCCGCGACCTCATAACGACTCTTTTGTTTTTGAAAGGCAAGCAGCAATTCATGTCACCACACGATATCGGTCTCATTGGCCTGGCCGTGATGGGTCAGAACCTGGTTCTCAACATGGCCAACAGCGGCTATTCGGTCGGAGTCTACAACCGGACGACCGCCACGACGGACGAGTTTGTCGGCGGACTGAAGAACGAACCGGCCGACAAGGTGCATAGGGGAACCGCCGATCGCATTCGGGGCTATCACACTCCGGAAGAGTTCGTGGCGGGCCTGAAGGCCCCCCGCCGAGTGATGATCATGGTGAAGGCCGGAGCAGCGGTCGATGCGGTGATCCAACAACTCCAGCGGCTGCTCGCGCCAGGCGACATCATCATTGACGGTGGCAACTCGGACTTCCGCGACACGAATCGCCGGCATGAAGAGCTCAAGACGGCCGGCCTGCGATTTATCGGCACGGGCGTGTCGGGTGGCGAGGAAGGGGCGCTCAAAGGCCCCAGCATCATGCCGGGCGGACACATCGAGGCCTGGCCGTTCGTCAAGGACATCCTGCAAAAGATCTCGGCCAAGGTTGGACCGAACAACGACATCCCCTGCTGCGATTGGGTCGGCGAAGCCGGAGCCGGGCACTATGTCAAGATGGTTCACAACGGGATCGAGTACGGCGATATGCAGCTCATCTGCGAAGCATATTTCATTCTGAAGGACGCGCTGGGGTTGACCAACGAGGAGCTGTTCCAAGTCTTCAGCGATTGGAACACGGGTGAACTCGAAAGCTATCTGATCGAAATCACGCGCGATATCTTCTCGGTCAAAGATTCCGCTGGCGGTCACCTCGTCGACAAGATTCTCGACACGGCTCAGCAGAAGGGCACGGGCAAATGGATGAGCCAACACGCGCTCGACCTGGGCGTGCCGACGACGCTGATCACGGAAGCGGTTTACGCGCGCTGCCTGTCGGCTCAGAAAGACGCTCGCGTGCGCGCCTCGCAGCTTCTGAATGGCCCGGCGGACACCAAGTTCAGCGGCGATAAGAAACAGTTCATCGAAGACGTCCGGCAGGCACTGTACGCTTCGAAGTTGTGTAGCTACGCACAGGGTTACGTGCAGCTCGACGCGGCCGCAAAGGAATACGGCTGGAAGCTGAACAACGGCAACATCGCTTTGTTGTGGCGTGGCGGCTGCATCATACGCTCGCGGTTTCTCGGCGATATCAAGGTCGCGTTCGACAAGAATCCGAACCTCGAAAACTTGCTGCTGGACGACTTCTTCCGATCGGCCGTCGAGAAAGCCCAGCCGAGTTGGCGTCGAGTCATCGCCACTTCGGTGCAGATGGGCCTGCCGATTCCAGTCTTCAGTGCGGCGCTGAGTTATTTCGATGGCTATCGGAACGCGCGCTTGCCAGCAAACCTGTTGCAAGCTCAGCGCGATTACTTTGGAGCTCACACCTACGAACGCATCGACCAACCGCGCGGCCAGACGTTCCACACGGACTGGATTCGCGAACGCAAGCTTTAATGCGAATGGCAAGAGATAAGTTACCCGTCGCCGAAGCCGGTGAGACTTCGGTTTTCCCCATGTCACTGAAGACGCCGGGCTTTTTTACTGGATCAGACTGCTCTCGCCTGTTTGGATGGGTTTAGCTACGTTCCCGCCCCATTTGGCCGAGTTGAGGACCAGCCCGGCAGTGACAGGGAAACTGTTTCCGCAGCGAGTCGCCAAGGATGGCTTCGGCATCGACCGCCAAACCGCGCGAGACTGTGATTCATCTGCTGGGGCGAGTGATCGTTGACGCGATCACCGCGCTGGGTGAGCAGTCGTTGTTTGGATGGGGCGTTGTCCGGTCGATGCTGTCCGGGCTGCCGCGCGGCGGCGTGCTGACGCAGTCGTTTTATGAAATCGGCGTGCGCAGCATTCCGGTGGTGTTCGTGACCGGTCTGTTCATCGGCATGGTCTTGGCCGTGCAGGGTTACGACCAGTTTCACTTCCTGCACATGGAGTCGAAGCTGGGAGC
>CAZPUJ010000336.1:0-3863 GCA_964589725.1 uncultured Planctomycetaceae bacterium
CGTCGCCTGCAATGTTTGTCCGGGGGGTTCCTGTGCGAGCCGGGCGTTCGCCAACCGGCGGAGTTCTTCGTAGACCAGCGGCAAGAGTTGGTGCGCCGCCTGCGGATCGCCCCGCTGGAGCGCCTCGAGAAGAACGGTGACTTCGTTCCGATAGGACATGGGGATGTCTGAAATTCGCCGTCAGAAATTCACGTCTATGGTTTAGTGGTAGCAACGAGCGCTTCCCGCTGAACGACGTGACAACAAACTCAAGTCCGCCAGCCGCGCATGCGGGGTCCGAGACGTCGCGGAGCGCTTCACGGACGAGATTGTAACACAACATGGTGACGAAAATGGCGAGGCCCCGGCACGACAAACGCGACGATCGTCAGAATGAGAAAGAACGCGGGAAAACAGATCACGATCTTGATCAATCGGGAGATGAGTCAGTGGCACGACCTCTCGCATCCTTCATCCCTCAGCGTTCATCTTCTACACTCCCGCCACACTTCCGTCGCGAATCCACGAGGCCTCTCGCATGGCGACCGCTCCGGTGAATTTCGGGCTGATCGGCCTTGGCCCTTGGTGGGAGAGCCAATTCCGTCCAGCAATGGCGAAGCTGGAGCAGCGAGTGCGAGTCGTCGCGGTCTACGATTCGGTGTTGGCCCGCGCGGAGCAAGCCGCGCGCGAGACGCATGCGCGCGTCGTGTGTGGCGTGACGGCGGTAGCCGATCGTCCGAACGTCCAAGCGATTTTGTGGCTCGACGCGAGTTGGACCGGCGCCGCGACACTGCGGCTACTCTGCGAACGTCGTAAACCAGTGCTCATGGCCGCGCGGTTCGAGTTGCTGTTGTCGGAACTGGAACGACTGCACGCGTACGCGGTAACACACGGCCTGACACTCGTTCCCGCGTTGTCACGGCGTTGCACCCCCGCGACCCACCGCTTGCAGGAGTTGATGGCGACGGAACTTGGCCGCCCGCTGCGGATCGAGATTCACGGTTCACCGGCCCATAACTCGCAGATGCCGTTCGCCACCGAGGCGGATCGCCTGACGATGAGCCTCCAGGCCGACGATGACCCGCTGCTCGAATGGATCGACTGGTGCCATTACGTCTTTCGAGGCACGCCGCAGCACGCCACGCGTGCTGTCGACTCGCCGGCCAACAATCAGGCCAGCGTCCGTTTGGAATTCGCTCCATTCAATCCGAGTGACTTGACCAGCCCCCCGCGTATCGCCGAGGTGTCGATCTCCTCTGACCGTGCCGAAGAAGCGCGCGTTCAGTGCGAACGAGGCGACGCCCGATTGCTCGGTGCCGCCACGATCGAATGGACGACCGCTGCTGGGTCACATTCCGAGTCGCTCGCCGCCGAACGATCAGAAACCGAAGTCCTGCTCGACCACTTCTGCCGCCGAGTCGTCGGCGGTTTGATCCCGGTTCCGGATCTTGGCGATTTGTGTCGCGCAAAGATCAGCGCTCAGCGATCCTCTCCACCACCGTTGGGGACGTGATTTCGCTTGCGAGTTAGGAATACCGCCGGCGTGCGTCTGGGGCTGCGTTCCGCAAGGCGTCTCGCGTCGAGCAATAGTTCGCACCGCTCTTTTTCGGTTGCGAAAAGTCAACGCGAGATCGTTCGCGCTTCGCACCAGAATGCTAACCAGATCAATCAGATTACTGTGGGAAACCCACGAAATTTTAAAAACCGTTCTGTTCGGGAACTTCCACAATTGTTTTCCATTGTATCCATCTTTACTATATTTTTTATATTGACCATTTTAACATTAGCAGGCGGCCTTGAGCTCGCAAGGCTTCAAAGAACACACACCACGAAGTCGGGAAGGAAATCATGATTCTCTTGGATTGGCTCCGCCGCTGTCGAAAAAGTCGTTCTCGGAAAGTCCGCCGGAGCAACAGCACCTGCGCGACTCGCTGCGTCAAGGCGCGGTGGGCGGAGGTCTTCGAAGAGCGCTGCATGCTGAGCGCGACGTTCACGGAGAGCGTCGTCTCGAGCGGAGCAGTCACGACCAATCTGCGTTCTGTGATCGAGGGAAAAGCGGATCCAAGCCCCCCGATTCCGCATATTGTGCTGGAGGGATCCGACCGACTTCTGGTTGTGAGCGTCATGATCGAAGGGAACGAGAGTGTCCGTTCGATCACCTACAACACAGCTCCCCTGACTTTGGCCATGCAAACTGATGGGGGCGGCGGCACCGAATCGGCGGTCGAAATCTGGTATCTTGTCGCTCCCGATGTCGGCACGTTTGATGTCGTGGTTGACTTCGACTCAATCACAAGCCCTTGGGCCATCACGGCCACGAACTTTACGGGCGTGGACCAATTCGATCCGATTGGGACAACCGCTGGCAACGTCGGCAGCCTTGGGGACATAACGGTCGACATAACGACCTCTGGCGGCTCGCTGATCTTTGGTGCGGCGGTGAAAGACCATGAGCTTGCCACCTTCACACCTGGCGCCGCTGAAATCACCGAACAGTGGGACACCCCGACGGGTAACGGCTTCAACGACTTTGCCACATGGGGCGGCACCCGTGACGCCGCCACGGCTGGTACCTACACGTTCAATCTGACGGACAGCCGAAGTAATGACGATTGGGCCATCGCTGCTATCGAGATCAAGGCGCCGCGGCCGAACCCAATTTTACCGGACAACGCTTGCAACCTTGACATGGTGCTGGTGATGGACGTTTCCGGCAGCATCAACCCCACCGAGTACAACGAATTGGTGGCGGCGTTGTCGGCATTCGTGAACGCCTTCGATAGCCACGCGGAAACCCAATTCGCCCTGGTCGCTTTCGATGCGGGTGGACTTGTCTTTTTCAGCGACTTCACCGCCGACGGTTCCCAAGTCATCAGTGCCATGAACCCACGGCCTGATCCGGTCGGCACCGGTGGCTCAAACTGGGATCTTGGACTGTATTTGGCGCGAACACTCTTTCCGACCCAAAACGCGGAAGTCGGCCGGGACTTGATTCCGGACCTGATCGTGTTCATCTCCGATGGCCACCCGAACGAACGCGGCGGCCACGCGGATGCACTCGGTCACACTGGCGGAATTGCCTCAACCAGCGAGCGCGAGGCAATGGAGTGGGCCGTCGAAGAAGCCAACCAGGCCAAGATCGATGGCATCCGCATCGTGACCATCGGAATCGGGAGCAATCTCATCGTCAACAACTTGGTGGCGATCAGCGGTCCCAGCCAGGGGCCGCCCGTCACCAAGGACACGGACATTATTGTGACGTCGGACTTTGACCAGTTAGCACTCGATTTGCAGGCATTGGCCGATTCGCTCTACCCGATTCTTTACCGGACTGAACTCACAATCGTTACGGATTTCTCGAACAACGATGCGGAAGGCGACACACCCGAGGAGACGGCCACGGCCGGCAGCACGGGCAACACGTTCACGATTGTGGTCACCAACACCGGCACCTCGACCACCGACAACGTGATCATCACCGATATCGTGCCCGCGGAGCTGAGCGTCACCGACGTCACCGGCACCGCCGGTGTGGAGGTGGCCAATCCCGCCTTGGACGACAACGACATCGAGTGGTCCCTCAGCAGCCTGGGCGTCGGCGAGAGCGTGATCCTCACGGTCACCTACAGCGTGGCCGCCGGCGTGAACTCCCAGTTGGTCGAAAATACGGCCAGCGTCAGCAGCGATGAAATTACGACCCCCGTTTCAGACAGCGACGACGTACAGGTCATGGAAAATGCCCAGCTCACGATCCAGAAGGATTTCTCGAACAACGATGCGGAAGGCGACACACCCGAGGAGACGGCCACGGCCGGCAGCACGGGCAACACGTTTACGATTGTGGTCACCAACACCGGCACCTCGACCACCGACAACGTGATCAT
>CAZPUJ010000337.1:0-9375 GCA_964589725.1 uncultured Planctomycetaceae bacterium
GACCGCGATGCGACCCGCACGCTGTCGCCAGCGAGCACCGAACAGCGAGGTCCACTCGCGCGGATTGAGTGCTCCGATCGTCAGCCAGCGCGCCATCGGAATCGGGTTTGGCTTCGAGAGCAGCGGCTTGAGCGAATTGACAGCGATTGCGAAACCGAGGTTGCTCGTCACGAGCGACTTGAGGCTGATGATGCCGAGCACTCGCCCCGCGCGATCGACCAACGGCCCGCCGCTGTTGCCTTGCTCGATGGGCATGGCGAGTTGCAGCATCGGCTTGCCCTCGATCTCGCGCCGACCGCTGACGATCCCTTCAACGACGCTGTGCTTCAGGCCCAGCGGATTGCCGATCGCCACGACCGACTGACCGTCTTGCACGGCGTCAGAGTCTCCCAGCGGCAACGGCGTCAGTCCTTTCGCGTCGATGCGCAGCACGGCCAGATCGAGTTGCCGGTCCGAAGCCTGCACGGCCACGACGTCGCGCTTCGTGCCATCCGCGAACTGAACCGAGATCGGCCGGCCGTCACTGATAACATGCAGGTTGGTCGCGATCAGACCGTCTTCGGAAACGACGAAGCCGGTGCCCAAGCCTTCTTGCTTACCATCTCGGCCGGAGAAGCTGATCACGACGACCGACGGCTTTAACTCGGCGACGAGTTCGGCCGTCGTCCGTTCTCTTGCCGAAGCTTCCTTCGCTGCGGGGGGCCGTTCGGTTTTGGGTTCGGCCGCTCGCGCGACAATCGGGCGGCCAATTATCAGCGAAGAGAGTAGAAGCGATTTCAATATGAGCCCGACGCGCCAGCGAGGGACGAACGTGATTCGACATTCGATTCCCGCACGGGCGCATTTTGATTTTGATGTTGCGCAGTTTGTCAGCCCCGGTAGGGGCGAAAGGTAATAGCCCACGGCGTAAGCCGTGGGTTTGCGACCACACGAACCGGCAAAGCCCCAGAGGGGCGACAGAGTTTTTGACATCGATTCTTTCGCCCCTCCGGGGCTTTGGTGGTTTCGTATGGCTCCAATCCCAGGGCTTTCGCCCTGGGCTATTATCTTCCGCCCCGCGCGGGGCTAAAAAACGCAACTTCAAAACTGGCGCATTGGGCGAGTAGCGTGCTGAGTTTAGAAACTACTGCTGACCGACTCCCAATGTGGCTTCGCATCGCTGGGCCTTTCCGCCGAAGGCCACGGTGAAATTTCTACAAGGAATCACCCCGTGCTCTTGTCCATCAGTTTATAAATTCGGACCGCGTTGTCGTGGAACAACTTTTTCTGGAATTCGAGCGGCTTGTCTTTGACGATCAGCTTAAGCGCGTCGATCCATTCCAGCAGCGGAGCCGTCAACGTGCAGACGGGCCAATCGCCGCCGAAGAAGCAGCGGTCGATGCCGAATGTATCGAGGCAGAAGTTGACGTTGGCGGCAAGGTCGTGCGGCTTCCAAGCTCCCGGTTTGGCCGTGACGATGATGCCGGAAATCTTGCAAAACGTGTTTGGCCGCTGAGCCATCTCGCGCAGGCCCTTCATCCAGGCTTCGCGGAGTTGTTTGTCGTCCGACTGGACGGGCATGTTGCCACAGTGATCGACGACCAAGCGTGTCTTTGGGCACTGTTCGGCCAGCTTGACGGCGTCGAGGAACTCGCCCGGACGCATGCAGAGGTCGAAACTCTTGTCGATTTCTCCAAGCAACTTAACGTTCTCGACAAAAGTCTTTTCAAGACACATACCACGCGGACGGTCGGGGTCGTGCAACACGGTTCGCACTCCGTTGACACGCCCGTTGCTGGAATAGGGCTCGATGTACTTGCGGAATTCGGCCGACTGCGGCGAACCTCCGATAATCGCGCCGATCATCGGGTTGTCCGGACGGCGACACAGGTCGAGAACGTATTCGGCTTCCGCTCGTTGCTGTGACGGAGTGACGTTGACTTCCATGTAAACCGTCTTGACGACTTTGTGCGATCCGGTGGCTGTCAGGTAATCTGACATCAGGAAACTGCGGTTGATCTTCTGAACGGCATCTCCCTTCAACCACGGAAGTTGCAATTTGTCCAGATCCCACAGGTGCTGATGTGTGTCGACGATCGACAGGTCACGCTGATCCACCGATTTCTCTTTCTGTTGCGCAGACTTGGCTGTTGATGCTGATTGGGCCGGACGATCCTCCGCGGCGAGCTTGGTTTGCAGGTTGAAACAGGCTCCAGCCACAGCCGTTCCAGCGACTTCCAAGAACTCACGTCGAGACGATTGAGCAGACATGCGACTCTCCAGAAGTGCTTGAGATGACGTTCAGCGGTCGGCATCGACATGGTAGCGGAGCAACCGAGATTTGTCTCAGACAGTGTCAAACTTTGCGGCGCAATCCTGTCAGCGGGGCTTTGCTCGCGGTCTTCTCTCGACTCGGTCGACTGCGGCGAGTTCCCGTCAACCCGAGCGACTGTGCACTCCGATTTTTGAAGAGTGTGTTCCGGAAGGCGAGCGCGACGACCGTGACCGGCGGATGCCCGATCCGTGAAGGGATTTTCGCTATGAAACAAATGCCGATCCCGGCAAGCCGTGATGTTATTTCTTTATCCGCTCCACATGTTTGCCCGGACGACAACCAAGCCTCCCCGCCCGCTCCCGTCTTCCGCGTGCTGACGTTTGGGGCGGTGGCCTTATTGGCGGGGATCGGAACCGTCGTCGGGATGTCTCAGATTGGCGAAGTCAACCTGACCGGCTTCCTGCGAGCCGAACAAGCTGTCATTTATGCTCCGCGCGCCGGCCGGGTTGAGTCGGTCATGGTTCGCACGGGTGATTCCGTCAAACCGCGACAAACGCTGCTGCAAATGGCCGATGACACGCTTGATCGTGAGGTCGCGGCCAAGACGCGCGAGGTTCGATCGCTTCAAGCCGCGCTCGAACAATGCCGCGCCAACGCCGAGGTGCAAATGACGCTGCAGCTCAAGGATTTGGACGAGCAACTGCACCGCACGCGGCTGCAGTCGGCCGAATACCTGCGCGAGCAGTACGCCCTCAATTTCCAGCATTTTGCCTGGAAGTCGTTATCGAAGGATCCCTCGAATGGCCGCCTGCTGGGCGTTACGGCAGACGCCTGGACCGAACCGCACCGACTGTTCGACGCCTTCCTCGCCGAACCGGTGGTGGCTCCGGAAGATACTCGCGTGCGTGCGATGGTCCTCCACGAAGATGCTCGGAATTCAGCGGAAGTCAAAAAGGCGCAGGCGGACCTGTGCGATCATCACATCTGCCAGTTGGAAAAGTTGCGAGAGAATCTTCCAGAACAAATCCGCAGGGCTGCCGGCGTGGATGTGGCGGAAGCCAAGTTGGAATCGGCCGCCGAACAGCTCGAGGCGTTGACGCACCAAAAATCGGCGATGTCGATCGCGACTCCAGCGTACGGAGTCGTCGGAGCGTACGCTAAACAAGTGGCCGACCCTGTCGCGTCCGGCGAGCCGCTGGTCACGGTGCTCGATCGCGACCGACCGTTCGTTGAAGTCGATGTCCCCTCGCGGCAGGTCGGCAAACTGGAGCTCGGACGAAAAGTCCGACTGGCAATCGCGAACGAAGAGCTGACCGGCCGCATTGACGCGGTCTCACCGCAAGCGCATCGCCAGGAAGGCAGCCAAGACTCGTGCATCACCGTCCGCATTCGCCCGGCTGGACGTCTCTGGCCCGAAGTGGCTGTCGGCTCTGCAGTGTCAGTCCGCTGGAAGTGATCCGGCATCCTCAACGCGCTCGACGGCAATGATGTCGTCGATCGAGATCGCCTCCGACAGCTCGAACTGTCCGCTGCCGGGCTTCGTTTCGCCAAGAAGTTTGAGTTTTCCGAATCGGCTTTCGCGGTTGTCGGGAAAGCCTTCGCGGATGCGAGCGTTTTGCAGCGTCACACGAATGCGATGTGTCTCGTCCAAGCCGGGCAAGCCGTCGTGAACGAGCACCGGGAAGCGGCTCCACGCCCACGCCCACAGCGTCGCCTGGGGATCGACTTGCCCCGCAATGTTCGCCCAGTCTTGCTGAGCCTGCATCAATTCCTTCCAAGACGCGGTCGCGCACCACGGCTTGAGCACGTCTTCGAGCCACGCCTGTCGAGAGGCGACGAGGTCGGCAAAGGTCGGGGACATGCGACACCCTTGCAGACTACTTACGAGCGAGTTTGTGCTTCAGCGGCAGCCACGCTCCGCCTTCTTTGCTGCTGGCGACACACTGTTGGATGAAGTACATCCCCTCGACGCCATCGTTGACGTTCGGATAGATCGTGTTGGTCTTCTCCCAGGCGCTGCCCGTCGCTCGCTTGACGATATCGTCATAGGCGAAGCGGTACACGTTGGCGAATGCCTCGAAGAACGCTTCGGGATGTCCCGATGGCAAACGGCAAGCGGCTTTGCCCCATTCGGTCATGTGCGGAGCGTTCGGGTCGCGCGTGTAAATCGCATGCGGCTGGCCGTTGCGACGCAAGGTGAGCGAGTTCGGCTCTTCTTGTCGCCATTGAATCGCGCCCTTGGTGCCGTCGATCTCGATGAACAGGTCGTTCTCACGACCGTGTGAGATTTGGCTGGCGGTGATCGTGCCCAGTCCGCCGTTCTCGAATCGCACGACGGCGTGTCCGTAATCGTCCAGCTTCCGACCTGGCTCGAACACCTTGAGGTTGCACGAGACATCGGCCGGGATGAGTCCCGTCATGTACCGCGCGAGATTAAACGCATGCGTCGCAATATCGCCGAAGCAACCCGCCGCGCCGGACTTGGCGGGATCGGTGCGCCACGCGGCTTGTTTTTGGTCGCTCGACTCCAATCGCGTACGCAGCCAGCCTTGAATGTAGCACGAGCGGACCGCCTGGATTTCTCCCAACTCGCCGTTCTGGATCATCTGTCGAGCCATCCGCACCAGTGGATATCCGGTGTAGTTGTGCGTCAACGCGAAGACCGCTCCCGATTTCGCGACGACGCCCGCCAACTCTTCAGCCTGGGCGAGATCGAACGTCATCGGTTTGTCGCAGATGACGTTAAAGCCCGCTTCGAGCGCCGCCTTGGCGATTGAAAAGTGCGTGTGGTTGGGAGTCGCCACCGTGACGAAGTCGATCCGTTGATCCGCCGGCAACTTCAGTTCACTGTCTATCAATTCTTGGACCGAGCCGTACGCCCGTTCTGGCTTAATGTCATACGCCGGCGCGGAGGCCTTGGCTTTGACTGGGTCCGACGACAATGCACCCGCGACGAGTTCCGCGCGGTTGTCGAGAATCGCGGCCGTGGCATGCACTCGACCGATGAACGCGCCTTGCCCTCCCCCGACCAATGCCATGCGCAGCTTGCGGTTCAAGGGACCATTCGTGGTTTCCATGACATGACTCTCCTGTAGGTAGGCTCTGAGAAATTGGCAGACACGAGTCGCCGAATTACACGGCTGATGCCTGTAAAAATCAACCAATGGTCTGCCGTACAAATCGCTCTTTCCGGTGACCTAGTCGCTGGTGGAGCCAAACGATAGATTGCATCTCTCGTCGAGAAGTCCGCCATCGGGCGGCGTCGTGGCACCACCTCTCAATCACTCTCGTTCGTGGAGACTCTGTCGTGGAACCGAATGCTGTTGTGCAACCGAGCATTTCTGGAGATCACCGTCGAAAATTGAACTGGCTGTATCTGGGCGCCGGCGTGCTGCTGGGCCTGGGGATCGCCGCACTGTGGCCGCAGCGGCCGTTAACCGCCGCCTGCGTGGATCGCAATGAAAAGTTCGCGATGTGTACCGCGACCGTCACGGAGGGCCTGGAGGCCGTCTTCGTGCTCGACTTCCTCACGGGAAGGCTACGAGGTTCCTGCCTACATCCGCAGACGGGAACTCAGTTCGTCGTGCTCTTCGAGGCGGACGTTCGCACGGATTTGGGAGTTACTGCGGCGAAGCCGCAATACGCGATGGTTCCCGGCTACGCGAAGATTCGCAGCACCCCGGCCGTGCAGCCGGCCGGAAGCGTTTTGTATGTCGCTGAGTTGAGCACCGGCAAAGTCGGCTGCTACGCGATTCCTTTGAAACTGCCGAATACTCCGAATCCTGTGCCTCAGTTCCTGCTGCCGATGCCAAACGCGCAGTTTCAATTCCGAGACGCCGTTGACCAGTGATTTTTCGCGTGGACGGAATTGAAACATCGGGCGGGAAGATGCCCAATCGATAGAACCCCGAAGTGAGCCGATAAGCCGGGTTCTGTCGTGAGCGACCATTCCTCTGGGACGACGGTTGCCCGTCGCCTCGAGCAGCCGACCCGAGAGTCGTTGCGGCGCGAACCGCGCCGTGACGAGTCGCGAACGACTCGCCGTGCTCTCTGCTTGGCTTTGCTCCGAGTGGGGTTTGCCGAGCCAGACCGGTCACCCGATCTGCTGGTGCGCTCTTACCGCACCGTTTCACCCTTACCGGAAAGCCGAGAGTCGAGAATCGAAAGTCGAGACGGGCTGGCTGACCGGACTCTCGACGCTCGATTCTCAACTCTCGACTCCCTTGGCGGTTTACTTTCTGTGGCACTTTCCCTGTCCTCGCGGACGGTGGGCGTTACCCACCACTCTGTCCTGCGGAGCCCGGACTTTCCTCCACGGATCGCCGTCACGCCGGCATGCCGAACGTCTCCGCAATCCGCAGCGGCCGCTTGACTCACTTCGGGGACCAGAATTCTAAAGGAAGCCTTGCAGTTTGTCACAGCCACGGCTGATTTGCTGACAATTCATCACCGCTGGCGAACGCGGTTGTCACAATGAAACTTGGCCATTGGTAGTTACTCCTAAACAACTTCGGAAACCCGCAGTGATCCAAATCCACCTTTGACGATCGCGGTTCACACCAATACAGTATTTGCCATTCCGAAAACCAGTTCGCCAGTGGATCGAACGGGAGGCTTTCCCGTGGAGATCGCAGTACTTTCCAAACATCCCATCTTCACGCCGGTGAGTCACCTGCATCTCACCGCCAACACGAATATGCACGCTCCCAGTACGCTCGGAGAGATGATCCCGTGCGGCGGCGGTGATTCCATTCCGCTGCTCAAGCCCAAGCTGCTCGTGGGCCGACGCTCGCATTGTGACATCCAGTTGCTGTTTCCGAACGTTTCCTCGCATCATTGCGAATTGGAATACGTCAACAGTTTTTGGCGGGTTCAAGATCTCGGCAGTAGCAACGGGATCAAAGTCAACGGTGAGCGCACCGACACCAGATGGCTCATGCCCGGCGACGTCTTGTCTGTCGGCAAGCATCGCTACGAAATCGTCTATGTGGTTCCCGACGGAATGCATCCGCCGGAACAGGACGAGGATCCATTCGCTCGCAGCTTGATGGAAAAAGCCGGCTTGGAGCGGCCGCGAGAAACTCCTCGCCGCTCGACCATTCCCAACCCCTCTTCAAACGCGACCTCCGTGACTCCCGATAAGAGCTTGTCACGAGACGATGATGATAACGCCATGGATTGGCTGACGGATCACTAACAGGACTACTGTTCCCAAGATCTGAGTCATCATGCGAGACAAGCGAAAGATACGGGTCGACTTTCGCAAAAATCGAGAGAGGACAACTCGTCTCGGCAATCTCGCGCGGCGGCAAGATGAGGACGACTCTTCGCGAGACTCCGTCAACGATCTTGCTGGCAGCGAGCGATTATCGGGCAAAGGGCGACTGAGTCGCCGACGCACAATCATCGCCGCCGAAACGGAGTCGACCGACGGCGCGACGATCGTCCGCGACGTTGATGTCTCGAAGTGCCTGACCGGTCGCGTGCTGAGTTCCGCCGGGCTGACGACCATTGTCCAGGCCAATGACGGACGACACTTCCAATGCACCGTACGGCGTTTGCTCCGCACGATGTCGCGCAACGAACGGAACGTGGTCGTCGCTGGTGATGAAGTTCTGTTTCAACCTTCCGACGCGACATCCGGCGTCATCGAACGAGTCAATCCGCGCCGCGGCCTCCTGTCGCGCGGCAGCCAAAACTGCGAACAAGTAATCGTCGCGAATATCGACCAAGTCGCGATTGTTGTCTCCGCCGCAGAACCCGGTCTAAAGCCGCACTTAGTCGACCGGTTCTTGGTCAGCACCGCAAAGGGCGAAGTCGCCGCGGTGATCTGCGTGAACAAAATTGATCTCGTCGACGCCGTCTCGCTGCAAACGCTCAGCGGTATCTATGGCCAAATCGGCGTCGAGGTGATCTTACTCAGTGCTCAAAGCGGAGTCGGCCTCGATCGCTTGCGAGCTGTGTTGCGAAATCGGCAAACCGTGTTCGCGGGACAAAGCGGTGTCGGCAAGTCGTCGCTGTTGAATCGGCTTCAGCCAGGACTCCACCTGAGCACTGGCGAAGTCAGCGATTGGACCAAGAAAGGCAAGCACACCACGCGAAATGCCAAGTTGTTCGAACTCGATTTCGGCGGCTGGGTCGTCGATACGCCCGGCATCCGGCAAATGGAGTTGTGGGACGTTTTGTCTGAAGAGGTCGAAGGCTACTTCGTCGAATTCCGCCCATTCGTCCGATTCTGCAAATTTCCGAATTGCCGCCACCTGCACGAGTCCGACTGCGCCATCCAAGCCGCCACCGCACGCGGCCTGATCTCGCTGACGAGGTATGAAAGCTATCGCAAGTTGGTGCTGGGCGATCAGACAAGAGCTTCGTCCGGTGCGGACGAAGAGTTTCTGTAGCGGAATTCGCGAGAATTCCGCTCCTTCTCCAACGCCCGATCCCCTAACCTCCCCACCTCAGCATCTCGGACGTCCCGTCACGGGATACGCGGTATCCTGAAAACCTTTGCCGCTGTGTTCGCCGGGCGGAATCAGGCTGTCGACGAATGCCTCATCCACCGACGTGATCGAGACGTTCAGGCAGCCGACGTTGTCGTCGTACTGCTCAATCGTCCGCGGGCCGACGATCGCCGATGTCAGAATCGGATTGGCCAAGCACCACGCGAGCGCGAATTGCGTGACGGCCACGCCCTTCTTCTGGCAGTACGCCGTAATCTGTTGAGCCGCCTCAAAACTTGATTCTCGCAGTTCCGCTTCTTTCATCCGTTTGTCGCCGCGCGCGGCTCGGCTCCCATCGGGAAACGCTTTGCCTGGCTGGTACTTGCCGGACAACACCCCGCGAGCCAGCGGGCTGTAGCTGACGACGCCGATGCGATGCTCGCGACACAACGGCAAGACCTCGACCTCGATGTCCCGGTTGACGATGTTGTAGAGCGGTTGCAGTGCCGCGAAACGATGCAGGTTGAGCCTCTCGCTGGTCCACAACGCCTCGCACAGCCGCCACGCTCGAAAGTTCGAGCAGCCGATGTAATGGACCTTGCCCTGCCGGACCATGTCGTCCAGCGCTCTGAGCGTCTCGTCGAGCGGCGTGTCGTAGTCCGGAGCGTGGTAGTAATACAAATC
>CAZPUJ010000338.1:0-25856 GCA_964589725.1 uncultured Planctomycetaceae bacterium
CTTGCGGAGCGAGTTGTTCGACGTGATTGGTCACCCGATGAGAACAAGCGTCTTAATCATCGCCGTTCTGATCTGCTCCGGGTGTTCGCGGCGTGACGACGAACCCGTGCCCACGGTCCAACACACCGAGAATCCCGCCGAAGACGCGCGGCGCTCCTTCCCACTGCGTAATCGTTTGGACGCACAGTTGGTCGATGAACCGCTTGAGAATCTTGAAGGTGCGTGGGTTCTCGGCAACTCTTGGCTCGGATTCATGGGTGTGGCGATCAAATTTGAATCCGATCGAACATTCAAGTATTGGTTTTACAGCGACGTCGGCAGACTTGAGTCGGAACCAGAACCGACATACCCATTCACAGGCACCTGGAGTTGGACGGGCTCAATACTTGAATTGAAAACCGACGAAAGACTCCATGACACGCGATGGTACGTCTATCGAGGTCGTGATGAGTCGATACTTCTTCCCGAGTATGCTCACCGCTGGAAACGCAACGGTGACAAAAGGTACGAGAGTCGATTCCTTTTTCGATCTCCGGATTTTGATGAAGCTGATCCGTTTGCCGCACAGTGATCTCGCATAGCTCGCACTCGTTGCATCAAACTGTTCGCCGCATCGAAACCTTGAGCATCGCGTGGGATCACCAGCATCGCCGCGTCAGTTGCTGAAGCGCGAGCGTTCTTTGCCGCAGAGCGGCCTCCGAAGGTCGCCGTGGGCTTCAGCCCACGGATTGCGTGACGAAACAAAGTTTGTCGCGGAGCGACCATTGAACGCGGGAACCATCGGCGTTCGATGGTCGCTCCGCGAGAGGAGAGGCTCACCTTCCTTGTCCGTGGTCTGAAGCCATTCGTATCGACACAAGTCCCGAAGGGACGACGGCGTGAAGCCGGGGGCGCAAGCCCCCGGAAAAGCCAATGGCAGCGATCAAAGCCGCGCAGCGGCGACGCTAAGGGACTTTCGAGCCTCGCCGCTGCGCGGCTTCAGGACATCTGCGGTTTACGTTTACAATCCGTGAGCTCGCGCCCACGGCTAAACTCTTCGCCGCTTCGCGGCTTTTCAAGGCGATGGAGCCATGTATGATGCTTGTGTCCGTCCTGACCATCGGGAGAAAACGATCATGCAAGTCGTCCTTGGAAGCGCTGACTCGAAAGCTTCATTAGATGAGATTCTCGCACGCTCGCCGCTGGACGAGATTGAAATTGTGGATGCCGACGGCAATCCACTCGCTTACGTTGTCCCGGCGGCCAAGCCGGGCGACGCGACCTATGCCAAGTTTGAAGCGATCTTCCAAAGCCACGCCGAGGTGCTGCGTCGCCGCGCCGCGAATCCTTCGCCCGGAATCACGACGCAAGAGTTGCTAGCCAAGCTTAAGGCTGCGGCCAGCGAATCGAACTAGCCATGCGATTCACCGTCACTTGGGAAGATGAGGCCCAGGCCGAGTTGCTCGAACGGTGGTTGTTATTGTCGTCAGGTGAGCGAAGTCACCTCACTCGATGCGTGAACCACATCGACGCGGCACTGCGAATGAACGCTCATCAGAAAGGGGCCGTGTTGAAAGGGAGCGAGCCGTTTCGCTTCTATGCGGCTCCTGTGATTCCAGGCCATTCGCCCATCGGCGTCGTGTACCAAGTCATTCTTGACGACCGACTCGTCAGAGTGGTCGAACTAGGGATCTTGTCCGAGGATTAAGTGACTGTCACCATGACTGATCCCAAACGCGAAGAACTGCTGCGATTACTGGGACATGTTTGTGAAGCCTTCCCGGAGCTTCGCTTCGGCCAGTTGATTGCCAACTTGGCGGTTGTGGCTCGTGGGGCGAAGCCAAGCGCCGTGTGGGACATGGAAGACGAGGAACTCCTCGCCGCCGCGCGTCGCCAACTGGAGCCTTGACATCATCCGCATCGCCGAGTCAGTTGCTGAATCGCGAGCGTTCTTTGCCGCAGAGCGGCCTCCGAAGGTCGCCGTGGGCTTCAGCCCACGGATTGCGTGACGAAACAAAGTTTGTCGCGGAGCGACCATTGAACGCGGGAAACATCGGCGTTCGATGGTCGCTCCGCGACAAATCCTGGAGTGCTGCGGCTCGACGCAGCCCTCCATTCAATCGCGGCAGTTGTGCCGCGAATCGTCCAACATCATTCTTCGTGAGGCTCCGCTTTCGAGGCTTCGCGTCACGACGAATTCCTGCGGCTCATCGCGAGCCAATGCCCGCGACCGAATAGAGGGCGGTGTCGAGCCACCGCACTCCAAGGACTCGATCCCACTCTCGCGTTTTCTGAAAACGAGGCTGCCGTCAATCCCTTGTCGGAGTATATTGACTCAATGCCATCGGTTTTTCGTGATGTTGATCCCCGTGAGTTGCGAGTATCAACTTCGCGAATGAGCGGCGCGGACCCTTTGAAACTGCAACGTCAGATCGCGCGGTTCGGACGTTCGTCGGACGGAATGCCGCCGATTGTCGTTTATGAAGCGTTGGATGGAGTGCTCGTGATCTTCAACGGAGTCACGCGAGCGACGCGGATCGCGAAGCTGGCTCCGGGCGTTTTGGTTCCTGTGGAAGTGGTCGGAACGATTCGTCGAAGAGGTGGAAACCTCCCGAAAATTGGAGACGTGTTGCCATGATTGATCCCACACGACTGGAAATCCTGCGATTGCTGGGGCAACTCAGCGAACTGGAGCCGGAAGTCCGGTTCGGCCAATTGGTCGCCAATATGGCCTTCCTCGCGGCCGGCCCGTGGAACGAGACGTTGTGGGACTTGGAGGACAACGAGCTTCTGAGTGCGGTCTCGCAACACTTGGCCGATTTATCGCGAACACAGCCGCAGGTCGCAGAAGTCGGGTGATTTCATGGCATCAATTTCGATTCCTGAACCATTGATGAATGAGATCGACGATTTGCGATCGGAAGGCTTGATCGCGTCCGCTGAGGATTTCGCTGAGCAAGCGATCCGCGAGAAACGCTCGGCGGCTCGCCGAGATCGGTTGCTGAATCAAACGCGAGCCTTGCAGCAGGACTTGAGCGGTGCTGGTCAGGAACGACAACTCTCCGCCGGGCGCGGGAACTCAACCGAGCGAGCGGCTGGTGGGGAGTACGAAAGTCCTGAAGTCGGTGCTCGGGAAATAGAAGACCTTGGAACGTCAAGAATCGAACAGCGGTATCACGAGTTTCATCCTCAGCCTGGGCTGAGTAATTGCTGCCCCTTCAGGTCGTAAACGCAACTACATAATGCACCTGCGCGGGCCAACGCTTCACCAGACTTCGACCTCCGAATCATTGTGGTTGGAACCGCCCGTCCTCGCTCGCGCTACGGTTTCTGCTGTTTCCGCCATGACTTGTTGCCACACCCGGCTCACACAGGGAGTTGGCAAACTTGGCAAGATTTTCCAAAGTTTCCGATTCTGCCGGTCGATCATAGACCATGTCTGTGACGGATCATCCTGTCGGTGCGAGGCCCAACCATGCGGCGGAACGGAATTTCGACGGCGTTGTTGATCGGATTGCTCTGCCCTTTGTTCGGGACGGCGATCGGCTGTCAGACGACTGTTGGCGGACAGGCTCTTCCGTCAGGCTATTACTTGAAAGACGACGTCCAATACTTTCCGGCCGGACCTGAATTCAAACTGACCAATCAGGTTCAGGCTTTGGAGGAGTACAAACTGGATCGTGAAAAACTCCGCGCGGGCCTGGACGAGGAACCGTAATCGCTGTTCGCTCGCGAGCATTCTTGATCCGAGCTGGACAACGGGGGAAGCCCCTTCGCAAACGATGAAGCCAGAGATGCTCGGATGCGCAGAGACGGCGGGTTTCGTCTGTCTGCGAGCGGGAGTTTTCTATTTCCGGCTTTCCGAGAACGGCATCGCACGGACGTCCGCTGATGGCATAGAATACCACGCCATGAATCGCACTGGATCGCGTCCGCTGTTGTCTCCTCGCCCCGCCAATTCGGCCGGGTTCACACTGATTGAGTTGCTGGTCGTCGTGGCGATCGTGGGGATTTTGACCTCACTGATTCTGCCGGCGGTCCAACAGGCGCGGGCAAGCGCTCAAAAAGCTCACTGCCAGAACAACCTGAAGCAAATCGGCATCGCGCTGCACAACTACGACGCCGCGCTCCGTTGTTTTCCACCCAGCTTCGTGCGGCAGGAAGATGGTAACCCGCCTCCGCCGCCAGGAGGCTTGCCGTTGCAGTACCGCAGCCATTGGACTGGATTCCATTTGCTGCTGCCGTATCTTGAACAGGCAGCTCTTCACAAGCAATACGACTTTCGCATGACGTGGTTGTCGAGCATGACCAACGTCAACGATCATTCGATGTGGCCATTGAATCAGAAGATCATCTCGACGTTGATTTGCCCCAGCGCGTCCCGAAACGGCACGACCATCGGCGGCGGCAGTGCCGATTGGATGGCTGGCTCGCCGACTGACTATTCGTTTAGCCATGGAGCTGACATCGTTCGCGCATTGCCGGGACCGGAAGCCTCCTGCCCTGGCGGTCTGTTGCATTATTGGCAGCAATGGCCGCCGACTCGCGGAGCCTTCGGCTACAACAGCACCTGTCGGCAACAAGACATGCGCGATGGTTCGTCGCAGACGTTCGTCATCGGCGAGAAAGTGGGCAGCTTGCTGACTTACAGCGGGCCGGACTCGACGTATCCGACACTGCCGGTCGAGTACCCCTGGGCAATGGCGGCGGTCGTGTACTTCGCTCCGGTGAGCACGGCATGGGTTGTTGGCCCGTTCGCGGCCACTCGTGATATTCAATTGCCCGACTGCCCCGTTTCGCCGCCGGGCACAGGAGTTCCCTTTCCGATGAACCCGCGTCCGTGGATTATGGGAGTTACGACGAACGAGCGACCGTTGTATTCTTTCCAGTCGGCGCACAGCGGCGGCGGGCAATTCTTATTCGGGGACGGCAGTGCTCGGTTCTTGAGCGAGAATATCGACCAAGGTGTCTTCGAGGCGTTGTCGACGATTGCCAACGGCGAGGTGGTCACCGACCAGGCGTTCTGAACCGCAAAATGAGAGACATTGACAGCAAAGAAGCTCGAAAAGTTCTTGCAGACAATCTCTGGTCCTTCACAAACCGCTGCGATCCCATTCAACCTCGGCAACCCATGATGAAGACGGCGTTTCACCTCGCACGGTCGAGTCTGACACTAACCCGAAGCGTTAGCGAGGGCCTGTTACCTCTGCCCTTGCTTACGCTTCGGGTTAGTGTGAAGCGTCCTCCAAATGTGTCACACGTGGCCGTGCGAGGTATAAGCGGAAATGTACTCGGACCGGTTTTCGCGGGAATTGTGTCGCTGGTGGCGTTCGGGTGCGGCCGTCATGACGAGTCGCTCTCAGAGGTTCGTGGCGACGTGACTTTCTTGGGTCTGCCGGCCGTGGCGGAAGTCGTGTTCGAGCCGATGACAAGCAAAGGCCAATTGGGCGGCCGAGCCTCGACGGCGACCAGCGATGCGGAGGGGCGGTTTCGAATGATGTTTTCCGACTCACAGCCCGGGGCCAGAATCGGGCGGCATCGAGTGGCCATTCGAGTGCTGGGAATCACTCGACCGGACGGATCGACCGTGTCCTCCAACACCGAACAGTCGGGCACGGTCGGGACGCTCAAAGTGACTCAATTGCTTCGCGACGTTCGCTCCGAGGGAAATCAATTTCACTTTCGTCTGACGTACTGACGCGGTCGGCCGAGTTCACCGCACGGGCTGTCCGACGTCGTTGTTGTGAGTCGCTCATGCCGATGGTCGCATCGCTTCGACGAATCATGGCCCTGTTCGGGCTGAGCCTTTTCGCCGTTCTGACCGGCTGTGGAGGCGAACGGTTCTCGCCGAACGTGCTCGCGGCGCGGCACGAGTTACGGTTCAACCGGCCGCAAGAGACGCTCGACAAGTTGTCCGCGGAGCCGCTGGATGACTCGGCCACCGCGCACTACCTTCGAGCGCTGGCGCTGGAGCGTCTCGACCAGGTGAAGGCCGCGAAAAGCGAAGCTCAACTGGCAATCGACCGCGCGACGAAGAATCCCAAATTCCGCGGGCTGGCGCTGCGATTAAAACTGTTTGATGGCGACGAGACAGCAATTGATCCGTTGTTGCAACTGCAGCAGGAGCATCCGTCGTCGGCCGGTGTGTCGCTGGATGCCGTCTTCGCGTTCCAGGCCAAAATGGTGCGGCTGCGTACCGAAGGAAAACTGCGCGCCGCACGCGTGCACTTGGAAAAAGCCGAGGCCAGTTTGAAAATCGCCTTGTCTTTGGCGGCGGAATTACCAGAACGTCAGCGCGAACTCATCGGCATGGCGATTTGGTTCGAACTGCCGACGGAGGCCCTCAAGCTGATTAATGAACTGCTGAAAGAGGAGCCGGGCAACCACGAGTTGCTGCGAGACAAAGTCAAAGTCCTGGAGCAAAACAAACAATCGGCGGAAGTCATCCGCACGGCTGCTGAGTTGTTCCGGCGGGTGGAACGAACCGAGGCGGCGGCCGTCGAGTTCGCCAACACGCTCAACCGCTTGCCGGCGTCTCCAGCCATCTTCGAGCAGTACGACATGCTGCGGGAACGCTTTCCCAAAAATACGGAGATTCTCGTGCGGCACTCCTGGTCGCTGGGCAAAGCGGGACAGGTCGAACAAGCGTGCGAGGAGCTGACGTCGGCATTCGGTCAACTGACCGACGCGCCACGCAAGCGGCTCATGGCTCAGTCCGCGATCGCGATTCCGCTGGAAGTCGGCGACGCCAAGGTGGCCGCACGGCAGTTTCAACGTTTCCGCAAAGAAATCCGCGACCCGCAACTCCTGGCTTACATGCAGGGGCAATTGGCGTTCTTGCAGAAGGATTTTTCGCAAACGCTGGACATGATGCAGGTGGTTGTCGACGCCGCTGACAAGGACAGCACGGCGTCGCCGCTGTTGGCTGGCGAGGCACTCCGCTGGATTCGCCGATTGCTGGTGCAGCAGTCGCTGACCGATCAGGTCCGCCGGGCAGCCGAGTTGACGTTGCGTCACTCCGGCCTCCGACGCGTTGACGAAAACGAACTTCGCGACGAGGCCCGCTCTCTGCTGCAAGTGCTCGAAGCGGACAGTCGTAGCGAGAGCGAGCCGACCTCGAGCCGGACACCGCCGGCCGATGACAGCGGCATAAAACCGGCCGACGCCAGCAAAACGAAATCGTCTCCCTGACACGCGGGACTCGTGCCTGAGCCGCTCGCAAGAACGGTGCAGAACGGCAATTCCGAAAACCGTAGCCCTAGCCCTTGTGGCCAAGGTGGTTCCACATGGCAAGACAACCACATCAAATCATTCAGGCCACAAGGGCCGGTGCTACCGGGGAATTGATGTGATGCACCCTCGCAAAAGCCCAATTCGCTTGGCGAAAAGCGGGGTAGAGGCGTTTGGCGGGTGTTCCTAGAATCCCGCTCCCGTTTCTGAGTGGTCCGGCCCGAAGACGGCGTCGCGACGACTCAGCGAAATGACATGGACGTCTGCGCGAAACCAGGGCAATCATGCCGCGATTCAGATTCGGATGGATGCCGCTTCGAGGAATCATCGGGACGGCGGTCATGGCCAGTGGTCTGCTGGGCCTGTGGCCTGCGTTGGCCCAAGAGCGAAACTCGACTAAAGGTCTTTCGGAACCGACGGATCCGGCGAAAAAAGCTCAGCCCGAACAGAGGCTGGTTCGCCCCGCCGCCGAAGAACTGCGAGTGAATCCCCCGGCGCAAGAGTTATGGAATCTGCTAAAGAAGTGGGAAGAGTCATCCAAGAAGATCAGGCAGCTCGATGGCGAACACACACGCTGGGAGTACGACTACGTCTTCAACGTCGTGAATCGAAACTTCGGAGAATTTTGTTATCAGACTCCCGATAAAGGCCGCATCGATCTGCTTCAGGACATGAAGCTGCTCGCCAACAAGGGAGCTCCGATGACGGAGGACAAAAAACATTGGAAAACCGGCCAGTCGCTGGTGTTCAAACTGCAATCCGGCAACGCGCAGAAATGGTACTGCGACGGCAAGCTCATCACGACCATCGACGAATCGACCAAGACCGCGACCAAGATCATCATTCCGCCGCAAAACCAAGGAGTGAACATCACGGACGGGCCGCTGCCGTTTCTGTTTGGCATGCCGGCGGAGAAGGCTATTCGGAGATATCAACTCCAAGTCTTGGAAGAGAAGAATAACAAAGCGCGGCTGCAGGCTCTTCCACTGTGGCGATCCGATGCCGCCAATTATCAGAGAGCCATCATCATCTTGGACCTGAAAACGTACCTTCCAGATGCGGTTCAGTTGATCGATCCCGCCGGCACGAAAGAGACCGTGTTCGTGTTCAAGAATATGGGGGTCAATGCCCCAAAACTTGCGCAGCGGCTAGGTAAGGATCCCTTCACCCCGAATCTGAAGGGCCTCAAGGTCGTCAACCAGGTTCCGATCCAGGTTCCGATCAACGATAAGACGCAACAGGCCGACGGCGTCGGCACGGACAAGCGCGTGCAGCCGGTCCAAGGAACCAATTCCGCGACGAAATCCGTGTCGGAGGCAACGTCGAAAACGAAACCGAAGTCCGAGGCGACGCCGGAAGCGACGATCAAATCACAAGGCTCTGCCAAGACTCAGCCGATTGTGCCGTCCCTAATTGGCATGGAGTGGACGAAAGCCCAAGAGATCCTGAAGCATCTCGGCTACGAGGTCTCGTTCAAACGCGGCTCAGTAGCTGACGACGAGAAACAAATAAATCACGTCGAGCGGCAGCAGCCCGACGCCAAGGCCGCTCACCCGGCAGGTCAGAAAGTGATTCTCTGGCTGTACGTGCCGGAAAGCGACGCACCCGCCAAGAAGTGAAACGTCGTCGTCGCGTTGAATGGCCTGTGGAACGACATTCCCTGACCAGCGTTCATTCATCGGTCGGTTTTGGTGCTTTGAGTGCCTGCTGTTGCTTCCGCCATTCGTCGGCGTTGTCCTTTTGGCCCAGGGCGTCGTAGAGATCGACGAGCCTCTGGAGGGCTTCGGTCAGGCGGCTCTTGCCTTCGGGTGACAACTGGGCCTCACGCTGTTTCATGCCCTCGTAGCCTGCCAGAAGTAGCGGTTCGGCGTCGGAGTAGTTCTTTTGGCCGAGCAGGCTGCCGCCGAGGAGGGATATTGTGTGAAACGTGGGCGACTCGTCGGGCTGCTTCTTCTGACAGATGAGCAAGCACTCGCGCAAGAGCGGCTCGGCGTCGGCGGGCTTCTCTTTCTGGAGCAGATTCAGGCCGAGTGCGGCCAGTTGCCCGGCGTACTGTGTCGAGTCGGCACCGGCTTTCTCTTTCCAGAACTGGGTAAGTTGTCGCAAGAGCGGCTCTGCTTTCTCGGGCTGCTGCAACTTGGCACAGCAGTCGGCTAGGTTGCGGAGACTCTTCTGAGTGTCGGGGTGGTTGGGACCGAGTTTCGTCTTCCGTTTATCGAGCGCCTGTTCGAACAGCGGCAGGGCCAGGTCGAGCTTGCCAACGGCTTGGTAGGCAGACGCCAGGTTGTTCATTTAGCTATCAAATCTCCTACGCGGACGAAGACGCGGCTCCGTCGTTGGCGGTGAAGCTCGAACCTCAGAAGGTGCATTCCAGCAGCGGTGACCGACCACTGTTGTGTCGCTTCCAGAGTCAGCAGAAGCCGCTGCGATATGTGCTCAGTCCGGGCCGGAGTTATGTCTTCGACGCTCGTGATGAAGGTGGCTTCGATCTGCGGCGTGCGAAGACGGACCGCGACGGCGTTGCGCTCGACACGCGCGAACTCAAGGTGTTGGCTGTGGCGGACCAGGGATACCGCCGAGGGTATCCGCAGTGGCAGGAGCGGGTCCAGGGGCTGATTGCGGATGTCTCAAATCACTTCGACGATGGCTTTGGAATTCGCCTGTCCGTGATCGAGTGCCAAAACTGGAATCGCCCGGTTCCGGCTGACAATTTGAGCGTCCCGCTGACTCAACTCTTCGATATTCCGACGGGTGACGCGGATTTGGTGATTGGCTTCACGATCTTGCAAATGCCGCAACAATCTCAATCTGTGGCGCTGGGAACGACGACCCACTTTGGCCAGTACATCGCGATTCAGGAGCCGACTGATCCCGCACTCATGTCCCGCGGCAAGGTCATCCTACTTCACGAACTGTGCCATGTGTTCGGCGCATTTCATCTGGCAGACCGGCGGTCGGTCATGCAACCGAACATCGGCACGGTCCCGCGACAAGTCAGCGTGACCGATGTCACACGACGAATCATCCGGCTCACTCGCAACATGGATCTGCGGAAAGGAGTCGAAAGCCTCGACCATGAGACCACGCAACAGATCAGTGAGCTGTACCGGGTCCATCACCATCCGGAGAGCGTTGATGATGATCCAATCGCCGCCGGGTATTGCTACCAATCACTGATGGCCTGGACGAAGGGAGACACACGCCGGACTCGGCAGATGGCCGCGCAGGTCTTGCAGCGCACGCCCCGAAATTTTGGAGCATGGATGTTATTCGGCGCCGCGGCAGCGAAAGACAACGACGGACCCGAGGCCGAGCGGGGATTTCGCCAAGCGATCCGTTTGAAGCCGCAGTCCGCCGAAGGCTACGCAGGGGTGGGCTTGGCACTTCTGCTGCAACAAAAGACGGCCGGCGCCCAACAGATGGCGGACTATGCCGTACAACTGGACCCGAAATCGCAGATGGCGCAAGCGGTACGAACGGCCTGCAAACAGGTGGCGGAAGTCGAAGCATCGACGAAGCAATTCATGGAGCGGCTCAAGAAGGCCGCGAAAGACGCCGAGTCCGCCGCCGCCGCTCCGAAAAAGTAGCCAGAGAATGAAACAAGAGCCGGCTTCCTTTCCGAAAAGTTGCCGTCAGCGCTCGCCGTCAGCGCGAAAAGGACAACCTGCCTTGGGTGTTCGAGTACATCGCTCATCAAAAAGAACATCATGCGCGGGGAGAAGCCTTTGAGCGGCTGGAGCGATAATCTGATTTCGACGAGGAAGAAGCTGAGGGCTAAAGCCGCGTGCGAGAAGCCCGGCTAAAGCCAGCTCGATGGCAGGGTGGTTGAGACGCTTCACCACCAGTTGAAACCGGTGGCAAACGGGGAGTCGGCCGAAGCCGACACGATGCCAACCCGCTTTGGGATTACATGCAGACAATCCCCGCCCACAAGGAACTGGCCCCGGGCACTCTGCACGCCATCCTACGTCAAGCATCGCGCTTCGTGCCGAAGTCCGAGTTGCGGCCCCATTTCTTTTTTGGCTCGCGAACTCGACAACACCGCCCCGCTGTCTCCGCGTGTCGTCCCTCGAATCTCCGTCAATTTGCGAAAATTCGCGCCACGCGCCGATTTTCTTGCTCCACGTCCGAGCGTTTTCCGGCTTGTGAGGATGGAGGCCAAGCCGCATCCGGTGAGATGCGGAACCGAATTAAGGTGAAAAACCTCCCTCGGACGGCCCAATTCCTTCCTCCTTTAAGGCGAGACATCATGATCCTTCAAAACTGGCTGAACATGTGGCGCAACTGCAATTCTCGGGAGCTGGACCGGAGTGCCTCCTCTGGTTGGGCTGCGCGCTTTGGGCTTCCGACGGGGAGACCCGTTCGTCGGCGTCGGAATCGTTCTGGACGCATCGAGCCGCTGGAGGACCGCTGCCTGCTGGCGGCGTTCCTGGTGAACACCATCGTTGACGAAGACAGTGGCACGGCCGATCCGAACTACGGTGCGGGCACATCGCTGCGTGAGGCCATCAACGCCGCCAATGGGAACGGTGAGGCCGACACGATCACGTTCGACGCCGCCGGTGTCTTCGCCACGCCGCAGACCATCACGCTCACGCTGGGCGAGCTGCCCATCACCGATGCGGTGACCATCACGGGTACAGGCGCGGCAAACCTGACCATCAGCGGCAACAACGCCTCCCGCATTTTCAACATCGATAACGGTGATTCCGGCACAGTGATCGACGTGGAGATCGTCGCTCTGACGCTGACCGGCGGCGTTACGTACGGCGGCGGCGGCGGGATCCTCAACGGCGAGAACCTGACGATGGCCGACGCCGTGATTACCGGCAACGCGGCCTACTACTACAGCGTCGGCGGCGGCATCTACAACTCTGGCACCGCGACGCTCACCAATTGCACCGTGTCCGGCAACTTCGGCTATTCCGGCGGCGGCGGTATCTACAACGCCGGCTCCGTGACTCTCTTCAACTGTACGCTGTCCGGCAACTCCGGCGGCAACGGTGGCGGCATTTTCAATGATTCCGGCTCCATGACCCTCACCAACTGCCGCCTGTTCGACAACTCCGCCGGCTCCGGCGGCGGCATCCGAAACTCGGGCGCCGCGACGCTCACCAACTGCCGCCTGCACGACAACTCGGCGTACTACGAAGGCGGCGGCATCGCCAACCTCGGCTCCGTGACGCTTACCGACTGCGCGCTGTCCGGCAACACGACCAGCGGTGAGGGCGGCGGTATCTCCAGCAGTGGTTCCGCGACACTTACCAACTGCACCCTGTTCGACAACTCCGCCACCTACAACGGCGGTGGCATTTTTATGAACGGAGGCTCCACGAAGCTCACGAACTGCACGCTGTCCGGCAACACGGCGTCCTACGCAGGCGGTGGTATCTTCGTAGCGGCGGGGCTGGAGATGAACAATACCATCGTCGCCAAAAGCTTGGCAGGCGACGTGTTCAACTACTCTGGAAGCGTTACGGGCAGCCACAATCTCGTCGAGGACGGGAGTGGCGGACTGTCCGACACGATCACTGGCGATCCCAAGTTCGGACCACTGGGAAACAACGGCGGGCCGACGGAGACTCTCCCCTTGCTACCCGGCAGTCCGGCCATCAACGCCGGCTCGGATGACCTGGCCGTGGACGAAAACGGCGATCCGTTGACCACCGATCAGCGCGGTTCCGGCTTTGCACGCTTCATCAACACCGTGGACATCGGCGCGTTCGAGTTCCAGCCCTCGGGCGCTCAACTGATCACCGACCCCTGCGACGCGACCAAGATGGCGCTGCTCGTGGGAGGCACGTCGGGAAACGACCTCATCGAGATCAAGCCGGTCAAGAAGTCGATCAATCTCCAAGTGCTGATCAACAACGTCTCGTACGGGTACTTCAATCCGACCGGCAGCCTGATCGTCTCTGGCCAGGCGGGCGATGACACGATCACCGTGGATTCGACGAACTCGCGGAAGAGTTTTTTGTATGGCAATGGGGGCAACGATTCGATCACCAGCGGCAGTGGTCCGAGCATCCTGGTCGGAGGCGACGGTAACGACACGCTCAACAGCGGCAACGCCCGCGACATCCTGTTCGGTGGCAACGGGGCCGATGTGCTCAATGGCGGCAACGGCGACGATATCGTGATCGGCGGCTCCACCCGCTTCGATGAAATGAACACCAGCGACCAGCAAGCGCTCTGCGCCATTCAAAACGAATGGATGCGCACGGCCAAGACCGACAGGTACACGAGCCGCGTCAACCACCTGCGCGGCACGACGTCCGGCGGCTTGAACGCAGCATTCCTGCTCACCGGGGCACCCGGCCCCAGCCAAACGGTCTTCGACGACGCGAGCAGCGACCAACTCACCGGTAGTTCGGACAAGGATTGGTACTTTGCCAACACAGTGGGCGGCACGGCAATCGATCAAGTGTTCGGCAAGCTTTCCACGGAACTGTTGGAGGAAGTGTAGCGCGGCGACGCCGCAACTCAGTGCAAAGTGACGAGTGCAAACTGCCAAGTGCAAAATCACGACGACCGCAGGTGGGTTTGTTCGACATTTTTCACTTTTCAGTCGGGAACTTGACGGATGCCAAGGTCGAGCGGTTTGCAATCTGGCAAGTCCCCCCACGAAATACATCTCGGCCGTGACTCATGGACGTGTGGGAGTTCGCGAGCCAGTCAGCAGTCAGACGAGTTGCGACGTGCTGGCGTTGGCTTCAGTGGTAACGATCAAAGGTCAGGAAGATTAATCCATGAATTGGCCGTCGTACCCGATCGATTTGAGTGACTTGATCAGTTCGTCGCGCGACACGGGTTGTCCGGGCCGTGTGCCGATCGTGGCGAGGCGTCTTTCATAATTCACTTGGACGGCAAGCACACCCGGTGCTTGATGAAGGGCCTGAGCGGCCTTGGCCGCTCACCCTTCACACGTCATGCCTTCGACTTTGATCACGGTGCGAGGCATGTCCGCTGTGATCTTGTCACTACCCGTGGCGAGCAACCCGGTCACAGACTGCGGAAAGAAAAGAAACACGACGGCCAGCAGCGTGACCGCCCACAGCATGATCTTGTTGAAAGCTATCATGCTGAACCACCGCTTGCCGCTTGCCTCGGCCGATGGCGAGCAACAATCCGCCGCCGCGGCGGCCATGCACCGCGGCCGGTACGTGAAGTAAAAGGCCATGCCGAGAAAGCCGAACGTGACGAGCATGAAGATCGGCCGGTAGGCTTCCAGAGCCGATGCGATTCCCGCGCCGGAAACGCCGACCAGCAACAACAGCACCGGCAACCAGCAACAACTCGACGCCATGAGGGCTGAGACGACCGTGCCGATTTTGGCGATCAACTCGCCTCGATTGGAAAAAGATCTGGATGGGACCGTCGTTGCGCCCGGCAACGATTTCGCCTTCGTCCCTCAGCAATCGGCAGCGGGCAGCGCCCGGCGTTCCATTTCGCTCGACATGGACTGACTCCTGGGTTCGTGTGAATCGAGTTTTAATAACCCGAAGCGTCAGCGAGGGCGGACGCTTCAAGTGACGGCGTTCTTACAATCGAAGTTCTGTGAAGCCTACGCCCTCGCTGACGCTTCGGGTTACTTTGGTTGCGGCTTCGCCTTAACGTCCGCATCAAAGCCTTCTCTGGTGATTCTCTCCCGCATCTCTTCCACCGTCATCCGCCGCCCGTCGAACGTGACATGCAACAGGTCGCGGTCCCATTCATCCCTCACCAACTCAACGCCTGGAAGCCCTACCAGGGCCTCTTTCACCCGATTGGGTCAGTCCTCTCACATCAACGCCAACCGATTGCCCATGTCCTTGACATGGAACGTCACGGTTTCGGTTCCGGCCTTCATCGGCGTGACCGGTGAGGACGAACCGCCGCAACCCGAGAGCAACACCACCGCTAATCCTGCCAAGCCAATCACTCGTACCGTGGCGAGCATCACGTTGTTAACTCCCGAGGATTTTCGATTGAACCGCCGTCCGCATTCCCAATCGAAAATCAAAAATCGAAAATCTGCAACTACTTGGCCTGTTTCGCGTCCACGTCGCACGCGACGCGAAAGCCGATCCAGGGATAACGGTTTTTGTGCATCGCTCGCTGCCGATACGCCGAACGACAAGCCCGGGCGTCGTCAAGCCACGAGCCGCCACGGACCACGAGATAAAAATTGCCGAAATCGTCCGGAAACACACCCACCGGCGGCCCCCTCGGGTCTTCGGCAGGGCTTTCGTTGTAGGCGTCCGGATCGTACCAGTCGGCGCACCACTCAGCCACGTTGCCGTGCATGTCATACAGCCCGAATGCGTTGGGCGGATACGAGCCGACCTTCGCCGTGACGCGCAAATACGGACCCGGCTCAGCATCACCATACGGTGTTTTTCCGTTACAGTTGGCCTGCCGCGATGAGAGCGATTCGCCAAGATGAAATGCCGTGGCGGTTCCGGCGCGGCAAGCATATTCCCATTGCGCTTCCGTCGGCAGGCTGTACTTGCGGCCGGCACTGCGTTCGTCAGGCAGCGCCGACAGCTTTTGGCAAAACTCTTCCGCGAGTTTCCACTCCAAGTTTTCCATCGGATGATCGGGGCCGCCGCCGTTGTCGCGACCGAAGTTGGCGCGGACTTGGCCACCCATGATTTTGGCGAACTCCGCTTGCGTCACCTCGTACACGCCCAGGTAAAACGGCTTGGTGATGGTCACGTCGTGCAGCACCTCCCCGCGAACCCGTTCCGCCTCGCTGTGGGGCGATCCCATCACGAACTTACCCGCCGGGATGCGGGCCAGCTTCATGCCAATGGAATTCGTCAGGACTTCGATCTTGCCGAGCGGCGCCGCGGCCGGTTCGTCCGCCTTCGCCGATCGGCCGACAACCGTCATCTCGCAAAAAAACAGGACGACTGAAACTGAAACCACGAATTCGCGCATGATGACCTCGTTCGTTAATCGGGCTTCGATATGCGTCTCTGCCCGTTCACATGTTTCTGATCATCGAGAATACTCCGCGCCGCTCGCCGCTCGCGCATCAAGTAGATTTCTGCTCCGTCGAACGCGACCTCGGCTGGCAATGGACTGCCGTGGAACATGGCTGGCGAAGACCACAGCCCATACGCGCCCGCGTTGGCAAACGCCAACACGTTGCCCGGCTCGAGGCTCGGCAACAAGCAAGACTCCGCGAGTACGTCTGCCGGCAGGCTCAAGCAACCCAGTACGTCGACGGGCGTGAACGAAGACGGCGGCGCGTCCAACGCCAGGGGTGGGCGAGCTTTTGTGCGCAGACAAAGACCGCACATGTCGGCACGCTGGTGAGTTCCGCCATCGACCACCACTGCCGCACGGCCTTGGTGCGTCTGATGTCCGAGCACCGAGGTCAGATACCAACCAGCCTGAGCGACCAGGTATCGGCCCAGTTCGAGCACGAGCCGCGTGGACCTCAGTCGCTCGGTGATCGACGCCAATTCATCGCCGATGATCCGCAAATCCAGTTCATGGTCCGCCGGCGCGTAGGGGATGCCGAAGCCCCCGCCCAGGTTCAGCAAGGTGGGCGCGATTCCTAAGGCGTCCGCAGTTCGCAGCGACACGTCTAACGCGCCGCGCAAATGTGCGATCACCCCTTCGGCTTTCAATACCTGCGAGCCGGAAAAAACGTGGAATCCGATCACGTTGACCCCGCGTGAGTTCACCAACTCGCGGCACAACCGGAGATCATCGCTGTCAAAGCCAAACCGCGACTGGTGTCCCGCGGCGACAACCGCCTGCGAACCAAAGTCGGGCCGCAATCGCAGCACAATTGGGTTGGGCACGCGATGGTCGGCGAGCATCCGCAGTTCGCTGGGCGAGTCGACCGAGATCACGGCCTCGGGCAGGCTGCGAATTTGTGCGACTGTCTCCGGCAGTTTGAATGGCCCGGCCACGAAGATTTGCTGGGGCGGGAAGCCGGCTTCCACCGCTGTGGCCAGCTCACCCGCGGAAGCCACGTCGGCACCAATTCCGCAGCCCGACAGCACGTCACAAATGCCCAGCGAGGCATTCGCCTTCAGCGAATACAGAATCTCGACCGCGGCTGGGAAATGAGCTCGCAGCTTCTCGACCTGCGCCCGCAGCCGCCGCAGGTCGAAGGCGTAGGTCGGTGTGCCGTAGCGGCGAACGATGTCCAGCAGGCGGTGGTTCACTTGATCCATTGCCACGCCCAAAAGCCGATGACCAAAACCGTCGCCAGCCAGGTGATGACGGTCGACGCGCGGCTTCCGCGCTTGAGAACATGAAGCACGTAGTGCACGCGTCCTAAGAGCACCGCCGTCAGCCCGATGAAAACGGGCGACAACCAACCTGCGACCGATGCGGCTGTGCTCCCTGCTAACCCGAGCAAGGAAAGGATCGCTGCGGCCGTTCAGTTGGGCACGATCGCCGCCACCCCGAACACCGTGCCCAGCGCGCTGGCGGTTCGACTCCCAGTTGTCTGTTTCTGTCCGTTGATTGGTTTCATGGATTTCCTGAGATCTTTGCCATTTCAAAATGGGTCACCAGAATCCGCCTTGGTTTGGGCGGGAGCCGCCGCAACACGTCGGGCCATCCCCCGGACCAACCGTCAAGTCGCCCGGTAACGCTGGCCACCTTTTCGCCACGGTCCAAGGCCCCGCGCAACTCGTCGAAAACGTTCTTGTGGTCGGACTCCGGGTTTTGCGCCAGCACGAACTCAGCCTCCGCATCGACGACTCTGAGAGTCATCTCCTTGTCACCGACAACGATGGCTCCGGCCGCGGTCACTTCGAGGCTCACCAGCCCGCTGCGGGTCCCACCAGAAAGCCGGGTGGCCCAGACACTCTCGTGCAGCTTGTCGAGGTCGATCAGCTTCCCCGGCTTGGCGCGGAACGTGATCGTCCCCGTGTCGTACTTGCCGGACTTACTCAGTTTCTTGAAGACAAGAGAGTCAACGTCCACGTCATACAGACGTGCAGTGGCGTCCCGCGCCACACCGGCTCATCAGTGCATTTCCGCACCGGTCACGGTCATCACGCCGCTGAGCACCTGGGCGCTGGCGGTGGACGACATTAACACCGAACACGCTAGTGCCGCGAGCCAACGATCGATTGGCATGGTTGGGTCTCCTTGATTGAGGATTGAGCTTATGCAACGCGTCCGCGGTGAAACTTTTCCAGCTCGCGGTTCGCCTTCACGATTGTCACCAATTTGTGGACGACCGCATCAAGCTGCTTGCCGGCGATCGCAAAGTACAGTTCGTCGTCCGGCAACCCCGTGTAAACCCGGTTGCCGATACAACCCAGGTTGGTCGCAGTGCGCCCGGATTGCATCACCGCCGGGATCGCCGCACAAGTTGGTCGGCCGACCATCGAAGTGTCGCTGGCGAGACCTGCCGCCTGCGCTGCTTCGGCGAGCAACATCATCTGTCTCGCATTTCCCGACACCAGGACGACGTCGGGCTCGAACGCGGCATCTGTCAGCGGAGCATAGATTGCCACGCCAAACGTCTCCGCACGCCGCGGAACACCGGGCACTTCCGCCATGTTGATGTATTCAAGTTGAACCATCGTTCCGACTAGTCCCTCCAACTCCTTCGCCGTTTCTTCCGGCAAGTCGATGCCGTGCGTGTACGAGCCAATCGGACAACCGTAGTGGTCTGATGCTGCGGTGTAGAAAGTGCGCCCTTCGGCCGCTAGTTTCCAATAGGTGCAGCCGGACAGCGCGGCCGACTCGATCCGCTGCATGCCCTCCGGTGACTCCTGCTGGAACTTAATCGCCACCGGCTGAGACCGAAACTCCAGCAAGTCAATCAACTGTGCTGCCGTGGTCATGCAAAACCATCTTTGTGTCTGGGTGTGTGTGTTAAGTGCTAACAGCGAACGGCCGGCGTTAGCCGTCTGGTGGGACGACCAGGAGGCTCACGCCTCCCGTTCGCCTGCCTGCTTCATTCTGCAGCCCAACTCAAAACATATTCGTCGTGCTGTTGCTGAGAGGGTCCAACTGACCCTCGGTTGGTTCCGCTCAGCAGAACCAAGATTCAGTCAGTCTCGGAGCTTTCCGGCGATCCGGCGGCAGCGAGCGAACGATCACCATGGGTTGTCGCTCGTGAGCCAACTCCAGCACGCGGTAAAACGTCGTGGCGGTGTCCTCGCCCGTGCGGGTGGCTTGTTCCACCAGCCGTGAGACCGCTTTCTGCAACAAGTCCATTCGCGGATCGGGATGCGTCCAGCGGTAGCTGAAGGCGGCTTCGTCCAGCGGTCCGCGGTGCGGCAGGGTCTCAGAATGTTCGGCCAGCCAGGAACCGGGCGGGATCAGCAGCCGGATCGCATACTGCACCGGGTCAACGTGATCGATCAGGTCGTTGGCTTCGATGAAATCCAGCACTTCGCAGTAATCTTGCCGCGTTGTCCACGGCGTGAACACGACCCACGTCGGTCGCAGCGCGATGCCCGCGTTGCGCGCGAGATTCAGTGCGGTGACCACGTCGCCCCGAGTATGTTGCTTGTCGAAAATCCGCAGCACTTTGTCGCTGAGCGATTCAACGGCCGTGATGATGAACAAGCAACCGGCGGCGGCAAATTCGGGTAAGTCCTCACCGCGATACAAGAGATGCTCGACCTTGGCCGTGAAGTCGAAGGTGAGCGTCGGAAACTCTTCGTGCATCGCGCGGACCACGCGCAGCGAATGCATGGGACCGTTCAAAAAGTCCGGATCGCCAAACGTGATGTGAGTGGCTCCCGCACGCACTTGGCGGCGGATGTCTTCCAGCACGACGTCCGGCGGCACAATGAAAAACCGGCCCTCGTACACCGGTGGGATGGGGCAGTGTGTGCATAAATGCAAACAACCGCGGCTGGCTTCGACGTAACCCGCCGTGCGGCGCTGGCCGTTGTGTTCCAATTGGGCGTATTGATCCAGAGTCGGCAGCACATCACGTTCGGGAATCGCAAACGGCAACCGCACGAGAGACGGTCCCACCGGTTGATGAAGCCGAATCACGCCCGCGACTTGGCCATTGGTTTCTTGTTCCAACGACTCCACCAGCGCGACCAGCGACCCTTCGTACTCGCCACCGATACACGAGTCCGCGCCGTGAGCCAGCAGGTACTCGGAATTCAACGCGGCATAGAGGCCATAGCAGCAGATGTGGCAGTTCGGATTGGTCTCGCGCAGCCGCTCGATCACTCGCACGCCCAGCCGCATGGCCGTATGCATGGGCACGGAAATCCCGACGAAACGTGCCCGCGCGGCGATATTCGCACCAAATTTCTCGACCGCGATATCGATCGCCACCGGCAAGTAACCCGCGCGCCGCAGAAATCCCAAGGGCATTGCCACACCGAGCGGTTGGTGCCCTAGCTCGTAGCACGAGACTAACAGAATGGAACCCTCGCCGCGCAAGTCCATCATTAGTCCTCTGGAATCAGCCGCTCGCGGTTCCGCTGGCCGGATGCGAACGCCGTCAGCAACGCTTACAGGCATCGCACTTGATTGTAGGACTCGACCAGTTCCAGTCACAAGCACGTCTGACAATTCGGCCACGGCGGAACGATACAGGCACGCGGCGAGTGGAATCGCGTCCCGTCATGGTTCCAACATGAACACACCGGGCCACGTCCCGATCAGCTCCACGTCCCGATCAGTTCCTCGTCCCGATGAATCGGGTCACGACGAGCTTCAGGACATCCCCAGGCGTCCGAATTTCCGCATCGTTTTCGTTGCGGTTGAGACGTCGAAGGCTTCTGGGTTGTAGGGGCCATGCCAGTCCAACATCTCTTCGTGCTGCTCGTGCCGTGGGTCTGTGATCGCCGCCACGAAGTCGAAGTAACCGTAAAGGCCGCCGCAATCTTCAGGAGGGCAAGCGCGGGCACCGTCAATGCACAACGGATATCGAGTGCCTGGTGTGGCGTTCAGGATCTGCTCGAACTTCACGACATGCTCCCAAGAGTCGCCAAAGTCGTAAACGTACCGCAACTGCAAGCGATGGTTCGACGGCATCAGCTCGGTGATCCGCACGCTTCCGGCGTCCTCGCTGTCGAGGTCATCGTCCCCGACCCAGCCGAGGGGATGATTAACCGGTGGCCTGGAGGTGTAACACACGCCGCGGACGTCGAACTCATACAAATGGCTGTCGTCCCAACCCATCGCGCCTTGAATGGCGAGGTGCAGTGCTTCCAGCGTGCAGTCCTCCACCTGGATGCGACGCCAAATCGGCGGCTGGGTGCCGCTCAATTCGACGCGAAATTGATAGACCTGCCGAGTCGCCGTCGAGCTGCGCGGGTTGCGGGACGAGCGGGCGGACGCAGCGCGGCCAGCGACTGGCTCGAAGACCGATTGCTCGCTCGATCGTCGTGGAGTCCGTTGTTCAGGCGATTGTTGCGGTGTCGCGTCGGCCAAAGCCTGCACCACCTTGTGCAGTGTGAGCCTTCGAAAACTTTGCGCTTCCGACAATGCCGCTCGTGCCAGTTCCAGCACGCGATCCAACTCGCGGCGCGTCAGCTCGACGCTGCGTTGGTTCTTCTCATCGAGCTTCAGCCGTGACGAAAGATCGGGACATAGTTCGGCCATGACTTTTCGTTGAGCTTCGGTCAGCTTGAATCGCAGCCGTTTGTCGACGTTGCCTGACGACGCGCGTTCGTCGTCCGATGATGACTGCGGTCCCGAGTGAGACGGCTCGTCGAGCGCCTCGCGCAGCGGCGAGTGTGGCAGACTGCCGGCCACGTCGGGCAGGCCGGTGAGAAAAATCGCATCGTATTGGTGATGGTGATACGCCTGAAAGACGAACTCGCACCAGTTCACACGGGCGCTGCCGTACTTGAGCAAGTCCTGCAACCCCTGCGGCTTGTCCGCCGCATCGAGCAGCGACCGGTTGAGGAACGCCGTCCAATCCTCCCGCGACGAGCCGATGAGCACATACGGAGTGGTCAAGACGATGTGATAGTCGAACGACTCAGCGACCGGCGGGCACAGACGCATGTACCACAGCTCGCCAGTTTGGCCCTGATAGCCCGACGTCGAATGGCACACGAACTCATCGCCGCTCAGAAGCTCCCGCAATCGCACGTGCGGACCATCCAAGCCCACGTGCTCGTAAACCCCCATCCGTGACGCGCTGAGTTTTTCAAGCGTAACGACCATCAGGTCGGGGCCGTTCATCGCCTTCAACAAGTCCACGAGACAACTGCCGACCGACTCGTGATCCGCACCGAATCGAACGTCGAAGAACGCCCACGTGGAGAAGTACGAGCGCGTCAACGGGCTGATGGGCGGCCCGTTCGGCAGGTAATCATCCTCGGCCTTCCCCACGATGGCCGCGTACTCGGCAAACTCCGGCAGCCCAGAGACCGATTCCGCAAACGCCGACGAAAACTGCTGAGCAGCCACGTAAAGGACGTGCTGCGGGTCATGCAGTTCCTTCGCCAGTTCCTCCATCGTCGGTAGATCAAACGGCAACCCATCCGTGAATCCTTTCGCCGCCCGCTTGGTCTTGCGCACTTCGCGAAGAAATGTCTTCGTCAGATTCTGAGCGATCCGTCCCATGCCATGCCTCCGTTCAGGCGATATAAAAAAAGCCGTCCTCCGCGCCGCGAGCAAGATACTGATTACCCGAATTCCATCCAAGACATCAGCCGCTCGTCGAACCACTCGAGCACCCAGTCGTGCTTGGCGATTGCTTACTTCATCAAACGGATCAGTCGTTCGACACCCGCCTTCAATCCGGCGTTGTCGGTTCCGGCGATGACGATCACGTTCTTCTCAACCGCAAACGGGCTCCAACACAAACTGACGAGCACTCCGCCGGGACCGGGATATTTGTCGTCGGCGATTTGAGGCAGCAATTCGCTGGCTTGCAGCACGGCCACTGTGCGGCTGGTCCGGCTACTGCCGAGCACGATCAAGTGGCTGTCGGTCGTGTACGCGTCGGGTAATTGCGCCGGCAATTGATACGCGCCGACGTGCGATGTCAGCTTTGACCACGATTTTGCCCAGCGAGCGCGAAATTCGGCCGTCGTTCTCTCTTCGCGCACGACGGCGTTGAGCGGACGGATTTGTCGCTTGTCGTCGATTTGCAACATCACGCCCGGTTCGTAACACAATTCGACGTCGCCACTGAAATCCACAAAGCCCTCGCCCGCGACCGTGACGAATCGGTCGGGGAGTCGCCAATCAGCGGTGACATCCTTGTCGTCGGACGTCTTCGCGGTCAGCGTGCCGTCGGCGGCCGTGCTGAGCGTGATGTGCTTATCGGCGGGGATCTTGAACTGAGGGCCATTGGGATCGACGGCGAAAACTTTGGCGTACGGATTCCAAACGCGCGGATACGCGACCTTGCGCAGCGAGTCAGATTCGTGCTTCACCGAGACTTTCAACCCGGCGGTCGTCAGCCGATCGACCAAGGTTTTGATGATCTCCGGCGGGTGATCGGACTCGACGGCGACGACGACCTCCGGCTTGGTCTTGAGGAAATCTTGCAGTCGTTCAGCATCGAACACGCGCACGGATGAGACGGCTCGCGGCATGCGTGACATCGCCGTGTGTGCGGCCTTGGTTTCACCGGCCAAGTTCGCGACCGGGCTGGTGATTTTGATCAAGTAGTCGCCCGCCGCCGTGTTGGCACCCAGCGGAAACATTTCCTGGTATTTGCCGGTCAAATTGGTCGAACGGTGAAGTCGATACAACTCGCGGCCGGCGGGATCAGCAATCGAGATCGTCAGCGGCCACGGCATGCTCAGCTTACGTAACGTCGCTTCGACGGTAAGCGTCCCTTGGTGAACGGCCGCTTGCACGTCGAGACCTTGCGGCTCGCGCGGGGCGAGGAAGAAGACTTTCATCTCGCCCGGCTCAAACTTCGTTGCGATCGGTGACTGTGGATCGGTCACTTTGTGGGATTTCGAGAAATCGTACCCTTCGAGCATATGGACGACTGTGGTTTGCGTCGTCGGCAATTGCAACGAGGCTTGATGCGGGGCATAGTTGTAGATTGCGTGCCTCTTGTCGTCGGCGATCGGCGGCAGTTCTTCGTAGCCGTTGACAGCCAGCACGATCGTTCCCTCACCAGCCATTTGATGTTCGATGAGCAGCTCGTTCGAGTCGGTCTGCGCCCACGACTTCGAGGCCGTTTGTTTCATCGCGGCTTTGAACGGGGCGACGGCGTTGCGGACCGGCTCGTCCATGAAGTGGTTCGTTTGGTAGCTGCTGGCTTCGCGCGGCGTTTGGAACGACTTCGCGTCTTGCAGGTACAGGACGCTCCAGCGATACGACAAGCCTTTGAGATCGATGTCGGCGACGATCGCGTTGTCGAACGTTAGGGTCGTGCTCTTGTCCACGACGATTCGTCCGCCGGCGGCGACGAACTGGCGCAGCGACTCTTGAATAGGATCCGGAAGCGCGTGCGTTTGGCCGACGATGACGAGCGTTTTGTAGGTCTTCAGCACGCCGGTCGGCAGGGTTCGCTCGTGAACGATTTGGGCGGGAAATCCCGCTCGTGACAAGGCGTAATGTGCCGTGAGCACCGTCTCTTTGTAATCGCCGCCGATGTTGTAGGCGTTGATGTCGATCTCTTTGCCCTTGAGCGCGGTGTTCTCCGGGAGCGAGGCGATCATTAACTTGATTGGCTCGCCGGTTTTCTTGGCGGCTTCTTTGGCGGTGATCTCTTTCTCGCGCATCGCGATTTCGGTAAAGCTCCACAGCACGGCGACGTCGTGGCCGGTAAACACCGTCTCCTTAAGCACCGGGCCGATGCGCTTCGCGGCGTTGTTGACATCGGCAAGGTCTTGCGGCTTCATGCCGGTCATGTTGAGCCACCAATTACTTGTCAGGCCGGCGGCCAGCATACCGTTCATGCAGGCTCGATATGCGTACGTCTGCTGCGGCTGCGGTACGACCTCGCCAAAGAGCTGCCCGTTCATCGCGTGGGCCATGCGCGAGGTCGGATCGTGCGACTTCTCCAACTGCACGCCGCTGTACGCACCCAGCCGGTCAATTCCCCAATCAACGAAGACGTGCGAGGAAGGGATGTCATTGACTTCTTGGTTCAGCGGGTCGGTGCCGTCCATGATCGCGTGCGGCGCATACAGGTCCGTGCTGAACGACGCCTGCGGCCAAACGGTCCTCAGATCGCGACGCGCCTGCCGCTGACATTCCTTCATGATCTCGCAGCGGATGCGCATGTAGTTCAACCAGTCGTCGTTCGGCCGCGACGCGGGATCGTTGGTGAATTTCCAGCCGCGCTGTTCGTACCACGGTTGCTCGTCCCAATCGGGGAAGCCGGATGCGGTGCCTCCCGCCGGAGTTTTGCCCCAGGCGAGACCCGGCTCATCCAGCGTGCCGATGCTGACCACGTTCGTCGCGAAACGCCGCAGCCGCTGTGCCGTGTGAAAGCTCAGCAGCCGCATCGCTTCGTTCATCTCCAAGTTGCCCCAGCTCTTCATCGAGCCAAATGGCTTATGCGTGACGTACCCGGTCCAGTACATGTAAACGATCGTTGGCAGATTAGCGGCGATCGCCTGGTCGAAGACTTTGAGCCCGGTCGATGCCGCTCCGCGCGGATTAAGGTTCGGCCCCGTCTGCTGTGGATTCAGTCGTCCGAACGAGAACGCATTGCCGAGCACAAAGTTCGCGCCCCCTTGTTTGAGTTCGTTGAACCCGGCGGTCTGCGAAACGAGCAGCGT
>CAZPUJ010000339.1:0-4283 GCA_964589725.1 uncultured Planctomycetaceae bacterium
TGTTCAATGTCAAAGAATTCGTGTTCGTGAAGTGAGTTGTGACCGGAGTCACCTGCCATGATGAGTTTCAGCCCGACCTATCCACCGGATTTGCCGATCTGGGTTGACCCCGATCGCTTGAGCGGAGCACCGTGCTTCGCGGGGACGCGCTGTCCCGTCGATGCCCTGTTCAACAATTTGGAGTCTGGATTGAGCCTCAACGAATTCCTGGATTGCTTCCCGGAAGTGACCCGTGAGCAAGCCGTCGCCGTGCTGGAGTACTCGAAACAACAGTTCGCGAAGCCTGCCGCATGAAGAGAGTTTTGTTCGACACTTGCGTACCCCGGCCACTGCGAAAATGCTTGTCCAAGCACAACGTCCGCCGCGCTCAGGATGAAGGCTGGGGTGCGTTAAAGAACGGCGAACTCTTGATCGCAGCCGCGGCCGGCGGATTTGACGTGTTTCTCACGTCCGACAAAAACTTACAGTATCAACAGAATCTGAAGAACCGAGCGATCGCCGTCGTGGTACTTCCGACGAACGACTGGCCCACCCTGAAAAATCGGACAACGGAAATTGCCCACGCAGTCGATATAGTCCAGCCGGGCCAGTATGTAGAACTGAATTGAATACCGCCGAATCATGACAACTGCGGAACTATTCGATGCCGTCCTGCAACTTCCCGTCGCGGTCCGGCGCGATCTGATGCTCAAGATTCGCGACAGCATCCAGGATCATGTTGCTCCCGATGGGTTGTGGTACGCAGACTTACCGGAGTTCGCGGCTGAATTGGAACGGCGGATACAGGACGCTGAAGAACATCCCGAAAAACTCGTCCCCTGGGAGATTGTCCGAGAACGCTTTGATCAACGATTGCGTGAATGCAAGCCTTCCCGTAAACGGCGACGGCGCAACCGTCGGCCCGAGTAAATTTTCTGGAGTGCAACGGACGTGGCCCATCATTGCCAACGATTCGTGTCGCCGTCGGTCACTCGGCGGGAGATGTTGACGACTTGTGCAAACGGCTTTGGAGCCGTCGCGTTTGCGACTTTGTTGAATGAGCCGGCGTTTGGAGCGAGTGCGTCGAGTGCTTCGGAGAAAAATCCCTTCGCGCCGCGCAAGCCCCATTTCGATGCGAAGGCAAAGTCGGTCATCTTTCTGTACATGGACGGCGGAGTGTCGCAAGTCGACTCGTTTGATCCGAAGCCGCGACTCGACAAAGACAATGGCAAGCCGTTCGCCACCAAGATCGAGCCGACGCAGTTCAACAACATCGGCAACACGCTGGCCAGTCCGTGGAAGTTCCAGCAGTACGGGCAGAGCGGCACTCCGGTTAGCGATCTATTTCCGTTCGTGGCCCGGCACGTCGATGATCTCGCGGTGATTCGGTCGATGACGTCGCAGTTTCCAGAGCACACGAATGCCAACTATTTCCTGCACACCGGCCACGGTCAGCAAGGTCGGCCCAGCATGGGAGCGTGGGTCGGGTACGGTCTCGGCAGCGAATGCCAAGACCTGCCGGGGTTCGTGGTCTTAAATGGCGGTTTGATCCCGCCGGGAGGCTTGGACAACTTCAACAGCGGATTTCTTCCCGCGAGTTATCAAGGCTCGATCTTCGGCGCGAGCGATCCGCCGGTCGCGAACATCAAGCGGCAAGAGCCTTCCGCCGAATCGCAGCAACGCAAGCTCGCCTTGATGCGGTCGCTGGACCGCAAGGTTCTGGATCAAGTCGGTCACTTCGATGCCCTCGAATCGGCGATCGCCAACTATGAACTAGCCGCTCGGATGCAAATGGCGGTGCCAGACCTCATGGACTTATCAAGCGAGACCAAAGCCACGCTCGACATGTACGGCCTGAACGCCGACTTCAAGAACACGCAAATCTTCGGCCGAGTTTGTTTGCTCGCGCGGCGGCTTGTCGAGCGCGGCGTGCGGTTCATCGAGCTGACTTGTCCCGGCGGCAACGGCGATCGCTGGGACCAGCATTCGAACCTGAAGGACGGCCACACGAAGAACGCTCTGGCCGTCGATCAGCCCATCGCAGGGTTGCTGACGGACTTGAAGCAGTGTGGTTTGCTCGACAGCACGCTGGTCGTGTGGTCGGGAGAGTTCGGTCGCACGCCGTTCGCTCAAGGTTCCGATGGCCGCGACCACAACCAATACGGCTTCTCGATTTGGATGGCCGGCGGCGGCGCCAAGGGCGGGACGATCTACGGAGCTACCGACGAATTCGGCTACAAGGTCGTCGAAAACCGCATGGAGATGCACGACCTGCACGCGACGATGCTGCACCTACTCGGTGTCGATCACACTCAACAAACCTTCCGCTTCGGCGGCCGTGACATGCGCCTCACCGACGTGTTTGGGCATGTCGTGAAGGAGATTCTAGCATAGCGCCCGACCATCTCTCTCACCACGGCTGGCTAATTCCACAATCTGCGTCTTGGTTCAAATACAAGCCCGAAGCGCGAGCGAGAAAACGGCAGAAGTCCCTCGCTTGCGCATCGGGCTTGTATAACTGCACAGACCACTTAACCGGACCAATTAGCCGGCCGTTTCTCTCTCACGGGGAGAGGTTGACGCGAGCGTTCTGAACTGTTGCATCGCAGACACAACGACACTCGGAGGATCATCATGAAGCGACGCGAATTTCTAACCTCGGCCGCGCTGGCGGCTGGACCAATGCTTGTTGGCAGTCGTGTCTTGACGGCTGCTCCGCCTCGCGATCAGGACCGCACCTTCGCCTCGCCAGCGGAAGCTATCAAGTCACCACGTGAGGAATTGGCGTACGTTGTCGCGACCTACGCCGGGACCGGCGTCAGCAAGCCGGATTACCTCGCCACGATCGACCTCAACTCGAAATCGAAAAGCTACTCACAAATCATCCATCGACTGAAGATGCCGCACGTCGGCGATGAATTGCATCACTTTGGCTGGAACGCCTGCGCCAGTTGCCACGGGGAGCGAGAACGGCGATTCCTCATCATTCCCGGCTTGGTCTCTGGAAGAATCCATGTCGTCGATACCGCCAACCCCCGCGAGCCGAAGTTGCATAAGGTCATCGAACCAGCCGAGGTGGTTCGCAAGGCCAAGCTGACGGCTCCGCACACGGTTCACTGTCTGGCCGATGGTCAGATTATGATCTCGATGCTCGGCAACGAGAACCTCGACGGGCCGGGAGGCTTCCTGCTGCTCGACGACCAGTTCGAGATCGCCGGGCACTGGGAAGCCAGCCGCGAGGGGATGCGGTTCAACTACGACTTCTGGTATCAGCCGCGTCACAACGTGATGGTCAGCAGCGAGTGGGCCGCACCGAGCACGACTCGACCGGGCTTCAAGCTCGAAGATGTCCAGGCTGGTAAGTACGGCCAACATCTGCATTTCTGGGACTGGAAGGAACGGCGCATCACCAAGAGCATCGACCTGGGCGAGAAGGGGCTGATCCCGCTGGAGGTCCGGTTCCATCACGACCCCGCCAGCACGCACGGTTTTGTCGGGGCGGCACTATCGAGCGTGATGTGGCATTGGTTCCGCGAAGGTGACGACTGGAAGGTCGAGAAAGTGATCGAGGTTCCCACGCAAGAAGCCAAGGGCTGGACGATTCCCGTCCCGGGCCTGATCACGGATCTCGTACTGTCGCTCGACGACCGCTGGCTGTACTTCTCGAACTGGTTGCACGGCGACATCCGTCAGTACGACGTGAGCGACCTGTCAAAGCCACGGCTCGCCGGTCAGTTGTGGCTGGGTGGCGTGCTCGGCAAGTCGCCTGAAGTCCGCGGAAAAACCCTGACCGGCGGCCCGCAGATGCTGCAACTCAGCCTCGACGGCCGGCGGCTGTATGTGACCAATTCGCTGTTCAGCAGTTGGGACAACCAGTTCTACCCGCAGATCGCCAAGCAGGGTTCGTATCTGCTCGCTGTCGATTGTGACACCGACAAAGGCGGCCTGACGCTGAACGAAAAGTTCCACGTCGACTTCGCCAACGAACCCGACGGCCCCGCCCGCGCCCACGAGATTCGGTTTCCACACGGCGACTCGACATCGGATATCTGGCAGTAATGCCGACGCAGTTGGGTGGCACGTCCTGAGCCTTGCGAAGGGCGTGGTCAACTGCTTTCCGGCGTGGTAACCATGCCATATGGCTCACTCGGCCAATTGTGAGACATTCACGTAGCTTGCGGCCTTGTGCCGCATCCGCTGGACGAAGAACGGCCACAAGGGCCGGAGCTACTCGCAAAAAATATGTTCATGAACAAGTAGCCGAAAATGATGAGCGCGATGATCGCCCAGAACGAGAACATCCC
>CAZPUJ010000340.1:0-49446 GCA_964589725.1 uncultured Planctomycetaceae bacterium
GGAGTTTCCCATGCAAAGCCAAGCCACGACCGTCGAACAGTATCTCGCTGAATTGCCAGACGATCGCCGCGCGGCCATCTCTGTGGTGCGAAAGGTGATCCTGAAGAACCTCGACAAGGACTACGAGGAAGGAATGCAGTACGGCATGATTGGGTATTACGTGCCGCATCGCGTTTATCCTGGTGGATATCACTGCGATCCCAAGCAGCCGCTGCCGTTCGTGTGCCTCGCGTCTCAGAAGAATTACATGTCGCTGTATGCGATGTCGCTCTACGGGTCGGGGAGCGAGGCCCCGTGGTTCCACTCGGAGTGGGCCAAGACCGGCAAGAAGCTCGACATGGGCAAGAGCTGCATCCGGTTTCGCAAGCTGGAAGACCTCGCGCTCGACGTCATCGGCGAAGCAATCCGCCGTGTGCCGGCGAAGAAGTACATCGCGACGATCGAGTCCGTATTGCAGGCGACACGACAAAAGCGCGAGTCAGGATCGGCGAAAACACGCAAGCCGACGCGAACGAAAAAGTCCGTAGCGAAGAGGTCGCCGTCGAAGTAGTTCGGATCACTACGTCTGACGATCAACGCACAGAGGTTTGCGGCGTCGGCCGAAACGACGTTGAGCGTCGTCGTGTCGTGAATCTCAGTCGCCATCGTCTGCATCGCTCGCTTGAGCGCGGTGAACGGGGTGGCGTTCAGGTGCAGCATCTCCAGCGCGAGGAGGTCGGCCAGCGCGGCCAATGCGGCGGCAGTGATGCGGGGGCAATCGGCCGTTGAGGAATGTGGAGGAAAAGGCATTGGCGTGCAGTGTTTGTCGCAGAGCGACATCCGACGGTAGCCGTGGGTTTCAACCCACGGATCACAATGACGCGCCATTGGTTCGTCGCGGAGCGACGATTGAATCACGGGTGGCGACACGCATCAAATCGGCGGCCGATGGCACGGCGACGGTTCAATCGTCGCTACGCGACGAAATCGTTCGGTGGGTTCGTTAACCGTGGGTTGAAACCCACGGCTACCATCGGCGGTCGCTCTGCGACCAAGACAAACAACCAACAACCTTCGGCTAACGCTCGGTGTGAGTCTCCTGGCTCCGCCGACTGCCGCCATTGAAAACCGGCGAGGTACGTCCTAGTGATGTCGTCGGTTTTATTCTGGCAGCGTCTCGCGGTTTGTTTGCGTCGTAATAATAACTTCTTACGGGAGGAGCCTTACCGAGCTGCTCGGCCAACAGCCAGTCTAACGCGTTGGCTTTCTGTTTGTCGGGCGGCTTGTCGGGCGGCGAGTAGACGCAGACGACGTCATCATTTTTGGCCAGACCAAAACCGGGCTCCTCAGTGAGGATGCGAACTTCGGACGTGTGAGCGTCGATGATTCGAGTGACTTCGACAGTCCCCTTCACGACGGGCGCACCAGCCTTGCCGTCCGCTGGAGCCTTCGCATGAACCTCGAACTTCATCCGCTTCTTGACCGAGTCCGCCTCACCGAGGTTGATCCACGCCAGAGCATTCGATCGATCCACCCAACGAATCTGACCACGCAATGCCTTCTCCTCGGCATCAATGTCCTTCACGGAGTTGCCTGTTCGATTGTGTTCAGTCTGCATTCGGTGGCGGGCGATGATTGTCATGGCCCGGCGACAAAACTGTTTCGTCTTCTCCGACGTGGCGGTTCGCCGGGTTTCTTCCAGTGACTGACTGACCTTCTGTCCGATTTCGAGACTCAGCCATTGGAACGCGCTTAGGGCCGCGAGGTTGACCTCGTCCGGGACGTTGTCTTTCGAGCCTTCGGCGATCAACAGAGTCAGCGCCGGCGAATAGCTGTCAGCGAGCTTGAGTAAGTGCCCGGCTGCAAGGACTCGGCAGAGCGGATCGGCGTCTTTGAGCATGAGCTGCAACTGCCGAATGATCGGCTCGGAATAACGAGCGTTTTGCAGTCCGTGTTTCAGCGCGGCGGCGCGCATCGCGGGCTGACCGTCCTTCAATCCGAGCATCACTAAGTCTCGCTGCGACTCGTCGGGATCGCCGATCGTCCACATCAAGTGCTGGCGGAGTTCGGGCGTGATGTGTTCATAGGTGGTCCGCATCTGAGCTTCGTGGTTGCCGAACAGCGCGACCAATTCGAACAGGTCATCCCGCACTTCCCGATCGCCAGAATTCCAAGCCTGAGCGATGCAAGGCAGCGTCTTCGGATCGTTCAAGCCGGTCGCCGCGAACGCTCGCCAAGCGACTCGTCGGACACCGCGATCCTTCGCGGCCGTCAACTTCAGTGCCGCCGCTTGCGCGGAACTTGCGCGCCCACCGAATCGCAGTAACACGCGCAACGCCTCGCGCTGAACGACCGGCTCCGTGTGTTCCAACAACTTGAGCACCTTCGGAAGCGATGCGAGGTCCGCCGCTTCGACTGTCCCTCGCAGAATCCTTTCCCAGCGAATGCCGTCTTCAGCCTGTTTCAGCTTCGTGATGAGTTCCGAAAAACTCTCCGGCACGGCGTAGCCACGCCCACGAATCTCGTCGGCCGTTCCGACCACCAGCCACACCGAATGCACGCAGTAGCTCAGCTTCGCCTGATCCAACGCGGCGGCCAGGACGTATTCAAACTCGTCACCCTTCGTCTGAAACGTGATGCGCGTCTGCATCGCGGCCTCCGGCAACGGGTCCACTTGAATCGCCACATTGGGCCAGTCACGCCGAAAGAAATCCAGAACCTTGTGCAACGGCGTGTCGGCGAACTCATACGACCCTACTTGGTCAAGCGCATCCACCACTTTCTGATGGTCCCGCTCAATGTTTGACGGTAACGATACCGCGACCACCGTGTCCCCCTTGGCAATCTTGTTCGCCGCGTTCTCATTGAGGATGCGAACTTCCGACGTGTTCTGATCGATGATCCGCGTGACTTCGACCCTCCCCTTCACGACCGGCACACCCGCTTTGCCGTTCGCTAGCGCTTTCGCTCGAACCTCGAACTTCATGAGTTTCTGGACGGCATCGTCCAGACCGAGACCGATCACCGCAACTCCGCGTCGTTGGTCGATGGAAAGTACGTAGCCGTCCAGCGCGATCACAGTAACTCTTTTCTGAGCGTTTCCTTTCTCAATGGTTTCTTGCGCTCGGCGCGGGTCGCCCGACGCCGCCGCTGGGTTGGATCGCAGGTCTCCGTTTGCGTCGGATGCCTTGTTCGTTTCGCCTTCCGAATTCGAGAGACGTACAGTCGAGTCGAGAGCGGGGTCGGGAGACCCGCGCCCACCGCTGAAGTCGCGTTCGGCGAGCGGCGGTTCCGTCTCGGCTCGCGAAGACACGAACGTGCCGAGTGCGATCGTCAGCACGATGCCGAGCGTCAGCAAGCCGGCGAGCCAGGCGCTGCCGGTGCGGGACGGCGGGGTCACGCCGAGAAGTTGTCTCACGCGGTGCAGCAACACACCTTCGCGGCTGCTTATTGCGACGGCGAGGGCGGGGTCAGGAGACCCGCGCCCAGCGCAGCTCAGCCGAGCGACGTACTCCAGCGTTTCGGCGTAACGGAGGCGGTTGTTCGTGGCGGTGACGGCGAGGTCGTCGCAGCACAGCTCGCGTTCGATGCGCAGGCGGCGCGACAGCCACCACACCGCTGGATGATAAAACAATAACGTCTCGACAATCCGTTGTAGCAGGTTCACCCACAGGTCCAGTCGCCGCACATGAGCCAGCTCGTGCGCGAGCACCGCTTCCAGCATGTCCGCCGGCAACTCCGTAACCCATGCGGCCGGGAGCAGAATCATCGGCTTGAACAGGCCGACCGCGACCGCTTCGGCCACTCGACGGCAGATTCGCACGCGAGGCTGCTGCATCGACAGTGTGGCACACAACCGCTCGATGGTTGGTGCGATCGTATCTGGTAAGACTTCGACCGCGCGACGCCAACGCCAAATTCCGATCGCTCCCAACAGCAGTCTCAGGCTGAGCACTCCGACGCCACACAACCAGACGCCGATGATCCACGGTTGGTACATGCGAAACCTGTCGAGCCAAGACGTCTCGGAAACATCACCCTGGAGTGCGGCGGCTGGACGCCGCCCTCCATCAGTTTCAATATCGACATCGGAAACGTTGGAACGCGGTTCGCGCGACGAATGGAGGGCGGTGTCGGGCCACCGCACTCCATGGTTGGACGGGTCGGCGCTGGCCGAGATTGCGAGTTGTTCTCGCGGTTGATCCAAAGCGGGACTGACACCCCGCACTCCAAAGTCCAGTACGACGAACCATGTCACGACCGGACACACCGACATCAGCAGGAATGCCAGCAGGCTGCTCGCATACCGCACGCTCGGCCGTTTGATGTTCAGCACCGCGACCAGCGCGGCCAGCACGACCGCGACGGCGGTGCCCTGCCAGACGAAGTGAGCCAGGACGATCACGAGCCGTTCTTGGATTGTTTCGGGAAGCCAAGACATATGAGGCTCCTTTCGGAGTGCTGTGCGACCCAGAGGGTACGTCGACACCGCTTTGGAACTTTGGGCGAAGCCCTTTGAGACGCGTGACGATTCCGAAAACAAAAGCCGCTCCGCAGCGATTCCAAAGCGGTGTCGAGCCACCGCAGTCCAAATTAGCGTTTGTGGTCTTTGATGAGCTTGCGAATCTCCGCCAACTCCGCCTCAGTCGGTTTCGCTTGTTCCAGGAGCCGGGCGACGAGCGCGGTGGCCGAGCCGGAGAAGACCCGCTCCAGCAGATCGCCCAGCAGTTTGCCCTCGTGATGTTCCGACTGATGTCTGGCGGAGTACCGAAACGCTCGGCCTTCCGGCTGGCGTGTCACGAGCAGTTTCTCGAACATCACGTTCAGCAGACTCATCACCGACGTGTAGGCTCGTTCTCTGGGGAGCGTTTCCAGCACTTCTCGGACGGTACTCGGCCCCCGCTCCCACAGGATTTGCAACACTTCCAATTCCGCCGCAGTCGGATGCGGCGTTTTCGGTCTCGCCATGAGGATCGCCTTTCAAAACGCCAGTTCGTGGGACGGGTACTCTTGCCCGTCGACAGTCATGCCAGAGTGCCCAAAGTATGTCTCCACGACTCCACGAGGCGGCAGTCTACGGCTGAATCCGTAGTTGTCAACTGAAAAACCAGTAGTTCAAGAGCTCGCATCAGTTGTAGGCAAACGATCCTTGTCGAGTGACGTCAGGTCCATAACTCTCCAGGACGTGCTTCGGCTCGGTGGAGAAGTCGGTTAGCTCCGGAACGCTGGCCTGCATCTTGTACACCATCTCGTACTGCGCGATCCGCGTGACGATCTCCGGGTCGCCGACCTCCGCGAACTTCGCCTCATTGAGCGCTCGCAGATCGTCGAGCAGTCCGCGTCGCACCTCGCGGCTCATGCCGTCCGGGTTCGAGAGGTACAGCACCGGCTCGCCGCTGCCGCGGAACTTCACCCCTTGATACTTCGACGGCAGGAAGTCGCTGCCCCAATAGAAGACGTAGAAGATTTGTCCGCTTTGGCGGATGATGCGGCAGGTCGGGCGGGCCGCCGAATTGCTTTTGCTTCGGAGAGCTTGTGGCATCTGCGGCGGAGAGATCTGTTGCGAGCAGAGACCCCAACGCGGTCACACCCAGCCCGACGGCCGCACTGCCGAAAAGTCCTCGCCGAGTCACCTGCAATCGTTGCTCATGCAAAGGGTGACCCTCTCCCCCGATGCGGGGGAGAGGGAATCGGAAAGACGAACGTGCGCAGTAGACTCACTTGATCGTGAACGACTGCTTGAACTGCGGGATGATGGGGTCTTCGTTGCACTGATCGTGCAAGAGTTGTGCGACGGCGGTCGCAGACGCGGATTCGCCGTGGACGATGAAGGCCTGACCGATGCCGCCGTGCTTGGCCATGTGGCCGAACCACCAGCGAAAGTCCTCGGCGTCTGCGTGAGCCGACAGACCGCTGAGCGTTTCGACCTTTGCTCGCAGTTCCAACTCACGGTCGAAGATGCGGACCTTCGGCTGTCGCTCAACAAGCCGTCGACCCAGCGTGTGTTCGGCCTGGAAGCCGATCATCACGATCGTGTTTCGTTCGCTGCCGACGGAGTGTCGCAGGTGATGTGTTACTCGGCCGCTTTCGCACATGCCGCTGGCGGCAATGACCACGAACGGGCCGCGACGGTTGTTGAGTTCGATGCTTTCTTGCGTGGTGGCGACGTACGTCAGGCCGCGAAAGCCAAACGGGTCCGGGTCCGCGGAGCGTTGCTCCTGCACTTCGCTATCCATGATGTCTTGGTAGTACCGATACACCTTGGTCAATCGGCGCGATAACGGGCTATCGACATAAACCGGAATGTGCGGCAGCCGTCCTTCATTCGCCAACTGATTCAGGAAATAGACCAAACACTGGGTGCGGCCGAGGCTGAATGCGGGAATCACCACTTTGCCTTCAATCGCAATCGCCTTTTTCAGAATTCGGAGCAATTCGGCCTTGAGGTCGTCCGGCGAGGCATGCACTCGGTTACCGTACGTCGATTCGGTGATGAGCACGTCGCAGCCGTCGATGAGTTCGGGATCGCGTAGCAACGGCAGGCTGCGCCGGCCGAGATCGCCGGTGAAGACGACGTGCCGCATCTCGCCAGCATCGGAGACTTCCATCTCCGTGATGGCTGAGCCGAGAATGTGTCCAGCGTCGTGAAATCGGATGCGCACGTCTGTCGATAGCTCGTGCCATTCTCCGTACGGCAGCGGCTCGAAGCACTTGACGAGTTCTCGGACGTCCCGTTCGGTGTACAGCGGCTCGATCGATGGATGTCCGTGGCGCAATCGGCCGCGCAAGTATTTCGCATCTTCCACCGCGATGCGAGCGCTGTCCTCGAGCATGATCTCGGCGACGTCGGCCGTCGCCGGAGTGCAGAATACCGGCCCGCGAAACCCCGCGCGATGCAGCCCTGGAAGATTGCCGCAGTGATCAATGTGAGCATGCGAAAGAATCACGGCGTCGAGCCGCTTGGGGTCGCAATGAAACCGCTCGTTCTTTGTTCGAGCTTCCGCTCGGCGTCCCTGAAACAGGCCGCAGTCCAAGAGCAGGCGACGCTTGTCCGTTTCCAACAGATGCTGACTGCCTGTGACCTCGCCGGCCGCACCGAAGAACGTCAGTTGCATGACATGTCCCCTTGATGTCTCGGACTGTGATCGATTGTCCGAACTTTTGCGAGTATCGCTACTTCCGAGGTTACCGAACTTGGAGCGACTCTCAGCCGTTAAATTCGACACTCAGTGTGACAATTTTCCGCCGCAGTCGGGAAATCATTTTGACCGACTTTTGACAGAAGTCCTAGAATCGGCTTGTCGCGCTTGGCGCACTCGGCCGATGTTGAAAAGGCGGAAGGATCGACAAAGTTTCATCCGCTCATCGTCCTGGGCGCCGAGTATTACTGAATCCGTTCTCTTAGTCCGTTGGTGATTGACAGCCACTGAGAGCACAAAGCCCGACCGGGTTGCGTGTCGCTCCCAGTGGCTGAGCGAGGAGGCCAAACATGGCTCCATTGCTTTCTGGTGAAGATGTTCTGCGGCGATTGTTCGCAGGCGTGACCGAACAAACCTTCGAGGCGGAACTCGGCATCGCCGATCAGCCGCTGATCGAGTACGTGGTCAATCTGCTGCTGCGTTTTTTGCGGCAAGACGCGCTGTTCCGCATCCGCGATCCCGCTGGGCACCGCTTGACTCAGGTCGCCGACATGGTGGCGGAGGCTGAACATCGGCAAGCTCGCCCGCGCCGCGAGATTCATCGTCACGTGGGCGATTTCACGCTGTTCTTCATCGGGCTTTATCCCGAGCATTTGCCACGATTGCAGGCTCCGGATCAGAAGGATTACCTGCTCGATTACCGCCGAATGGGCAAGCGATCGTACCTGATCGCCGCCAGCTACGCTGACGACGATGAATCTCGCCTGCAAGCTCCGGTGCTGCGGCATCTCGGCGAGGAATTCGAGCTTTGCTCGGAAGCACTTAACAGAGTTCGCCGTGAACTCGACCACCTGCCAGCTCTGACCCAACGCCGCGACGCGATCAACTGATTGATGTCGTGCTAGGCGGCGTCGTCTTGAGCGTCGAACGCCTCTTTGCCCTGGATGATCGAACGGGCGTCAAAACGTTCACCGAAGTAGCGCAGACGGGCTTCCGGGTTGGTGGTCACGGTCTCGGCGTCTCCTTCGGCGATCACTTTGCCGGCGCAGATGACGTAGTTGCGGTCGGTGATCGTGAGCGTCTCTCGTTCGCGGTGGTCGGTCAGCAGGATGCCGATGCCCCGGTCTCGCAGTTCGGCGATCATGTCCTGAATCGAATGAATGACCAGTGGCGCGATACCGGTGAACGGCTCATCCAGCAGAATAATCATCGGCTCCGTTGCCAGACAGCGCGCGATTTCCAGCCGCCGCTTCTCGCCGCCGGACAAAGTCAAGGCAATCTGCCGCCGCTTGTCAGTCAGGCCGAACTCCTTTAACAGCCGCTCGATCTTTTCGCGTCGTTCATCGCGCGAGAACGGCAGATACTCCAGCACCGCCTGAATGTTCTGCTCGACCGTCAGCTTGATGAAGATGCTCTCGTCCTGCGGCAGGTAGCCCATGCCGGCTTGAGCTCGCTTGTACATCGGCCAATTGGTCACGTCAGTTCCATTGAGATAAACGCGGCCTTCGGTGGGCGAGATCATGCCGCAGGCCATGCGGAACGAAGTCGTCTTCCCCGCTCCGTTCGGTCCCAGCAGCCCGACGATCTCGCCGCGATCGACACAGAAATCAACGCCGTCGACCGCGCGCTTGCCGGGATAATCTTTCACCATTCCGTGGCATTCTAAAACAGCCATGTTGTCCTCCGATGACGTCTTGCGATGTGATTAGCGAATGCGGTGCATACGACCGACGTTGGGATAAAACGGCGCGCGATCGCTGGGGTAGTCGGTGGTCTTCTCGACCAGTCCCTCGCCGACGTGGCGAAGTTCCTTGTGGTACATCACCGGATAGCCTTCACCGCCGTTAAGGAACGGTTGGGCGTGGGGCCAGTAAATAAAGAACGCCTTGCCGACGAGCGCCGACCGCGGCACCGCGTGGCGATGTTGGGCACGGCGGTCGTTGCCCCACAGGCGGCTGTCCTTGCTGCGCGGGCTGTTGTCTCCCAGCATCAAGAATTCGTCCGGTCCAAGATCAAACCGCGCGACTCGGCCAGAGGCTTTGTACGCCTCGTACCATGCGGTCGGTTCGCTGAGCAAGTTTCTCAAGTGTGGATGTGACGGACTCGGACTCCATTCTTCCAGTTCGTGGCCCCATGGCGTGGATTCCTGCGGCTGCTGGACGTGACTGCTGCGGTAATAGACGTCGCGATAGATTCGCAGTTGCGACACATCCACGCTCATCCCGCGCGCCGCAATCCCAACCGGCGTCAAGTCGTCGTCTTGCGGCCCGAAGTCTTCGGCTGCGGAGAGCGGGTACTCCGCCTTCGCTCCGAAGTCGATCAGCTTGCCGTTGACCCACAGGCACAAGCGATTGTCGACGTTTGCGAAAGTCAGCCGATACTCGCCGGGACCAGTCACCGCCGTGGGAGCTTTCGCCAGCAATTCCTCTTCGTCACCTTGCCTGTTCATCCAGACGACCGAAAAAAATTGAGCTTCCCCCGTCTGAGGGTCGATGCGACAGCGATAACGATGTACGCCTTCGTTGAGTTCCAGCAACAACTCCGCTCGATCCGCTACATCTTCGATGAGCACATTGCACGCCAGCGTCAAATCGCCGACCCAGAAATAGGCGTCCAGGTCCACCTCTTGGCCCGGCGAGAAAGCGTTGTAGCCACAGAAATCGGTGATTAACTGTGGCCGAGGCCGTCGCCACGCGTTCGCCGGTTCGCGACCAAACCCTCGCAGTGACCCTTCGGGCGCCGCAGCATCTTTGTTCACATCGTTCAACACCACCCGCCACACGTCCGGTGTCGGGACAAAGTGCCGATACCGCAACCAGTGAAGCTGACCACCGGCAAGACGATCTCCCTCCAACCGAAAGGCATGCTGTTCGTCGAGCGACTTCCAACCGTTTCGAGTCTCGCGCCAGCCGGCAATGCTGTCGCTTTCGGACGACGCTTCGGAGGTCGCGAGCGTTTCGGAATCGATCTCCTTCGCGGCGTCATTCATTCGCGCGACGGCAGCCCAACGCCAAGGCCAGCCTCGTTCCAGCAACGGCGTCTCGGGGAAATCATGGTCGTAGATCAAGAGCTGCAACTCGCCTTGTTTGTTGGGATCCGTCTTGCGGAGGATGCGAGCTTCGCCGTCCTTCTCGGAGCGGTACAAATCCCCTTGCCGGATCATAAGCGTTTCGTTCGGCAGGCCCACCAGACGTTTGATGTAGTTGGTCTTCGGCTCTTCCGGATACTTGAAGACGACGACGTCCCAACGCCGTGGCTCTTTCAGTTCATACGGGAACTTGTTGACCAGAATACGGTCGCCGCGAAATACCGGAGAATCCTTGACCGGATTCGGCGCGCGGCAGTTCGGGCACAGACAGGTCTCGAGCCGACTTCTCAAAAAACCGCTGTCGTCGACTTCTTCGCTGGCTCCGATCGTGATCAAGTGGCCGCACTGCTGGCAATCCATTTCTTTGTGCCGGCCATACAGCGTGGGTGCCATCGAGCCAGTCGGGATGACAAATGCCTCGGCCTCGAACGCGCGGAACAGAAACGCCAGCAAGAAGGCCACGACGATCGATTCGATCGTTTCCCGCGTGCTCTCTTGCCGCCCCGGCGCTTTGGCCTTCTTGATGTCATCTTTGGCTGACAGTTTTGGTTTTGCTCCAACGGAGGGAGTTGTCACGGCGGGACGAGTCGCCTTCGATCCGGTGAAATAATTCAAAAAGCGAAAGGGCATGGACGGCTCAACCTTGGGCTTGGTCAAAGAATCGAAACGCGCCACAAGGTCAGCGAATATATCGAATGCGGGACCAGTCGGGAACGCGGATGTGCAGTTCGGCCGATCCGACCTTGACGCGTCCCGGGCGAGACGGCAAATGCACCAAGAACGGCTTGCCGATCAGCATGTGATCGCGCACGACCGCGTCGGCCCAACTGCGGCTGTCGAGCGACACGGGGCTGTTGTCGCCAAGGAAAAAGTATTCATCGGGGCCGAGTTGGTGCGGTTGCCCGACGCCGTGTCGTCCGTCACCGCGGGTGTAGAACACGTCGCGATACAACGTGAGTTCACTGACGTTGACGTGCAGATCGCGGGCTCCGAAGCGAACCGGTGAACCGCCGTTCGAGCCGGCAGCCTCACCGGCTCTTCGGCCGTTGCGGCCTTCACCCGCGAAGCCATTCAGTTTGCGAGTGAAAATCGTCTGCCCTCCGAGCGCGAACAGGAATTGCCGATCGAACAGCGACATCTCGATCAGCAACGTGTTCTGCCACAACGGTCCGGAGAGCTTCGCGGTCTCGTCGGGCTGAGCGTGGCCGTCAACGAACAATCGCAGCTCGCGATCGCCCGCCGCGAGCCGCACCTCAAACGTCTGCTGCCCGTCGCTCATCACGAGTGAGAACTCGCCCCGGCCCCGTTGCAACTCGATCTGCATCGCGGCCATCACGTCGCGCACAAGATAGCGCGTCGAGCGTTCGACCAGTGCGTTGTAGGCATAATCGTCCGCCGGCCACGTTTGCAAGACTGACTTCGGCGGCTGTGTCCCCACTCGCTTCGGTGCGTCGCCGCGGTACGTGACCCACGCCAACGATGCGTCTTTGCCCGGTCCCCTCTCCCTCGCATCGGGGGAGAGGGCTAGGGTGAGAGGGCCGAGAGCTTCACCGCGATCCGAAGACGCGCCCTCACCCCGACCGTCTCCCGTGCTGTGCGCCGGAGAACGATTGGCCGAAAACTCAAAGCCGCTCGCCGTCGTCTTCCAACCGTCGTCGGCTTGCCAACGAAGGTCGTCTCTCCCCTGCGGCCGATGCGCGTGCGAGTCAATCGGAATCCGAGTACTCCGTTGCTCGGCCAAGTCTTTGCGAACCAACTCGCCATTGATCCACACGTCCCCGGCCAGCACCTGCACCTCTTCACCGGGCAAGCCGATCACACGCTTCACGTATGCCTGGGTCGGCCGACTTGGGTTCTGAAACACGACGATTTCCCACCGCCACGGCCGACGGAACAGATACGACAGTTTTTGGACCAGCAGTTGATCTCCTTCGTTGCGAGGCACCTGGCCGAGTTCAATCGGGCCTTGCCCGCAATTCGGACACGTGACGGGACCGTGAGCGCTTGGGTCATCCTCAACCGGCACGCCCACTGCGAACGGGAACTGACATTCCGGGCAAACGACTTGCTTGTGATAGCCCAACAGAAACGGAGCCATCGATCCAGTCGAGATGATGTACCCCTCGACCGCCAATGCTCGGACCAGCATCACGGCCAACGCCAAACAGGCCAGCGACTCGACGACATACCGCAAGCCACTTTCGTGGCACGTCGCGGACGCGGCGTTCGGTGAGACAGATGCAGTCATCGGGTGAGCCGTCAAACGTCATACATTATTACGGTGGTTGCTCTCGTTCCGTCAACGACAACCAGCGATGTGTTGTACTGTCGAACCCTGTTTCGCCAAAAGAGAGGTGTCGCCTCTTGATCCTTGCGACCCCGTGTGGTGTCGATCAGTATATTGAGTCGCGAGTGTGTTCTTTCCGCTTACTCTGTTGGTTTGTTGTCGCTTCCGAAATCCGAGGAGCAGAGATATGCGACGATCGTGGAGCGCGAGTCTACTGGTGGTGTGCGTGGTCTTGGCCCATTCCAGTTCGGCCTGGGCACAGCTTCATGTGCTCAACAGCGTCACCGATGCCGAATCGCTGTCCAAGCAAACCGGCCGACCGATCCTGGCGATTGCCGGCTCGAAGACCTGAGGCCCCTGTTTGCGGCTGTCCAGCCGGTTCAACGACGAACCGGCGGTCAAGCTGCTCGCAGCACAGTTCGTGCTGCTCAAGGTCGCCACGGACGACGACGAGACGTGGGGCCAGTGGAACGGAAAATACCCCGCAGCCGGTGACGGCATTCCAAAGGTCTTCGTGGTCCGAGCCGACGGCAAGCTGTTATACGCCAAGAGCGGAACACCCGATCCGTTGCCGGCGTTCCTGTCCGCCGGTCTTAATGAGTCCGGCAAGTTCCTGTCCGAGAAGCAACTTGAGCAATTGGCAAAGACCGTCGCGGAGGTTCGAAAGCTCGTCGAAAAAGAAGACGTACCATTGGCTGTTCAAAAGTTGTCGCGTGTGTTGGACTCACAGAGTTTTGCCGAACCAGCCGTGTTGGCTCAGCAGTTGGCGGCCGAAATGACCGAGCGCGCCACGAAAGCGCTGACGGACGCCGAAGCCCAGTTGGCCGACAGCCAAACCACCTTTGAGGGAGTGCTGGCCATTGTCGAGATCGAGCGGACTTACGTATTGTTGCCCGCGATGCGCAAGCCGATCACATTCGCCGTGACGGCGTTGAAGAAGGACCGCGTCAAACGAGACTTCTATTCCCAGGCCGAAGCTCTGGATAAAGCCAATTTGTTGGCCTCGCAAAAGAAGGCCGAGTCAGCGCTGGCCGCGTATCGCACTCTCGAAACCCGTTTCCCCAACACGCGTGTTGCCGAGTTAGCGTCCGCCAAGGCCAAGGAGTTGGAAGCCAACGGCGTTACTGTGAAGACCGTTCCCACCTCCACCGAGGCGACGAAGGCCACCTCCAGTTCCAAGAAGTCGAGCAGTGCGAAAGCCGCAACCGGCAAAGACGACGAGAAGCGCGCGGCCTCGCAATTGCGGATCGCAAAGCTCTACTTGAAGTCGAACCCGGACAAAGCACGTGACTATCTGCAACAAGTCGTCGACCTCGTTCCTGATTCGGCGTTGGCTCGCGAGGCGAGCGAACTGTTGAAGCAGCTTGAAAAGTAGAACTTGTCTTGACCGTGCGTCAACTCCTTGTCAGCACCGACTTCGCCAGGTGCTCCAGTCGCGATGTAATCTGTCGGAGTCGGCCGAGGACTCGCGAGGGATTCGAATAGTGCAGGCGGTGCACGAATAAGCGTTCGAGCCAGGTTAGTCCGCTGAGCAAAACGGTGCTTTGGTCGAGTACGCGAACGAGACGCGCTTCGCGATCGGACAGCGGCCGCACGCTGCGATACGCCGCGATGGCCATGTCCCAGCGATTGTCGGCGTCGGCGAGAAAACTTCCCAGCAAACGAGCCACGTCGGTCGCGGGGGTCTCCGACTTCGCGGCGCTCGGATCGATCAGGCCGCTGACTTGATCGCCCTCGAATAGCACGTGGTCGTGCCACACGTCGCGAAGACACGGGTGCAGTCGGAAGCACATGCCCCGATAGATCAACAAGTCGTCCGCGACACGGCCGGCTGACAGTTCGAACAGATCCAGAATCCGTCGAGCCAAGTGGCGGAGTTCGGCCAACTCCATTGCTCCCCACGGCTGCAATGAGCTTTCGCGGGCGAGCGAGTTCCGCAACTCCGCGACGTCTGTCGACCGGAATCGTTGGATACGCTCCAAACGATCGAGCACCGTGGGAGATCTTCCTGAGGCGTGCTGCCCGAACCATTCGGCTTCATAGTCGCGCGCGTCGAACCGTGAGGCGGCCTCGTGCCATTGAGCCACCACGGTCATCGTATTTTTCAGTCGCTGATCGGACGGGTTCGACAAAAAGTCCGCCTGGCCCGGCAACCACGGTTCCAGTTGCCAGAACTGACCGGACTCGGCGTGCATCGTCGAACCGAACTGATTCCGTAACGGCACGGCGACCTGTGTCACGCCACAGCGGTGAACGTGTTCCAGCAGGCGATGCAGTCCCAGCAATCGCTCGCGCGGCAGACTTTCCGGCGGCCAGCCACGCAGACAGTACTCAACTTCCACCGCGTGTTGGATGGGCTGCACGACGACTTGCAGCAAGATCGCGCCGCTGAAACCTTCGCTGTCGCGGTCCAACGGGCGGACGCGAATCGGCCTCTGCGAGCCGCAGAAGGCCTCGACAACCTGGACAAGGTTGTGAGATTTCATAAACTGCGAAGACAGCATGAGGATTGTCGAAGTTTGACTTTTCGGTAGCAAGCGGTAGAAGATATCCCCGCTGCCCAAGCTGGAAGCTGGGTGGCGTTCCCTTTCCCCCCGAGAGACATACCATGACAGTCAATCACAGAAAGTCGCGGTTTGCCAGCCTGTTGTCCGTTGCTTTGGTCGTAGGCCTATCGTCCGCGGCCAATGCCGGAGTCATCCCCTGGGTCTACGATGCCGTCTTTGGTCCGGTTCGGTATCCGGCGTACGGGTGTAGCTATGGCTACCCAGAGTACGGTTACGGCAATAGCTACTCCCCGTATGCCGTTTCGTACGCGCCGACCTACTGTGGCTGGCCGGAAGGTTATTCATCATGTGGGTCTTGTGGCATCTCGAATTGCGGATATTGGAATTCTGTCTCATGCACTCCCTGCTACGGACCGCGCGAGTCTGTCTGTGCGACCCCTTCAGGCTGCTGCCCGATCGAATGTTCCAGCCATCCATCCACGTCCTCCAATTCAGGCACGATCAACAAGCCGACTTGGAGCACCACGAAGAAGCCCGGGCTTGAATCGCTGCCGAAGCCGAAGGAGACGTTCGCACCGCAGACCCATCCGCGTCCGGCCACGGACGATGGATTGAAGTCCGGCGGCCGATCACGCGGATCGCGGACGGAGGAGAAAAAACCGGAAACCAACGAGGTGTTCAAACCTGCTCAGGGAGAATCCGAGTCGGTCATTCCGAGACGCAACAAAGCTCCGGACGGAAAACTCGACGACCTGTTTGATAAGCCAGAAGACCTATTTGAAAAGCCCCTCGAAAAATCCACGGGGGGAAAAGACGAAGTCACAATTCTGCAACGAAGGATCAACTTCGACGGCAAGATCGCCTGGCGAGTTAAGCCGCTATGGACACGCTCACCTTTTTACGCGAAGGCTTCGAACGCCCGCGTGGCGCGACGGATGCCACGAGTCGAAAGCGATTGGACGTCAGTGCCAGCGTTGTCCGGTGGCCTAAAGTTGGTCAAGAAATAGTGCGCATGAGGAACTCAACAAGCCAGCTCGATCGAGCTGGCTTTTTTTGATGAATGCTGTCCGACTCACTCATGACCGCCGCCAAGTCTGCCTCGCGACGCAAAGCCGACATAAAATCGGTGAATCGGCAGAGCTTGACTCTGCGCGACCTGCCGGCGTTGTTGCCGCATCAAGGTAGTTTTTTCGCCGTCCTTGATTCGCTCCGCAGCGGCCAGGCTGGGGCGGTTGACGGTGCTTGGGGTTCGTCCGCGGCGCTGGTCGTGGCAGCGCTGGCGGCGCAAACCGACAAGCCGTTGATCGTGGTGTTGCCGCGCATGCACGATGTCGATGAGTTTGCCGACGACGTGTTCAACTTCCTCGGCGATGTGCCGGCGATTTTCCCGGCGTGGGAGAATTGGCCGCGAGAGGACTCCGCCACGGACCCCGTTTCGGGCGCACGTCTGCGAGTCTTGCGTGCGCTGATCGGCGATAACCCGCCGCGCGCGATTGTGACCAGCGGGCCGGCGCTGATGCAGCCCGTGCCGCAGCGTCGCGACATTGAGGCCGCCACGCGAACGTTCAAAACCGGCGAAAACCTGGATGTCGACGAATTACTGCGCTGGCTGATCGATCGCGGCTTTGAACGAGTCCCCGCGATCGAATTGCCCGGCGAGTTCTGCGTTCACGGCGGCATTGTCGACGTCTTTCCGCCGGATGCCGAAGACCCTCTGCGACTCGAACTCTTCGGCGATGAACTCGAATCGCTGCGACGGTTCGATGTCGAATCGCAGCGCACGATCGAAACGCTGCAAGAGGTCAGCCTGACGGTGATGCCTCCTACCCCCCCTATCCCCCCTTGTGAAAGAGGGGAAAAGCCGAGACGCGAAGCGACGGAAATGACTCCACGCGAAGGAGCGGAAAGAACACACCTTGAGGGAGAAGGGAAAACACAACCAACTTTGCTGACGGAGCACCTTCCTTCCGAAAGTTGGATCGCGCTCATCGAACTGTCCGATCTGGTTGACGAAGCGAAACATTTCCGTGAACGGCTGAGTGACACCGCCGGACTGGCGACAATGGAGCACGTCCTCAGCCGGCTTACGGAATTTCCCAACGTCACGATCGCCCCGATCGCGGCGGACAGCTTCGAGACGAGTTGTCACTTGCCGATCGAATCGATCGAACGCTTCACCGGCCCACGCCACGAAGTGTTGCAAGAACTCGCGTCGGTTGTCGGCCGCGACGAGCACGTCTTGATCGCCTGCCACAACGATGGTGAACGAGATCGGCTCGCGGAATTGCTGGATGAAAGCGGGCTGACGCTGGCCAATTCCGCACCCCACCCAACTTTTCCTTCAAAAGAGAGGGAAGAAGTAACGCCAGCACCTGTGCGACTTGTCGACCGAGTCGCCCTGTGCGTCGGGCGAGTCGCTCACGGCTTTCGGCTCGTCGCGGAACGAATCATCGTACTCAGCGATCACGAGTTGTTCGGCCGCACGACGGTGCAGCGAGCGACACGACGGCGACGGATCGAAAGCCGAGCGATCGACAGCTTCATCGAGTTGAACGAAGGAGATCTCGTCGTGCATTTGTCGCACGGGATCGCTCGTTATCGCGGCATGAAGTTGATGGACAAAACCGGCCAAGTCGAAGAGCACCTGACGCTGGAATTCGCCGATCGCGTGCTCATCTACGTGCCGGTTTCGTTGATTCATCTCGTGCAAAAGTACGTCGGCGGAGCGAAGTCCACACCGCTGCTGTCGACGGTCGGTGGCACCGCCTGGGCGAAACGCAAGCAGCGAGTTGCCGACGCGGTCGAAGACCTCGCCACCGATATGATTCAGCTGCAGGCCGCTCGCGAAACGAAACCCGGCATCGCGTACCCGAGCGACACACACTTGATGCAAGAATTCGATGCGGCGTTTCCGTACGACGAAACACCCGACCAACTGAGCGCGATCGTCGATTGCAAGACCGATCTCGAACGGTTCCGTCCGATGGATCGACTGATCTGCGGCGATGTCGGTTACGGCAAGACGGAAGTCGCCATGCGCGCCGCCTTCAAAGTCATCGACGCCGGCAAGCAAGTCGCCGTGCTTGTGCCGACCACCGTGTTGGCCGAGCAGCACTTTCGCACCTTCAGCGAACGCATGGCCGAATACCCGATCACGATCGAGCAAATTTCTCGCTTCAAGACGAAGGGGGAGCAGAAAAAAATCCTGGACGGCGTCGCCCGCGGCGTGGTTGATTTGCTCATCGGCACGCATCGACTGGTGCAGCCGGACGTCGAATTCAAAGACTTGGGCCTGCTAGTCATCGACGAAGAGCAACGGTTCGGCGTCGAGCACAAAGAAGTCCTCAAGCACCTGCGACTGGAGGTGGACGTGCTGACGCTCAGCGCGACGCCGATCCCGCGCACGTTGCACATGTCGCTGCTGGGAATTCGCGACATCTCGAACCTGACGACCGCTCCCGTCGATCGCATGGCCGTTACGACGCGCGTCTGCCGCTTCGATCCTGACCTCATTCGCCAAGCGATCGTGCGCGAGCTGAATCGCAACGGACAGGTGTATTTCGTGCATAACCGGGTTTACAACATTCAATCGATCGCCGACCAGTTGCAGCACATCGTTCCGGAAGCTCGTATCGGCATTGGCCACGGCCAGATGCTGGGGCATGAGTTGGAAGAGGTCATGCTCCGCTTCGTGAATCGCGAGATCGACGTGCTGGTCTGCACGACCATCATCGAAAGCGGCCTCGACATCCCGAACGCCAACACGATCTTCATTCATCAAGCGGACATCTACGGCCTGGCCGACATGCACCAACTGCGTGGCCGCGTCGGCCGATACAAGCACAAGGCGTACTGCTACCTGCTGTTGGAGGACGGCAAGTCGCTCACGCCGCTGGCCACGAAGCGGCTGAAGGCGATCGAGGAATTCAGTGAACTCGGTGCCGGATTCAAGATTGCGATGCGCGACCTCGAGATTCGCGGAGCTGGCAATATCCTGGGGACCGAGCAAAGCGGCCACATCGAGGCGGTCGGCTACGAACTGTATTGCCAACTGCTGGAGAACGCCGTCCGTCGCGCGAAGAATTTGCCTCTGAAAGAACACATTCACGTACAGGTCGATCTGCCCCTCTCCGCTTTCTTGCCGCACGACTATATTCCGCCCGGCCGCCCGAAAGTCGAGGCATATCGCAAGCTGTCGGCCGTCGGCTCGTTCGACGAACTGACCGATTGGCAAAGCGAACTCCGCGACCGTTTCGGCCCGATCCCATCGCCGGCCGAACGGCTGATTGAGCTGCGCGAGCTGCAACTACTGGCGGCTCGCTGGGGCATCGACCGCATCTCGCGCGAGGACGAATTCCTGGTCTTTGGCTATCGCGACGTCGCTCGCATCCGACAATTGGCCGGTCGCCGCAAAGGCCGGCTGCGAATCGTGGATACCAAGACGGCGTATTGGCCGTTGGGCGAGGAGCCAGACCTCTCAATCGAGGCCGTTTTCTCCGAGCTAAAAACGGTGTTGCAGCCAAATTGACCAGGCAGCATAATCCCGCCCCCTTCTCAGACTCCCCACACCACAAAGACACGCGGGAAAATCAGTGTCTTTGAGAAATCCTCTTCGTAGTCTCCCTGTCTCCATCGTGAGCAACGACCCGCAAGGATGCGGCACATGCGGTCTTGGCGAATTCTGCTGACGCTTCTGCTGGTGCTGTCTGGCTGCCAGGGAAGCGGTTTCGGCGCGAAGGTCGACAATCCCGTCGTCGGCCCACCGCCGCCGCGTCGGACCGGCGCGATCAACGGCGACGCGACGCGTCGGTACGCCGCGAATGACGCCTCGGACGCCGCCTGGGACAACGAACGGGCGAGCAGCATTGACACAGACATTTCGCAGGCCAGGTTCCGAAAAGACGACGCGGGATCGCAGCCAGAACTCGACGGCAACCGCGTCGTCGCGACCGTCAACGGCGCGCCGATCTTCGAAGCCGAAATCCTCGAACGTTACGCTGAAGACCTCGCCAAGTTCCGTGTGGCCGCGCCACCGGAAAAATATCGCGAGCAGACGGAACAGTTGATTCAGCGAGATCTGCGGGGACACGTCGAACGCAAACTGATGTCCGAGGCGATGCACAAAACGCTGAAAAAAGACCAGGAGAAACAGTTTGACGGGTTCATGAAACGCGCGTTTCAGGAGCAGTGCGACAAGATGAAAACTGATTTCGGCGTCACCAGCACGGCCGAACTCGACCGCGAACTGCAAAAGCACGGCACGTCGCTGGCGATGGTCGAGCATCAGTTCCGCAACAAGACGCTCGCGCAACAGTACATGGCCAGCCGCGTCAAGAATAACACGAAGCTCAGCCGCCAAGATCTATTCGCGTACTACCAGCAGCACCTCAAGGATTACGAGGTCAAGTCTCGCGCGAAGTGGCAGCAGATCTTGATCTCGCGAGGAGACGAGGAACAAGCACGCGACAAACTGAAGATTGTGGTCGACGGTGTCAAACAAGGCCGTGACTTTGGTGACCTGGCGGCCGAAGTCTCCGACGGCCCGACCGCCGAAAACAAAGGGGTGTACGACTGGACCAACAAAGGCAGCCTCGCCGATCAGCGGATCGACAAGGCACTCTTCATGCTGCCGATCGGGGAGATCAGTCAAGTCTTCGAAAGCCCATCGAATTTTCAGATCGTCCGTGTGCTCGAACGTCAAAAGAGCGGTCACGTCCCGTTCGACGAAGTCCAGGACAAGATCCGCAATCAGCTCCAAGAGACGGATCAACAAGGCGAGATCACCGCGGCGCTGGACGAGCTCTGGAGAACCGCAACCATCGATTCGCCGTACAAAATCCAAGGCTATCCGCTGCCAGACAGGGAGTAGCAACGGTCGCCAGACCGTGGGGAATTGTGGCTCAATCTTCGTTCGCCCACGCTCTCGGCTCAGCGTTCTTCCGCGAGCGCTTCGTAGTAGCGGCGAATGTGCTCGGAATACTTCGGTAGCGTTTTGTCGTGCGGCAGGTTGAGCATTTTCTCGCGAAGCGTCGGGGGCAAGTGTCCCCAAATGGCTTCGCGAAGCTGTCGTTGCTTGATCAGTTCGCCCTCGCGATCCGCGCCGGTGTCGTGCCGCTCGGACGAATTTCGGGCTTGCGAGTCCTCGCGCCCCGCCCGTTTACCCTCGCCGTCACTCGCGGTGTTCGAATTCTTGTCGGGCGGCTGATTCTGCGGAGTTGGTGCTTGCCCCGTGCGCGCCATCGCCTGCTGGCGAGCCGCTCGCCGCTGCCAAATCTCCAGTAGCTTGTCGAGTTGCTCGACGGCTGATTGTTCCGCCGACTGCGTCTTGTCACCGGTCTCTTTGGCCGTCAGTCGTTCGTGAGCTTGCCGCATCGCGTCGAGCAGGGCCTCGCGCGGAGCGGTCTCGTCGTCGTTGGGCGAATCGTCCTCGGGTGACTTGTTCTCGGTCTTCGGTTCTTTCGAGTCGTCCGCAGGCGGCTTCTCGGGTTTCGGTTTTTGTTCCGACTTCTCCGGCTCAACCTGTTGCGGCGTGGGGAAGCGTTCGAGCAATCGGAACGTCGCGTTTGCAACGTCTTGTTGTTCTTGAGCCAATCGAGCGACTTCAGCCGCACGTTGTTTGTCATCGTCGGCGGAGGTCGGCTTCCGCTTGTCCACTGATTTCGTGGCGTCAAGAACGTCGTTCTCCAGTTGTCGCAGCAGTTTCAACTGAGCGATCGGCGGAACGGGTTCCTGCGGCATGCCGTCGTGGTCCGTCGCTTGTTGCTGCGACGAGTCATTCTTCGGTTGTGCTTCGTCGTCTGGTGACGCCTTTTGCGGCGCAAGTGCGTCTGCCAGCAGTTTCAAGGTGCGCAACGCGGCCTGTTCGTGCGATTGGGTTTCATCGTCGAGTTGCCGATTCCGCAAACGCTCCGCCGCCGTCGAGAGATCGTTAGCCGCGTGGTCGAGCGTCAGCTTCGCGGCTTCAATCTCTTGTAATGATTCCGCCAGGTCATGCGTGCCGTCGGCGAGACTTTGTTCTGCCTCTGCGAGATTCAGCGCCGCCTTTGAGAGCGGGCGAGTCCATTTTCCGGACTTTTGTTGCTCGGTCGAAAGACGTTCCGTTTCGTCGATCACCGTTTGCTGTTGTTCGATCAATTCCTTCAGGGCCTTGGCCAACTCGTCGGCCAGTTCGGCGGCCTGCTGTTGCTGCGCGGCCTTGCGAGCGTCCGCCAACTCGCGACGCGACTGTTCCAAATCATCGAGCGCCGCTTGCTGTTCGTCCGCCGCGCGGTCGAGCTGCTTCTCGCCCAACTGTTCTTCCGCCCGCTGCATGTGTTGACGAGCACGCCGCACGGATTCCAATTCGGCTCGGGCTGGAGAGTTTTTCATTCGCGAGGCTACTTCACCCGCGGTCGCTTTCGTCGCCGCTTGCCGCTCGCGCAGCGATTGAGCTTGTTCGGCCAACTGCTCTGGCGTCAGCGACTCACGTTTGGCATCGGTCTGTTTCGTCTCGTCGAGCAACTCGCGTTGCCGTTCGCGCAACGCTTCGAGTTTCGCTTCGAGATCCTGCAACTCGCGGACCGCGTCACTCGTCGACGACGTCGGCGTGTGTTCGAGTTTCTCAGCGAGAGCCTTCAACTCCGCCGCAAGTTGCTGCTGCGTTCGCCCCGCCTGACCGAGATTGTTCGCCGCGACGTCTTGCGACGCCTCGCGAGCTTTCGCGACAAATCCCTTTTGATCCAATTCGGCGACCGTCTCGCGTGCCGTCTGCGCGGCGTCCTCCTCATCGCCCCGTTCGTTTTTCGCGGCATCCCGTTCGGGCCCGGGGACTGACGTCACCGGCTCGCCGTCTTTGTTCGTGTCGGCATCAGTTTTGTTTTTTTCCGCCGAGTTCGCGAGCCGCTGCCGCAATTGCTCGATTCTCTCGGCCATTCGCGATTGTCGATCGGCCAGCTTGGCGACGTCGGCTTGTTGTTGACTCGACAACTGCGGCACCGATCGCCCAATCGTGCTCGGCGCAAGCTCCAGCGTGTCGCGATTGAGTTCGTCCTGCGTCTTCGCCAAGTCCGTGACCTCACGAGCCAATTCACGACGGTCACGCCACTGGGTCAACTCACGCACGAGACTCTGCAACGTCGTCAGCACTTCCCCCTGTCGAGTCGCGACCTCGCGCAGTTCGTCGGCAACGCTCTTCGGCAACGACTTCACCGCCCGACTCAACGTGCTCTCCAACGCGGGGAGCGTCTGGCTTCCCAGCCCGTCAATCGCCTGTGTGATTCGCGACAACCGACGTCGCGATAGTTCTTCGGCCAGTTGATTCGAGTCCAATTCGGCCAACAGCCCGCGCGCTCGCGAAGTCACACTGTCGACGCGGCCGATGAGCTGGGTGTCGATCTGTCGCTGATCCAATTCGACTCGTTTGAGCGTATCCGTGTCTTGCGGCCGCAGTTCACCCGCCGTGTCGGCCTGCACTCGCAAGTCGGCGACTTGTCCCAACGCGCGCGATTGCCGATCGGCGAGCGTCTCCAAATCATGCAACAGCAAGTCCAGCCGATCTGCGATCTCCGCCGCTTTCGTCTCCGGCGAGACGACCGTCAGCGTACGCGTCACGCTGCGACCGACTCGCGGCTCGCCGACATCGCAATGATCAGTCGCAACCACTCGCAGTCGCAGGCGATCGCCGGGAAGGACGTTGAGCTCGCGGACTGAGTCGTTGAGATCACGTCCTGAATGCCGAGTATCAAATACTGAGTACGGAGTCCTGAGTACCGACTCCTTCGTCGACGGCGCCGGAGTGACCGCGACGACTGTCGACATGACCTTGGCCATCTCGTCGCTTGGAACAACTTCGTTCTCACGTTCGACACGCGCTTCCAGAGACAGTTCCTTCAGCGCGCGATCATCCTTCGCCCTGGCTTGGACGTCGACGACGGCATTCGGCGTGACGAGTTGATCGGTCGCGGGTTGTTCCAGCGTCACCATCGGTGGCGGATCGGCGATTCCGTGGAATTCCAGCCGCAGCGCGGCGGAATTCTCGAACCCGTCTTGGTCAACGAGCGACAACCGATACACAACCGAGCCGGATTGCGTCATTGAGAATTCGACACACCACCCCTCCCCTGTACCGACCTCGCGTCGAGGGGCTGACGCATCCAAGCGACGGAGTTTTGCTGTCTCTAAGTTGTTCTGCTCGGCCATCTTCGCGTTCCGTGACACACCTGACACGGGTGAGCGTTCATTAGCGATGTCGCATTGCTCCAGCGGCACGGGGCCGGTTGGGGCGTGCCAGGTAGCCGACTTCACCGCGCGATTCGTGCGGCCTTCGAGATTCAACGTCGAACCGATCAACGCTCGCACCTGAGTGGCGTTCTCGGGTGCCAATGTGCTTGGCTCTCCGGTGTATTTCGGCGGAGTGATGCGCACGCGGTGCCAGGCAAACTTCGGCGGAGGCACGATCTCTAGCGTGCGCCACGGCATGTGATCGTCATCGCCGCCGACGGCGCGAAACTCGATCGAGCCTTCGTCGATGGGCAGCCGAATGGCCGCCGCCTCGCGCGGTTGATCGGCCGAACTTCGCAAGGTCGTGGTTCGCAGCGGTTCGGACTGCGTCGCGCTGCCGCGACGACGAAATTCGACCGTCACCGGCTGCGGCAACAGACCGCGCGCGTTCACGACGAACAAGTCCAACGGCGGACCTTGAACGCTTCGAAGTGGATGCGACGACGTCGATTCGACCGGAGTCAAATCGCCGCGCACGAGTTGCAAATCAACCTTGCGAGGCCAGTGCGGATCGCTCAGTGGCCAAAGCCAACGCTGCAATGAAATACTCGCTTCGGCCGGATGCGTCGACGCCAACAGCAGCGCGACGGCACAAACCGCGGCGGCCGACAGCAACGCGCGTGTCGACGGTCGACGGTCGAGGGCTGCGTGAAAAGCGAGTTGTTCAACATCGCCGGTTGTTTGTGTGATCAGCCGCTGCTGCAACTCCGTCGACCCGACCGCCGGGCTGACGCCTCGTTCGAGGAATTCAACCGCCGTGGCAAGTCGGCCTCGCAACTGCGGGAATTGTTGTTCGAGGTGACCGGACAGTTCGAGGTTTGAGAACGGACGCCGGAGCGGAGCCAAAAGACGTCGCCATGCGAGTACGCAGATCCCGGTCACGAAAACGAACAGCAGTCCGGCGCGCAGCCAACGATCATCGAGCGGACACAGCCAATCGACCCCGCCGACAAAGATCAGACTGCTCACAAACCCAACGACAAGCCAACTCAAGCCCGTCAGCCACAGCAGGCGATGGACTCGCTGACGCAGATCGTGAAGTTGATCGAGAAGAGACATGGCCTCTGACTTCTGATTTCCGTTTATACCAGCCGCCAGCGACGGCGGCATAGCCACTCTATCGACAACAAGACGGCGAACAGCAACAAGAGTTCCCAGCGAGTCCACAAAGGCACGACAGTTGCGACGGCCAGCGGGACCGGTTGTCCAAAGGGCAGTTCGTCGGGGAGACGGTCGGCTGCGTGCAGCGGGAAGTAGCGGCCGTGCGTCGCGCGGGCGGCGGCTTCGAGGTCGGCTCGATCCAAGCGGCGTTGCAGCAGTTCGCGCTGCGGGGCTTCGATGTGGAAATCGACGGCCGGTGGCGATCCGGCTACGGACGGCTCGACAACCCAGGCATGATAGTGCCCATCGCGCAGGCCGCGCAGCTCGCCAGTCCACACGTTGGGTGATTTGGCGGCGCGCGACAATGTGATCGTGCGGCGTGGCTCGTCGGTGCGTTCGACGACAATCGTCGCGGTGCCGCTTGTCGCGAGATTGCGTTCGTCGAAGAATTGCAATCGGAGTCGGACCAGCTCGCCGCGCTGATACGTTTGTCGGTCGGCCGTGAACTCGACGCCGCGTGCTCCGGTGAGGTTGTGCGAGCGGCTGAGATACCGCAACGCCTGAACCCAATAGCGCGAGTACAAACGCTCGCCGCCACGGAAGCGCCAACGCCAGATTTCGTCGGTCGCATGGAACAAGACTTTGCCGGCTCCGAAGCGTTGCAGCGCGATGACCGGCAGCGGTTGCGATTCGCCGCGACGATGCGAATGCTCGACCAGCACGGTCGCTCCGGCTTTCAATCGCGGAGCCTCGCACAGCCAGTACAGGCCGGGAAGCGATTTCCAAACGTCGCGCGACGGACCGTCCAGTTGCAGATGCCGAAATAGTGGCGTGCTTGTTTGGCCGACGGCGGTCCACTGCGGACGGAACGGCTCGCGCAGAATGGCGTCGAGGGGGGGAACCTTCGCGCCGTCGAATTCGATCGGCAGCAGCGCTTCGATCGGTGAACCGCGAAAACTCAGCGGCATATGTTGCGCGCCGGCTATGATCAACAAACCGCCCCCGTCGCGCACGAACTCGCGCACGTTGTCGAGCACGCCGGGACTGAACGCTCCGGGGTTCAAGTCGCCGAGCAACACGACGTCATACGCCGCGAGAGCCTCACGGCTGACGGGGAAGCGGCCTTGCAGCGGCTTCGCGGTTGTGTCCTGCAACGCGAATTCGAGATCGGCTTCGAGCAGCAGTGTGTGCAGCTCCATCGTCGGTTCCCGTTCGAGCATGTTTTTCAATTCGCGAAATTCCCAGCGCGGCAGTTCGTCGGCGAGCAATATCTTGAGTTTTCCCTCGCGTACGCGAACGGATTGCGTCAGCCGATTGTTGTCGCGGTCGACATCACCGGGCGGCGGCGTCACGATCATTTCAAAGTCACGGTCGCCCGGCTGAGTCGGGGTGTAAAGTAAATCGACATTCGTTGTCTGCCCGTCGGTCGGCAGTGTGATCGAACGGTGTTTTAGCGGCTTGTCGGAGCCTCGTTCGCGAAGCTCGACGCTTGCCGACCGACCCGCGAAGCCGATTGCTTTGACTTTGGCCGAGAACACGATCGGATCGTTGACGAAGGCGACGTCGTCAGCAATCAACTCGGCCATTTGCACGTCGCGTGCTGGCTCGCTGCTGCCAAAACCGACGACAAACAGCGGCACGAGTTGCTCGCGAGCCAGCGGGGCGATCATCGACAGTTTGTCGCTTTCGCCGCTGCTTGCGATGCCGTCGGTGAGTAGCACGATCGCCGCCGGCGGAGTGCCGCGGTTTTGATTCAGCACTTGTCGCACCGCCTCGGCTGGGCGCGTGAGGTCTCCGACCGGGCGCAGGTTGTCGAGGTCCGACAACAACACTTGAATGTGCTCGTCGGCGACGAGATCACCGCCGACCGGAATTTTCTCGTTCGCGAATCGTTCGACGCGAACCTTGTGGCGTTGCCGCAGGCGCCGCAACCAGCGGCCGTCGTCGCGCGACAACAGACGTCGCACCAAATCAAACCGTTCCGCGTCGGCGAAGTCGGTTGCGTCGAGTAATTTCGCGACAGCTTGCCGATCGGCGTCATCGTGGTAGGCGTCGCGCAGACTCATGCTGGCGGAGTCATCGATCAACACAACGACCAACGGCAACCCCGTTCGCTCGATCGACAGGCTGACTTGCGCGAGCAACAGCAACACCATCGTCAGTGTCAGGCTGCGTAAACCGATGAGGACTGCTCGCCGCGGCCAATTCAAGGACTGCGCGTCGCGGCGATAGATCTGGATCACAAAGACGATCAGTCCAATGAGCAGCAACCACACGATTGCGGTTGGCCAGTGACTGGGCCAGGGCGTTTGCCCCGTGAAATTCCAGCGAGACTCCTGTCCCGGCTCGCACGCCGGCAGGTTGAGGTATCCTTCGAGCAGTCGTGGCAGTGGGTTGGTCATGACATATCTGCAAGACTTTCGCGAATGCGTTGAACGTCGGATCGGCGACGGATACTCTCCGCGCGACATTGTTTCGCGGGCGGCACATGCGGTCCAGACCTGGCAGGCATGACGGAAACGACGCCCGACAGACACGGCGATTTAAACCACGCCGCCAGCACCGACGGTCGATTATCCGCGACGATGCGGCCCGTCTTGCGGGCGCTCAATAATCTCAACGGCTCGTCACCCATGCGGCGATTTCTGAAGAACTATGTCGAACGACATCTGCATCCCGCAAATCAGCTCTTTCATCTCGTCGGCCTGCCGGTGACGTTCATCTTGCCGGTCCACTTTTTGGTGTGGAGCTACCCGCCATCGTGGGCATTGATCTCGTTCGTCATCGGCTACATGTTGCAGTTCGTTGGCCACGCGATTGAAGGTAACGACGCCGGCGAGTTGATCCTGATCAAGAAGAATCTCGGCCGCCCGTATGTCGAATTCGGCCCGCGACACCCGTCGCGCGCGGGCGAGAAAAAAAACTGAGCGAGCTGGCCCATCGACCACCTCGCTCAGTTTGCTTCAATCCGCGATCCGACATCCCCAATCCGCAATCTACTTCGCGTCCCACCACCACCGTCCGGCCGGCAGATCGGTCGCTTGGCCGCGAGCCGACAGCGGCTTCAGGCTGTCCGAGGACTTCATCACCTTTTCGTCTTTCACGACCGACATCACGTCGCCCCGTACGCCTCCGGCAACCTGTATGACGATGTCTCGGCCACGATAGACGCGGTGATTGGCGACCGATTCGACTTCCTTCGGAGCCGCGTAGACCGCCGGCTGAAAAATGCCGTTTGCCGCGAACGAACCCAAATCCCAACCAATTCGATTGGCCACCCCTTCGTTCTTCAACAACGCAGAGACCAGCGCGAGATCGAACACGTTTTGCAGATCGGCGAAGGTCAGGTCGCGTCGAGCCAACTCGGCATAGTGCTTCGTAAAGTTCTCCGCGAAGGCGCGGTTTGTCGCGTCCGCTTGACCGGTCGGCACACGCTCGCCCTGAGCCGTCAGGAACTGATTCTCCGACAGGCATTGGACCGACGGACCTTGAATCTCGAACACGTGATGATCTGGGCTGTGCAGCACCGAGTCGTACTTCATCGTCAGCCACCACCGCAGCGCGTCGATCCGCGCCGCCTTCTGTTCGGCTTCGGTCAGTAGTTCGAAGATGCTGGGAATGTGCTGCCCGCCGTCCAACTTGCCGATGCCGATCATCTTCAGTTTGTAGTCCGCCTCGGTAATCACGCGAGTCACGCGTGATTCGCGCGGCACGCCCCACAGTTCGATGTCCTGCGGGCCCAGTTTGCTTTGCAACTGATTGACCCAATTCTTGACCACCGCTCCCGCCGGTAGCGGCCCGCGCGCCTGCGATTGCTCGACGAACGCTTGCAACTTCTTCATCCCTTCGGGACGCGGATTGAACGAGCAACCAAAGTTCTGTAAGCCGTCACCCGAGAAGGTTCGCAACACGGTCACCAGATCATCGAGTTGCACTAGCGGCCGACCGCTGTCAACACCGACCGGCAAACCATGGTCATTGTATTTCCACGCTTCCGCGGTGCCACCGATCACGACGTCGCGCGATTCGGGATACACCATCACGAAGCGAAGCTGTGTCAGCCCAGCCAGATTCTTCATGGTCTCGACGACTTGCCGACCTTCAGTCAAGCGCTTGCTGACTTCATGTTCCAGCCGCGTCAGCGAAATCAGCCGCAGCTCAGATCGCTTCGCAACATCCGCATTCAAGTCCGCTTTGCGAGCACTCAGTCCGAGAGCTTTCAATCGTCCGAATTGTTCTTCTTTTTTCAGTCCGCTCAGCAGGCCGTTCGGATTGACCGCCACGCCTTGCGCATACTCGGTGATCGTCCCACCTTCGCCCTGGACGTCCTGCCATGGGCCACTGGTTTCTGACGTGATGAGATTGATGAGCGACGTGAAGTCGGCCTGCACGCCACCGCCGAGCATTGACTGCCGCCGAGCTTGCTGGCTTTGAGCCTGAGCTCGCTCCGCCGGCTGATCGATCCGTCGCGTCGTACCGCGCGAGGCCGAAACGTCGCCGACCGACAACTGCGCATTCGCCACTTGCTTCAACAGTTGAACCCGCTCGCGCGGGTCAGCCACAGCCTGAGCCGTTTCCACCGCGCCGGCGAACTCACCAAACGCGAGTTGTTGCTCCACCTTTTTCTGCGCATCCGAGACCTCCTGCGGCCCGGCCATCACCGGCATCAGCAGCCACACGCTCGTCGCCATCGCGACGCACGACGTCACGGCCAACCGCCACAACCGGGCTCGTCGTCCGTGCCGTCCCATCAGTCCGTCAATGTTCCGAACCATGAAGGTCTCCCTGCCGCCACCCGTGCGGCTCATGTCTGCCAAGGCCGGCCTCATGCCCTGTCTCCGATCGTCCGACAAACCTCGAAATAGAATCGTCCGTGCGCCGAGCCACGTCAAGCAGTTTGTCATGGATTCGCAGGATCATCCTCTGCCGCCGAGACTCGTTCCAGACAACACAAAAAACCGGCAGATCATGCCGCCGCACCATCGCGTCACTCGTCGAGTCCCCATTCTTCGGCGGTTTCTTCGCACGCCGCGAAGCTGAGTTTGTCCGCAAGCCACCACGACTCACTTCCACCACCTAACTTTCACCGACCGCTGAACTCGGCACGCCCCGCAACCTTTTCGCGATCCGCCAATCGAACACACCGTGATCGAGTGCGAGTGAAAAACCCAGCCACGCCATCTAAGATGCCCGCCCCAACCCACGACTTTGACGATTTCATCGCCGACGTCGTGATTGCCGTTCCAAGGTCTTCGGGACCGTAGCTCAATCGGTTAGAGCAGCGGACTCATAATCCGTTGGTTCTCGGTTCAAGTCCGAGCGGTCCCACTTTCGTTCTCGCTCGCAGCCATCCGCGGCGTGTCGCTCAAGTCGGCAAACTTGAGCGACTTCGGTTGTACGTCTTGATCGACTGTCGCTTGGTTATCGTCGCGAAGGCGGCTGCTCGGCTTTTGAATTGGACCCAAACGGTCGAAGTCAACGTCAGAACCCAGCAGTTTTCTTTGTTTGCATAGAGATACAAGAGGCCGCCGCGGTCGCAATTCGAGGCCGATGACATCGTCATCCTCGGCCAGACCGTCGAGCCCTCCTTCAAAGATACGAACTTCGGAAGTGCGCGGGTCGATGACTCGCGTGATTTCCACCATCCCTTTGACGATTCGAGCGTGATCCTTGCCGTCCTCAGGCCCTTTCCACCGAATCTCGAACTTCATCCGCGGTTTGACTGAAACCGCCTTGCCGAGGCTGATCCACGGCACTTTTCGTTATGGTACGACCCATCGAATCTTGCCTCGCAGCACGTTACCGTCAGTGCCTTGGCGGTTCGATTGTTTAACCTTCGGAAGTCCTTCGTTGGGCTTCGGGGCAGGAATACGGTCCCCCGCGTGCGGACCGCGCCCGTTTCGACTCTGCGTGCTTGACGGCTTTGCGGCGGATGGTTGCCCTGAGTTGAGCAGGCTCATCACCGAAAAATAGAGGCACGTTCTCTGACCTACGGATGGCGCATCACCGTTTGCCAAGCCAGAAGCGCGTCGCGAGTGGCTCGCACGTCATGGACTCGCAGGATGTCCGTGCCTTGAGCGGCGAGGGCGATGCTCACGCCAAGCGTGCCGGCATTCGGTTCCTCAACTTCGCGGGCAAGTACTTTCTTCAAGAATCGCTTGCGCGAGTGACCGATGAGGACCGGCTGGCCGAGCGCGTGAAACTCGGAGATATGCGAGAGCAATTGAATGTTGTGTTCGGGGGTTTTGCCGAAGCCGATGCCGGGGTCGAGCACGATTCGCTTGCGCGCGATTCCGGCGGTTTCGAGTTCGTCAAGGCGTCGTGAGAAATGTTGCCGCACGTCTTGCACGACATCGTCGTAGCGTGGATCGAGTTGCATTGTCGGCGGCGTGCCTTGAATGTGCATGATGATCACGCCGCAGGCTGACTCGCGACAGACGGCTGTCATCGCTGGATCGAATGTCAGGCCGGAAATATCGTTGACGATGACGGCACCCGCGTCGAGGCACAAGCGAGCGACTTCGGCTTTGTAGGTGTCGATCGAAATTGGGACGCGGGTTTGTCGCGCAAGTTCGCGCACGACTGGAACGACGCGGCGCAGCTCGTCCTCAAGCGGCACGGGCGTCGCACCGGGGCGCGTCGACTCGCCGCCGATGTCCAGAATGTCCGCGCCCTCGTCGGCCAAACGCAGAGCATACTCGACCGCAACCGAAACGTTTGAGAACTGGCCGCCATCTGAAAAGCTGTCCGGCGTGACGTTGACGATCCCCATCAGACGAGGGAAACGGCCAAGCTCCCAGCGATCGCTGCCCATTTCCCAGAGACGTACAGTAGTCATGTCAGGTTGTGTCCACTCTGTGGAAGTCGGGAAAACTGGGGATATGCAGACCTCTGTGGGTTTGACATTGAGGGCGCGATAGGTATTCTACCCCGCACAATCTTCGTAGTCGGTAGAGTTTGCCGACGGTGAAACGTTGTGTATTCACCAGTGCGTCCAAGGAGTGTCGGACGCGAATCATCGAGAACGTCGGTGCCAGGAAGGTGCTGAACGTTCGCCACGATGGGAGGTCGTGTGCGGCCGGACCATCATAGTTCAAAGGGAGACAACATGAGTCGCAATCTGTGGAAGTTGGTCGCGCTGAGCGTGACCCTCGCCGTCCTGGCCGCTTTCGGCGGTGCCGCTGAGGCCAGGGATAACTGCTGCAAGCCGGCGAAGATCAAGTGCTGCAAGGCATCGAAGAGCCAGTGCTGCCAGGCGCAGCAAACGACCTGCCAGATCGTCACCACGACGACCAGCACGCCCGTTCCGGCGTGCCAGACCACCGCCGCGACGAACTGCGGGCAGGCTGCGAACTGCTGCCAAGCGTCGGGCTCGAACTGCCGCCAAGCGTCAGCCTCGAACTGCCGCCAAGCGTCGGCCTCGAAGTGCTGCCGGCCGAGGGTCACTTGCTGCTCGGCGCAGTCGGCCAGCGCGCCGTCTTGTGCCGCTCCGGCCGCGACTTCGCCCGAGGTCAAGGAAGTTCCGGCTCCGCCGCCGGAAGAGCCGGCTCCGGCTCCCAAGAAGGATGCCTAGTTTTCGGACGAGAACACGGGCATTGGTTGACCGCACGTCAGCCGACATCCTAAGTGGCTTCAATCGGGCTGACTTTTGCCAAGTCAGCCCGATTGTTTTTTCAGCCACATTCATCATTTTTGAAGGAATTGGCCTGTGGTGATTGCACCTTCCATTAACGTTCGAGAGGTCTTGCGGGAACGAACAAGTTTTGGAATGGATGAGGCCAAGCTGCTGACACAGGCGGTCTCGCGTCGGCAATTTCCCGAGACGCGGCAGGAAATCGATGCCGCCATCGCCGAGGTTCAAGACGCGAACCGTCCCAAAGAAGAGCAGCTCACGAAGGCCGGCATCGGAGCTTACCTGTTGGCCCGGCATTCCGTCGCAGAGAGCTTGTTGAGCCGCTTGTCGTCGCATCCGGTGGGGCTGTTTCATCACGGTTTGGTCTTACAGGCGCTCGGCCGACTCAACGAAGCCGAGACGCGATTCGAGGCCGCGGCCAAGGCGGGATACGACTCGATCGAATGCACTTTGCGACGCGTGGGAGTCATCCGCCAGCAGGACCGCCTCGACGATGCCGAGAAGCTGTTGCGGTCAGTCTCCAAGCAAGCAGTGTCGCGGGCCGAGTACTCGTACCAGATGGGGGGCATCCTGTGGGATCGAGGTGACACATTCGGCGCGGTGGAATACTTCGAACGCGCCATCGACATGGACTCGCATCACACGCGAGCTCTCTTTTCGCTGGCCAACATTAACACACTGTTCGGCAACGACGACGAGGCGATTGCGCTCTACGAGCGGTCTCTGTCAAAGCCGCCGATGTTCTTGAACGCGTTGCTCAATCTCGGCCTGTTGTACGAGGACCGCGAGAACTACAAAGCCGCGGCGTTCTGTTTCCACAAAGCTCTGGAATTCGACCCGACTCACGAGCGGGCGCGGCTGTACTTCAAGGACATCGAAGCCGCGAAGGACATGTACTTTGATGAGGACGCTGCGCGGCTGGACGGCCAATTACAGGCCGTCCTGGCGAGGCCCATTTCCGACTTCGAGCTGTCCGTGCGCAGCCGCAATTGCCTCGACCATCTGGGCATTCAAAACCTGGGAGATCTCACCAGCACCTCTGAACAAGATTTGCTGAAGGGCCGCAATTTCGGCGAGACCTCGTTGGTTGAAGTGCGACAGCTCATGGAGCTGCACGGCCTCCGGATTGGTCAGAATCTGCTGCCGGCGGAGGGCCGCGATCAATTCGAGCTTCCCTCCGACTTGCCGGCCGAGGCTCAAGCCGTGCTGAATCGACCGATTGCCGATCTGAACCTCAGCGTGCGTGCCCGAAAGTGCATGACGCGGTTGAATATCAACACGATCGGCGAACTGGTTCGCCGCTCGCCCGACGACCTGCTGGGTGTCCGCAATTTTGGCGTGACGTCGCTCAATGAAATCCGGGCCAAGCTGTCCGAGGCGAGTCTGCAACTCCGCAACGATTGAGCGACCACTGCGTGTGACATGAGTCGATCGCCCCCTTGCTCACGCGTTGTTGCCACGATCTGCATCACTGTGTCGTTCGTCGCGCTCATCGTGGTGCTGTGGAGTCTGCGACGAAACTTGTCTCGCCGAACGAGCGAACCGTCATCGCCAGGCCATCCCGTCGCCGCGCAGGCCGCTCATCCCAAACCACTGTCGCGTGCGGATCAGGCTGTGGTGCGAGTGGCCGTCACGCCGTCGCCACAAAAGCGAATCGAGCTGTCGATCGACGGACCGTACCAATTCCGTCCGCTGGGCAACGACAAGATCCTCTCGCGCGGCGAGCAATTGTCCGCCACAACAGTCACCGCGACAGCCACGGGGCTGCGTGTCGGCAAGACTGAATATTCGGTCACTCGATTGGAGATTATCCCCAACCAGTCGCCGTCGGTTTGGGTGAATGGCCACGAGTACCGCGGCTCGATGCGGCTGTTTCGTCGTCCCGGCGGGGCCCTCTTGGCCGTCAACGTACTGCCGATTTCGGAGTACCTGGCCAGCGTCGTCGACAGCGAAATGCCGGCCGCATTTCCCGACGCGGCTCGCAGGGCACAAGCCATCATCGCGCGCACTTATGTGCTCGACGTGATCCGCAACGACGAAGGGGATCCGTTGTTCGACGTCTTCGCGTCAACCCGCAGCCAGAAATACTTGGGCTATCAATACCGCGACGGCTCGCGACGACTGGCCGGCGAAAGCGAGACCAGCCGCAAGATCGTGCGCGACACGACCGGCATCGTGTGCATGTTTCAAGGTCGACTTTTCCGCACGTACTACTCGGCTGTGTGCGGTGGCCGAACGACGCAAGGAAGCGCCGTGTTCACCGACGCCGTCACCGCGCTGCAAAGTGTGCCGTGCGATTTCTGTCGCGACGCCAACTTGTACCGCTGGCAGACCGAACTGCCGAAGGCCACCGCCAGCGAGCGACTAAAGAGTTACTTCCAAACCGAGGGCAAACCGTTCGATCGCTTGAAGTCGATGACACTCGCCAGCGGTCATCCGGCTCGCGGCAACGAAGTTCCCGAATTCGAAGTCCGCGACGGCCGGCGATCGTACCGAGTCTCCGCCGCCACGCTGCGGCGACAGTTTCCCGCGGGAACGCTCAACAGCCCGTTCTTCTCGATCACCGAAAAGGATGACAAACTGCAATTCACCGGCCGAGGTCACGGCCACGCCGTCGGCTTGTGCCAATGGGGCGCTCGGGGACAAGGGGTTCTGGGCAAGTCCGCATTCGAGATCGTGCGTTACTACTATCCGGGAGCCAAACTGGTGCAGTTACAGTGAACGACGCGGTTCATTCCGTATCACTTCGTGGGATGCGGCTGCAACGCTTTGGCGGAACGGACCAGGCTCACGAATTCTTCGCGATAGCCCGACTTGTCCGGACCGATGGCGGACTGGGTGAGTTCCAAGACCGAGTCGAGAGTCGCGTTCCCTTTGTGCGGCGAGTTCCGCAGGATCATGCCGAAGCTGGCGACGCTCGCGGCCCAACGGAAATCGATCGAGGCTTTTGCGAACGAGAGACCTTCGTCAACAAGAACCTGTTCGATCTCCGCGTCGCTCTTGTCGGCATCGGGCTGCTTGTAGCGGAGCCAGATGGTCAAGAGTTCATTCTTCGCGTTGCCCGCGACAAGCGGCGTGTAAGCGCTCGCGGTCGTCGGGCCGTATTTCCGCAAGGCTGCGGCATCGGTCGCAGGCGTACCGGCCGGAGACGGAACATTCGGTTGATACTTAAGCGACTTGGTGACGGGAGTCTCTGCCTTCGATAATTTGCTCGGCGGAATGATTTCGTACAGCGCGGTCACGGTGTGTCCAGCTCCGATTTCGCCGGCGTCTTTCGTGTCGTCACGGAAATCTTGAGCGGCCAGCAAACGGTTCTCGTAACCGATTAGCCGGTACGCGCCAACCTGCAACGGGTTGAACTCGATTTGGATTTTCACGTCCTTCGCGATCGTGATCAGCGTGCCGGTCATCTGCTCGACGAACACCTTGTTGGCTTCGCGGAGCGTGTCGATATAGGCGTAGTTGCCGTTCCCTTTGTCGGCCAGTTTCTCCAGCGTTGAATCCTTCAGGTTCCCCATGCCAAAACCCAGCACGCTGAGGAACACGCCCGACTTTGATTCCTCCTCGATCAACCGCGTGAGATCGTCCTGGTTGGTGATGCCGACGTTGAAATCGCCGTCGGTGCAGAGGATCACGCGGTTTGTCCCCTTGTTGATGAAGTGCTTGCGAGCGAGCGCGTACGCAAGCTGAATCCCCTCACCGCCGTTGGTCGAGCCACCCGCTTGAAGGTTTTCGATCGACGACAGGATGACGTCCTTCTGCGTGGCGTTGGTCGAGTCCAATACCAACCCGGACGCTCCGGCATAGACCACGATGCCGACGCGGTCGTTCTCAGTGAACTGCTCAACCAGCCCCCGCAATCCTGCCTTCACCAGCGGCAACTTGTTGGCTGGTTGCATCGACCCGGACACGTCGATCAAGAAGACGATGTTGCTGACCGGCCGCTTGTCGAGCGCGATCTCTTTGCCCTTCAAGCCGACTCGCACCAGCCGATGCTCGGCGTTCCACGGACATGCGGCGACTTCCATGTGGACGGCGAAAGGATTTTTGATTCTTGATTTTTGATTTTTGATTTCAGAGTTCAAATTTAAGATCTCTTCATCCGCGGGTGGCGTGTAATCGTAGGCGAAGTAATTCACCAACTCTTCAATTCGCACTGAGTCCAGCGGCGGCCAATTCCCTTGGGTCAAAAACCGCCGCATGTTCGAGTACGCCGCCGTATCGACATCAATCGAAAACGTCGAGAGCGGCTCTTGCAACGGCGAGGCGAATGGGGTGTCGTGAATCGCGGCATAGGCTTCGGCCGCAAGTGCTTCAGCGGCAGCCCTCTCGTTTCCGATGGAAACGACTTGATCACCTTTGTCGATGACAAAACCTTTGGCTCGTGACACCACTTGGCCCACTGCACGATCTGGCGTCACGTAGGTGATGCGGATTTCACCCAAGTACTTCGCCGCCTTGTTGCCGACCCCCGCGCGAATCACGCTAAGCCTTTCCCCTTCGGCCAATCCATCGTCACCTCCCAGCGACACTTCAATCAGTGTCGAGCCACTCGGCTTGCTCTCTTTCGTCGCTACGACTTCGCCCGCAAGAGAGGTTGTGAAACCGAATTGATGATCGCGGCGTTTTAGCCGCTCTTCGATCTCGCCAAGTTTTCTGACCTCGACAACTTTGGCTTGGGCGAGCTTCTCAATTTCTCCGTGAGTATCTGCCGGCTTCCCTGCGATGAGCCCCGTCGTTTTGCCGCCGATGGGCTTCTGCCGTCGGTCGCCAGCAAGTGTCCGTCGAGCCCAGTAGCCATCATTCTGGCGTTCGAGACCTTCATTCGGTGTGCTGCTCGCGACGTTCGTCCCCGCAGGTTTTCTCAGCAGACCGGTATGCGGCCGGGCGGGGCCGTTATCGAGGGCCGTTACATCGAAGCCGCCTAAACCACTGACAGCGGGCTGGCCCGCGGAGCCACCGGCAGACTCGGCGAAGTAGTTGACATTCGGATTCGAAGACTCTTGCAGAGCGACCCCGGCTCCAAAATACAGGCGTTGCTTCAATTCGAGTTCACCCAACAGTTCGGCATTCGTGGCACGCATTGACAAGAGCGGATCAGAGGCACGGCTAGAGTCATTCACTCCAGCGCCGTCGGAGTCATACCACTCGATTCGCTTGGAGACTTCTGCGAGGTCGGCTACGTTCTGCTGTTCGTGACGGCCGCTGATCGCCACAATTCCGAATGCCCCCGCGAGCGCTAGACACGATGCCGCGACCGCGAACTTGCCGGAGTTTTTGCGACTCGGCGACGTATCATTTGCGACAGGTGCCAGTATCGGCCTCTCACTAGCCCGACGCGCCAGCGAGGGAGTTTCGATTGGCAACGGGCGCTCGGTACGAGGTCCAACTCCCGCGGTCGCGCTTCGGGCTAGGGGCGTCACTGCCGATACGAGAGCTTCCTCACGCAATGAGGCTCGCAGTTGCCCGGCGACTTCGCGGATGGATTCGATTTCCAGCAACGTCTCGACCGACTTGCCGATCTGCTGCTCAACGGCCGCTCGGTCGGCGGCATTCAGTTCGCCCAAGGCATACGCGGTCAGACGCGGATCATCGTGGAGAGGGGACATCGTTCGGTCCTTTGCGTTCAGCAGCCACCCCACCGGGCTTGCCCCGGTGGCTCGCGGGCTTTTGCACTACTCGCCTGGTCTTGAGGTTGCGCCTCTGGAGTAGTGCCGAGGCCGTTTAACCACCGGGGCAAGCCCGGTGGGGACGATTTCGATTCGCTCATCTTCTGCCGGAGCGTCTTAATTCCCACATGGATCAAGAATCCGACGTTCGATTCCGACAGCCCGGTGATCGAACTGATCTCGCGGTAGCTTAGGCTCTGTTGAAACTTCAGCCGCAGCACTTCTTGTTGATTCGCAGGCAGGTCGGCGAGCAGCATCAGGATGTGGTCGGTCGTGTCTCGCTGCTCGGCGAGGGTGTCGGGCGACGGAGTCGGACTTGGGGAATCGACGTCCGCGTCGAATGTCATCGTCGTCATTCGTCGTTCCTTCCGTCGAACGTCGAGTGCCCCGTTACGACAGACCGCGAACAGCCACTCGACCAAATGGCCATCCAGTCGCTCGCGGTCTTGCTGACAGAGCTTCAAAAACGTTTCTTGGACGACGTCGCGAGCTTGCTCGACATCGCCGACCAAGTGCCGCGCATACCGCAGCAAGTCGCTCTCCCACCGAGCGACATGCGCCTTGATCCATTCGTCCGAGCTGCCCGACAGCGAACTATCCATCGCGAATCACCTGCCGGCCTGCGTGACGTTCAAGAGAACAGACGTGCGAACGAGAGAAGCCTTAGCCAGAATTTTCCGGGCTCTCCGCCATTCGTGTTGAAAATCGATCGTGAGCCGCAAGGCGCTGGCCGCGGGTCCGCAAAATCGACCCGCCGGCTAGTGCCTCGTCAGGTCTCATTTTTGGGGTTGAGTCATTCTGAAGAATTCTGAGAACCTCTCCTGAACAAGGAGGTTCTGATGAACAAGAAATATATCGTTCGGTTGTCCGATGCGGAGCGTCGGGTTTGCGAAGAGGTGGCCAAGAAGTTGAAGGGAACCTCGCAGAAAGTTCGTCGTGCTCAGGTCTTGTTGAAGGCGAATGCGGAAGGAGCGGGATGGACGGAAAAAATATTTGCGAGGCGTATGGATGTCGCGTTCAGACAGTCGAAAATGTTCGCAAGCGCTTTGTGATGGACGGGGTTGAGTTGGCGTTGGAGGGCGTGGAGCGTCAGACGCCTCCGACAGCGCCCCTTCTGGATGGCAAAGCGGAAGCGAAGGTCATCGCGACTCGGTTGGGAAAACCTCCGGCGGGGTATGGTCGCTGGACGTTGCGGTTGCTCGCGGAACACCTCGTGGAAAACGTGTTGGAAATCTACTCCAAACCCTACGATTCCCGGCATCCGGTGGCCTGCATGGACGAGCAACCGGTGCAGTTAATTGGTGAAACACGGGTGGCCATTCCCGCCACGAAGACTCACGCGAAACGAGTAGACTACGAATACGAACGCCGAGGAACCGCCAGCATTTTTATGTTTGCAGAACCGCTCTCCGCGTTCCGCCAGGCGACCGCGCGGCCTCAGCGAACCAAGTCCGACTGGGCGTTGGAAGTGGCTCATCTGTTGGACACACGCTATGCGAAATGCGAGACGGTCACACTGGTCAGCGACAACCTCAACACGCACACGATCGGAGCCTTCTACGAAGCGTTTCCCCCCAAACAGGCCCGCGCCTATGTGAAACGCCTCGACCTCGTTCAAACTCCCAAACACGGCAGTTGGCTGCGGCTGTTGAATGAACACCGTGCCGAATGCGAACTCAGTTGCCTGACCAGCCAATGCCTCGCCGACCGCCGCATCGGCGACCTCGACCTCCTCCTATTCGAAATCGCCACCTGGTCAGAAAAAACCAACATCAAACAACGCGGTGTCGACTGGCACTTCCAACTCGAAGACGCCCGCATCAAACTCAAAAACCTTTACCCCAAAATCAAAACCTGACAAGGCACTAGTCCACTACCCGAATGAAAAAAAACGCAACTCGTGATTTGGCAAGTACCCCCGACAGGAGTCGAACCTGTGACCTACGGTTTAGGAAACCGTCGCTCTATCCAACTGAGCTACGGGAGCAAATAAGAACCTGAAAAAGAGATATGCAAAAATTTCATCTCCCTGCAAAAATGTGTCTGACATCCGAGGTGACACCTTTCGTGCATGGACCATCAATCGTGACCGCCCAATCCTCGAAACCGATGAAGGCGTACAAAGACTTTGCCGTGTGTCCGCATGCCACCAGGCGCTGGGCCAAGACGATTCGTGGAAATCTGCATGACTTTGGCCTCCTGAATTGACGCCGATGCTGCGCTGAAAAAGTATCTGGCTCATCGAGATGACTTGCAAGCGGGGCGGACTCCCCACGGTACGAGCCAAGAGAAGCTCCGAACACCCCGAACGCTACTCAGCGGTCGGCCGTGCGGATTACGTCGGCGAGAATTGAAGCGAAATGGATTTGGAAGTGCCGCCATCGCCGGTGGAGTTCATCGGGGAGGTCGAGGATTTCTTGCGCTTGGCTCGGCCCCCCTGCGCTTCGGTGAGGAACTCGATTTACACCTCGGTTCCTCACCAGTCGCCGGTGTCAGGCCGGTGATGTGCGACAGTGGAAGTTACTTTCCGATGCCGTAAAGCTTGGTCCGCGTTCGGATGTAGAGGCGACCGTCAGCGATTGCCGGCGTGCCGATGATGCTCTCACCCAGATCGTTCTTCGCGAGCACATCGAGTTCTGGGCCGTCCTTGAGAACGACGACGACGCCGTTTTGCCCGGCGACGTAGATCTTGCCGTCGCCAGACACCGGCGAGGCCAGATAACTCCCTTCGTTGCCGATGCGGCGGCGTTCCCAAACGGGATCGGCGGTGCCGGCCGCGAAGCAGCTCGAAATGCCGCCGCTCTTGATTAGCAACATGCGATCGTTAACGACCAATGGTGAAACCACATGGTCCGGAGCTTTGTTCACTCGCTTCCACACGAGATGCGTGCGGCTGACGTCTCCGACGCCTCCGCCGCGCACCGCTTGGATCGACGCCTCCTTTTGCAGTTCGGCGTCGATTTTTTTCCAATCTCTTTCGTCTTTGGCGCGCGCCTGACTGTCCGCTGCCAGCAGCCCACCCTGATTCTTCGGGTCGAGGAACGCCTTGTCGATCTCATCACCTTCGAGCACTCCGTCTCCGTTCGTGTCGCCACGCTCGAACTTCTTCCAGAACGCCTCCGGGATCGGCGAGTCCTTCTGCTTGCGGCTGAGACGAATTTCCTCGCGCGTGATTTTTCCGTCGCCGTTCGTGTCGGCGGTCGCTCGCCATTGATACGAGATGCCGAAGCTCTCGACCGAGACGTACACGACTCCGCCGTGACTCACCGGCGTCGTCTTGATGTTGCGGCAGAAGAGTTCGGCGGACCATTTACGTTTGCCGATATTCGGATCGTAGCCGATCAATTTCCCAGTCCCGGCGACGACAATCTCGCGCCCTTGCTTGGTCTCACAAATGACCGGATGCGAATAGCTCACGGCCATGTCGCTGCGGTCGTCTTTCCAAATCACGCCTCCCGTCTTGCGGTCGACAGCGTAGAGCGCGGGGCTGAGATCGTCGTCCTGGCAGAAGATGACTTTGTCCTCGAACAACACCGGCGACATGCCGGCCCCCCAATCGAAGATGAAGAACGGCTCCGGCAATTTGAGTTCCCACACGGTCGTGCCGTCGCGCGCGTCCAAAGCCGCCAAGCCGAGCCGCGTGAAGTAGACGTAGACACGTTCGGCATCGGCGGCCGGCGTTGACGAGGCGTAACTGTTGGGATCGGTGATTGTCGGCAGTGGTTCTGGACCGGGATCGAACTCGCGTTTCCATAGCGGCTTTCCCGTCGCGGCTTCGAAGCAGGACACGACGAATTTCAGTTCTTCGGGCTTGGTCCCCACCATGCCGGTGGTGAAGACACGCCCAGCCGCGACCGTCGCTGAGCCGATGCCGTCTCCCACCTCCGCCGACCAAGCCACGTTCTCCGTCGCGGAGAACTCGATCGGTAGCGGCTTCTTCGACGTCGAAATGCCACTGCAATTCGGACCCCGAAACTGCGGCCAATCTTCGGCGGCCAGCAGCGCTGGAATCATCAGTACGAGTATGCAACTCAATCCCGAGCGGCTAACGCACCGGTATTGAGCTGATCGAATGAGACAACGACGGCGACTGTCAACGGTGAGCATCGCAGACTCCTAAAAGTGAGGCGTTGAGGTGATGCCTTGCATCGGTAGGCCAAACAGACGTTCGGCATTTTTGTGGAGAATCAGCCGCCTGTCGCTGTCGTTCAGGTCGGCGTGGTCGATGCGCACGCGCTGCATCGACGGGTGATACAACGGCGTGTCGGTCCCGAACAACACCCGCTCGGCACCAATTTCGCGCACGGCCCATTCGATGAGATTCGGTGTGATCGATCGGGCACTCGACGTGTCGGCGAACACGTTTCCGTGACGGCTCTGCTGCACCGCGCGGACTTGGTGCGAGTAGTCGCCGTCCCAGCCACAGCCGATGTGAGCCAGGATCAGCCGCACTTCGGGAAATTGATTCGCGAAGACGACCAATTCGGACGCCAGGCTATTCTGCTCGCTGCTGTGCGACAGGACGACGGCACGGTGCCGTGCGGCGAACTCGAAGAGCGTCGCGCCGTGCTCTTGTATGGGATAGACGTGCTCTTCAGGATGAATCTTGATCCCGACACACGTCGGCAGTTGCAGCATCTCTTCCGCCTGTTGGTAAGTCTCGGGGCGGCGCGGATCAACGACGACGTACTGTAACAACCCCGGTGTGGCGGCGACGATTCGCGCCGCGTTGCGATTCCCGGCGACAGCGTCAGCCTGACCGCGCGGCAACAGGGCCTCCAGCGGCGACACGATTGTGAGCCGAATGTTGGCTCGCCGCGCTCGCTCGACAACGACACTCGCGTCGCCGCTCATGAATTCATTGACGATGCTCGGATGCCCACAGTTGTACCGGCCAAAGTGGGCATGCACGTCAATCGCCGGAACGGATTCGTTCAACATGAGATTCTCAATCGGAAATGTGGGGTTTCGGCCCGTCTTTCTAACAGCCGCGTTTGCGAACCGGCAGGCCACTGGCGAAAAGATTGCGGCGAAAGATAATCTGCCATGCTCGACAGAAAGGTCAACGATGAATGAACCAACCTATCGCGCGGGAATCATCGGCTTGGGGTTTATCGGTGGCGGCGACCAAGTCTCCGGCGATCGTTTGGGCCAGCAAGTGGTCGCCTTGGAGGGGACCCACCGCGAAGCTCTGTCGAATCATCCGCGCGTGCAACTGGTGGCGGGCAGCAGCCGTGACGCCGGACGACGCGAGCGGTTCGCACAACGGACGGCAGCGCGGAGCTACGGCGATTGGCGAGAAATGCTCGCGGCCGAGCAGCTCGATCTGGTCAGCGTCGCCTCGTTCGCGCCGAGTCACGCGGAGTTGGTCGTGGCCTGTGCCGAGAGTGGCGTGCGGGCGATCTTTTGCGAGAAGCCGATCGCCACGCGGTTGACCGATGCCGAGCGTATGATTGCGGCGTGCCAGGCTGTCGGCAGTTTGCTGGTCATCAACCACAATCGGCGGTTTCATCCGCATTTTCGGCAGCTCGCGGTAAAAATCGTGGCCGGCGAGTTGGGTGAACTGACCGGTGTCTGGTTGCAATGGGGCAGTGGTCGGCTGGGAAACGTCGGCACGCACTTCATTGACGCGGCGATGATGCTCACGGGCCGCCAGGTGCGAGCGGTTTCCGCGACGCTGGACCCCACCTGCCGGCCCGATTGCCGTGGCCCCGAGTTCTGCGATCCCGGCGGCTGGGCCGTGCTCCGCTTCGACGGCAATTTAATGGCGCATGTGCATGCTCCCGACAATCCCACCGGCCCGGCGGAAGTTATCGTCCAAGGGACGCGCGGCCGAGCGTGCATCGGCGGCGGTATCGCCGAGGTCGAGATCTGGCAAGGAGTCCGCGACGTCTTGCCAAGCTCCCCCGCTCATGCCGGCAACCCGATGGATCAAGCCGTGCGCGAAATCGTGGCCTGGTTGGATGCGAGGACTCCTGTTTGCTGCTCCGCCGAGGAATCGCTCCGCACGCTGGAAGTGATCATCGCCTGTCACGCCTCGCACGCGCGTCAAGCAGCCTGGGTTAAGTTACCGCTCACCGGCGCGGACCGCGAACGCGAAGTGTTGAGCGGATAACTTTGAGAGTGCTTCGGGTTAGTGAATCGATGCCAAACAACGAGGGTACCCGTTCTCCAAATTCGAAATTCTTTGAGGAGCCAGCTCCATGCCAGACATCGCAGCCGTCAAACGCACTCTTCGTGGCCCGATGATTCCGGTCATCACGAATCTGAACAACGATCTGTCGATCGATCACGCCGCCATTCGTGAGAACGTGCGGTTTGTCATAGACCGCGGCATCACCCGCGGTCAGGGCGTGCTGTTGGCCGTCGGCGCCGGCGGCGATTTCCCGATGCTGACGTTGGACGAACGTAAGGCGGCCGCACGCACGATCGTCGAAGCGGCCGCAGGCCAAGTGCCGGTCATTGTCGGTGCTCAGGACACGAACCCGGCGCTTTCGATCGAGATGGCTCAGTGGGCCGAGCAGATTGGGGCCGACGCCGTCCAAGTGAGCGCCGGCTACTACTACGCCTCCAGCGACGAGGACTGTCTGCGGTACTTCCGGGTAGTTCACGAGGCCACCAATCGCATCGGCCTCATGATCTACAATACGCATTGGGAAGGCTACAATCTGTCGCTCGAACAAGTGTCGCGGTTGGCCGAGTTGCCGCGCTGCGTGTCATTGAAGTGGTCCACTCCCGACGGCGGCTACAGCTACGTGCGTGGAGTCCACCGTTTCGCCAACCGTTTCGCCGTCGTGGACAACCAGGGCCTGGCCGTCATGAACCACATGCTCGGCGGCACCGGCTTCATCACGCACTTGGCGACAATTTGGCCGGAGCACCAAGTCGAAATGTGGCAACGGCTGGAAGCCAGCGACTACGTTGCCGCGCAACGTTTACAGACGGAAGCCAAATGGCCGTGGAGCGACTTTCGCACGAAAATGTGGGGCCGCACCGCAGCCGAAAGCCCGGTCGTCAAAGCCGCGCTCGAACTGTGTGGCCGACCAGGAGGACCGAATCGACTTCCGACTCGGTCGCTCAACGCCGAAGAACGTGCTGAGCTGCGCGAGCTGCTGAAACGGATCGGCGTGCCGACGGTGAAATAGTTCGGAACTCGCCGTTCTCGTCCCAAGGCATGTGCAAAAGATGCAGGCGGAATCACGTATCAGGTGGGCAACTCCAATTTGACAAATCGAATGCCGGTTCCTGACGGCTGGATGCACCACAAGGCGACCAGCAGGCGTCCATCAGGTAGTACAGCGACCGACGGCTCGCCGAAAGAAAAGTCAGTCCACTCGGCCAGATCACCCGACGTGGCCGAGCGTGTTTTCGTTTCCGCACGCCAGACGATTGTGTTGTGTTCGATGCCGAAGTCGGTGTCGGTCGGACGAACGACGGCCAGCCAGACTCCCGGCTCGCCGTGCTTGCGCTGGTTGTAGACAAACACCGCTCGACCGTCGGGCAACGCAGCCAGTGCCGTGGATTGTCCCAGGATGCCGGTTGAGCATGTCGGCCTCCAAGTCGTTCCGGCATCGTGTGAGATCGCGAACGCATTAGGCAACTCGCCACTGTGGTTTGAGACACAGTGATGCGAGACGTGCCAGCATGTCCCTAGCAGTCGGCCGTCCGAAAGTTCCACAACCCACGCCTCGGCGCCGCTGCTGTTCGGATCGTCGAATCGCAGCATCGCCGAATGTCGCCACGTCGCGCCGGCATCGTCCGAGTAAACCACGAGCACCTGATTGCGTTCAACGAACAACCGCGAATCAAACGTGTTGCACGGCGAGTACGGAACCAGCCAGCGGCCAGAGCGTGTCGCACACAGCGCCCCCGGCGCTTCGGCCGCTCCTGGGATCGGCATCGGGATCGGAGTCGGATCGGTCCAGGTTCCGCCAGCATCGACGGAGCGCGCCCAGATCAATTCGTTCCACTTGAGCCCTTGAGTGGCGTCACACCAAAACGATTCACCGGGCTGATCAATCGGCGTCTGCGTGCCGAACAAAAACAAGTAGCCAGCCGAATCGCGGCTCAACGAAGTGAACACCGACCACTGATGCTTGAGATGCGGCCAAATGACCTGCTCTTCGCCCCAGTGCTGGCCATCATCTCGCGACCAGGACAACATCGGCACAAAGTCATTCACGCCGGTAGCCGAGTTCCGCATCCAAGAACAGAGCACTCGACCGCCGCGTAAGTTCGCCAGCCGCGGCCCGACGGCGATCCCTCCTGCCATTACATCACACTTCACAATGAAGCCATCTTCGAGCATTTGTCGTTCTACTTGTGCGAATAGGGACACTTCAAATCGTGGATCGTGGCTCACTTTCCCACCAAGAGCACTGACTTGAGGGCCTCGGTCATCGCCGTTTCGGAAGGTCCGACCCAGCACCAGTCGCGGAGATTACCGTCTTCTTCATTCCAGGCCCGATCAGTTCCGACGTAGCCCGGTGCGCATTCGCCGTAGCCCATGACCATCACGAACGAGTCCGGGCGAAGCTGCTGCGCGAGCAATTGATATTCGACATACGACTCGCCGGGCAGCAGGACCAATTGTGCTTTGCCAAAGTCGATTGCCGGCATGATCAGTTTATGACCGGCGTCGGCGCGCTTCCGCCAACTCAGGCCGAGCGCCGCGAGCGATTGTTTGCGCGGATCGGTGTGCGAAAGCAGCTTCGTCAGGTCATCGACGGTGAAGCCTGGCATGTCGCGAGGCTCCAGTCGCAGCGGTGCCGAACGAAACTCGGCCGTCGTCAGCGGGATTTTTTGGGTGTCGTTCCACGCGGCAATCATCGCGTCATGCAGCTTGCGAGCGAGGACCGGTCGATTGTCGTGGCGGCCGTCGTTGTACTTACCCGCCGTCACGTTGCCGCTGGCGCCTGAAGCGTAAATTTGAAAGACCTTGGGATCATCCGCCTGCCGCCGCTCGCGCGCGAGGCCGGGGAAATCGCTGGTCACCCAGCCGGTGCCCCAGTAGCTCATCGGATGGATGGCATACGTGCTTAGAGCACACAGCGGTGTCTCTCCATTCCAAAAGCTCAACGTCTTGAGCCACGGATCGACGGTACCTTCGGGAGCCTCGTGCTTGATCCGATCTCCGCCGCTCATGCTGCTGCGGTCGAAGTGCGGCTTGCCATCGGCATTCAGGTAGCGGCGGTTGGAGGCCAGTTCCTTTACTTGAGCTCGCCCCAAGCCGATGTGCGTGACGCGCTGGCTGCGAACCAGGCTCTCGCGCAGCGCCTTCGCCACGGATTGCACGACCCTCTCATGGAAATCCAGATCGAAGATTCGTCCCTGACAGCCGTGCTTGTCGAGAATCCGTTGCGCTTCGAGATCTGGCAACGGCGCGTCATGCTGATGAATCGACGTGACGAGCACTCGCTCGCGCGAAGTTTCTGCCGCCTCGGCCAGCAAATCGCGCCAACGGTCGTAGGCATCGTTGCGAATCTCGCACCAGTCCACGGACACGACGACAAACGGTCGGTCGGTGCCCGACAGCACGAATCCCTTCGCGAGCAAAGGATCCTCAATCCGGCTGGCAACCGGCGTCACGGTCGCGCCCGCCAACAGCGGGTGTCCGATCGGCGGCGTGACGTCGGCCGAGAACGTCGCCAAACGAAACTGCCGAATTGCGGCCCGACTGCCGATGGCGAACAATCCCGTCGAGAGGACGGTCAGTGCGCCAAGCAGGTCTCGTCGAGTGAATCGGAAATGCATTTGACGAGCCTCGGCTGTTGCCACTTCAACTACTTCACCTCGAATTCAAGAGTGATCGGTTCCACTTCCGTCCATTGTGGAAAACAGATGGTGGCTTTCGCGCCACCATTAGCCGCATCGCTGGGAACCCGCACGGGGCCGTAGAAGGCGTAATACCCTCACCCAATCTTCATGAGCGTTTCCGTGAGTTCAATCTGCGAGCCCCCGCTGTCAGAGTGAAACTCGAATTTGGCGCTCAGCGGGCCGTGTTGATTGCACATCTTGCAGTGATAGGCTGCGAATGTCCCAGCCCCTAGACCTGGCGTGCCGACCATGATTCGCAATGCCCGATCCCGATCGCTCCCGCGATTTGGGTCGCGTGAAATGACACGGTTGTCACTGTACTGGATGATGCGCGGAGGGCCATCGAAATGAACGATCGGCGCCTCTTTGGCAGCGGCGGCAAACTCGATCTTGGCGGGCTGCACGGACGCGACCACTTGCATTCCCTTGTCAGGAATCGCTGCAGAAATGCGGAAGCCATCCGCGGACTTGCTCACCCGCAAATTCCGGTAGACCCTGCCGTCGCGCGAGGTCAGTGTGTCGACGGCGAAGGTGGGGTAATACCGCCCAGTGTCCTCAATGACCTCATCGTCGTCGGTGAGGTCGCCGTCACCATCGCGGTCCAGATAAAGTGTTTTGCCATCCAACACCAACCACACGCGCATTTCGGCTTTCGTGCCGAAGACCAGCAAACAGTAGGAAGGCGACTTGGAGTACTGGGGTTCCTTGCTCACCGACCTGTCAATTCTGGTCAGATCGACTGTCTCACGATCCTCCCCCGCGGCCGGCAGCGCTCCGCCGATGGCAAACCACATCAAAAGTATTCGTGGCAAAGTCATGATGAACCTCCTCGAGGACGAGTCGAGATTGAAGTAACGCGATCTCATCGAATGCCAGAGACCGGCGACAGAGATTCTGGTCACCATCTTGGGGCGACGCCGGGCATCGCGTCAACACTGCAATCTATCAACAGTCTTTCATCTATCAGCC
>CAZPUJ010000341.1:0-27374 GCA_964589725.1 uncultured Planctomycetaceae bacterium
CAGCGAGGAAGTCCGCGAGCGATATCGCGCGCTGATCTCCGTCGTGAAGGACGAGTACACGGACATCGTGAAACACGAAGTCCAACGCGCCATCGCGGCGGACGAAGACGCGCTGATGCGGCTCAGTTCGAACTACATCGATAACGTCAAAGCCTACACGCAGCGTGAAAAGGTGAAGAACAAGTTCACCGGCGAAGAAGAACAGCCGGATGAACGCCTGATGCGCTCGATCGAGGAACGCATCGACATCCCCGATACACGCAAAGACGACTTCCGCCGCGAGATCATGAACTACATCGGTGCCCTCGCGCTGGACGGGAAAAAATTCGACTACAAGACCAACGAACGCCTGCAAAAGGCGCTCGAAATGAAACTCTTCGAGGACCAGAAAGACACGATCAAGCTTACTAGCTTAGTCTCGAATGTCATCGACAAAGACACGCAAGAAAAGATCGACATCGTCAAGAGCCGCCTCATCCGCAACTTCGGCTACAACGAAGAATCCGCCACCGACGTTTTGCAGTACGTCGCCAGCATCTTCGCGAGAGGTGACTCGAAGAACGAATAATTAGCCGAGTCGTCCGAGTTCGTGACGGCAAGCTGCCAGCTTGCCATTCTTTGTCCTGCAATCCACAAGTGGCAGATTGTGGCTAAGAATATACGTCCCATGACCCGAGCCATCGACCGAGACATGCAGCGGTTCAGAGAGATCGTCAAAGGACGAGTTCGCAAAGATCTGCGGCGGTACATCACGCACGGCGAGATGACCGGCCGGCAGGGACGACGCTTGGTGACGATCCCGGTGCCGAACGTCGAAATTCCGCACTTCCGCCACGGCCAGAAGGGTTCCGGTGGAGTTGCTCAGGGTGAAGGCGAAGTCGGTCAGCCCATCGGTCAAGGACAGGATCAGGGAGACGGGGAAGGCCAAGCGGGCAGCGAGCCGGGCAGCGGACACACGCGCGACGTCGAGGTCACGATCGAAGAACTCGCGCAAATGCTGGCCGAAGAACTGGCGTTGCCACGTATCGAGCCGAAAGGCAAAGACTCGGTCAAAAGCCGCAAGGACAAGTACAGCAGCATCCGCCAAACCGGCCCGGAGTCGTTGCGGCATTTCAAGCGGACCTACAAGCAAGCGCTCAAACGCAGCATCGCGTCGAACGAGTACGACTGGAACAGGCCCCGCATCGTCCCCACTCGCGACGACCAGCTTTATCGGTCGTGGAAGACGATCTCCGAACCGCAAGCCAACGCCGCCGTGATTTATTTGATGGATGTCAGCGGCTCGATGACCCAGGAGCAGAAAGACATCGTCCGCACTGAGGCGTTCTGGATCGACACCTGGCTACAAAGCCAATACGACGGCGTGCAGATTCGCTACGTCATCCACGACGCAGTCGCCAAGGAGGTCGATGAGCAGACCTTCTATCACACTCACGAAAGCGGTGGCACGCGCATCAGTTCGGCGTACACGGTCGCGAAGCAAGTCATCGAACGCGATTTCCCGACGGACGATTGGAATATCTACTGTTTCCAATTCTCCGACGGAGACAACTGGGGCGAGGACAACGCCAGTTGCCTGCAAATGCTCGCCCACGATCTGCTGCCGATTTGCAATCTGTATTGCTACGGCCAGGTGAAAAGCCCGTATGGCTCCGGCGACTACATCCGCGAGCTGAAGCGAATCAACTCCAAGCACGAGAACCTCGTGCTCTCGGAGATCAATAACCGCGACGCCATCTACGACTCGATCAAGCTGTTCCTGGGCAAGGGAAAGTAGGTCAGGCTTTCCAGCCTGACCAGAAAATTTGATTCGTGATCGTCGCGGCGCAAAGTCAGCCTGGAAAGGCTGACCTACGTCACCAAAACTTCCACCACGGTCGCTCCAACGACTGCTCGGCCGCGAGCGATTGAGGCGGTTCGTCACCCGAAGTGATGAGCACCAGTTCGGGAAGCAGCACGCAGCTTAAGACCCCGTCATGGCCGCCGGTCGTGTCGATGAGCAACCGCTTCGGGCGGAGGATGACCTCCGGGACCGGCACGTGGCCGGAAACGACCATCACGGGACAATCGGCCGGCACGCCGTTGTCGAGGAATGCCTTTGAGCACAACCACGGCGGGCGGTTCAGCGTGAAGTCGCGCTGTCGCAAAATTCGCAGTTGCAGCTCGAATGGCTGATTCGGATCAAGACCGGCGTGGACGAAAAGAGCTTGCGGATGCTCCACGACCCACGGAGCATTCGCCAATAACTCGACGTGCTCGGGAGGAACTTGGGCTTTCAACGCGGGCAAGTCTCCGTGAGCAACGCCGTACGACGCAAACGTCGACTCGCTGCCGTAGAACTGCACCCATTGTGTCGACCAGTCGGAGTATTGCGGAGTCGGCACCAGCCCCAATGCTCCGGCCATTGCCAGTTCGTGATTGCCGATGACGACCGTGGTTTGCGGATGCTCCCCTTGTAGCTTCAGCAGCCGATCGATGGCCCCTTTCGGATCGGTCCCGCGATCGACGACATCGCCGATGAACACAATCCAGCGTCGCGAGTAATCCGGTACTTGGCGCAGCTTGGCCAAGACGGCGTCCAGCTTGTCCACTTGTCCGTGAACGTCACCGATGACCGCGACCGGTCCCTGAATTCGTGAGGCAAAACTCGGCATGCGGCACTCCCTTGGGTTACGGCCGCGTTGTAGTGGCCGGCCGCGAAAGGCCGCAAGCGGATCAATCTGGCCGATGAAGTCTGCGTCGGCCGCTTGTTCCTCGCGAAAAGGCTGCCTAGACTCTGGCCCTTTGGCACGGGTCTCCTTCACAGAAAGGTTGAATCATGCGACTGTGGGTAGCATTGTTGAGTTTGATTGTGGTCGTGGGACTCGCGGTTGCGCAAGACGAGGAAAAACCGGCGAAGGCGAAGGTGGCTCCGAAGACCAAACAAGACGCGGGCAAGAAAGACAGCGTCGAGCTGGACCTCACCGCCGATCCCAACGCCCTGGGCAAGAAGGCCACGAACAAGAAAGAGATGATGGATAAGGTCAGTTATGGGATGGGCCGCCAGTTGGGGCTTGGTGTGAAGCAGCTCCAGGAGCAGGGGTTTTCAGCCGACATGAAACGGATTTCGAAAGGTCTTCAGGATGCCGTGGACGGCAACGATTCCGAATTCACGGACGAAGAGATGCAAGCCGTGTTCTTGGCATTTCAGCGCGAGCTTCAGACGAAGATGTTGGCCAAGCAGCGCGAACAAGGTGGCAAGAATCGCCAGGCCGGCGAAGAATTCCTCGAAGCCAATAAGGACAAGAAGGGCGTGAAAACGCTTCCAAGCGGTTTGCAGTACAGGGTCCTGGCGTCCGGAACGGGAGTCTCGCCGGCAGCGACCGATAAAGTCCGCGTCCATTACCGCGGAAAACTGACCGATGGCAAAATGTTCGATCAGTCGTACAAAGGTGAGACCCCAGCCAAGACAGATCGTCCTTTCGAGTGCCAAGTCAATGGTCGGATCATCAAGGGTTGGACCGAGGCCTTGAAGAAGATGAAGGTTGGCGACAAATGGCAACTCGTCATTCCGCCGGACTTGGGCTATGGTGAGGAAGGCTCGCCGGACGGGTCCATCGGTCCGAACGCCGTGTTGATCTTCGATGTCGAACTGCTTGAGATCGTGAAATAACCCATGTCCGGCGATATTCCGTCACGGTTGGCTCGCGCACTGCGGCAAGAACTGGAAGGCTGGCGGCGCGCGGGACTGAGTCACCTCCCGATGCGTCCGCGAAAACGAGTCACCGCTCAGGCGAATGAACAGTCGCCGTCGTCGCGAGCGGCAGCGTCGGCCTCGAAGCCGACGCGGTCAAATCTCGCAGCGTTAAGTTCACAACCGGTTGCGGCGATCAGCAAGCCGTCGGACGTGCCGACAGCAACGGCATTGGCGGCAAGTTCCACCGCGCATCCGTTGCCGGTGATCTTGGGGCACACGGAACCGAGTCCGTTTTCGGCTGGATCGCGCGAGGACCGGCAGTGGCGGTTGGATCAGCTCCGGCAACGTGTCGCCGCTTGTACGCACTGTGAGGAGTTGGCCAAAGCGCGAACGCAGACGGTATTTGGGGTCGGGAGTCCGGACGCTCGCATCATGTTCGTGGGTGAAGCTCCAGGAGCCGACGAGGACGCTCAAGGCATTCCGTTTGTCGGGGCGGCGGGGCAATTGATGGATCGCATTATCACTGCCAGCGGTCTGAAGCGCGAGGAGCTTTACATCTGTAACGTGCTCCGTTGCCGACCGCCGGGCAACCGCAAGCCGCTACCGCAGGAAGCCGCGAATTGCCGCGAGTATCTCGACGGCCAAATCGCCATCATCGATCCCGACTACATCATCTGCTGGGGTGCGACAGCCGCTCAGAACTTGTTGAACACGTTGGACAGCATCGGCCGTCTGCGAGGCCGCTTTCGCCAATACGGCCGCGCGAAGGTGCTGTGTACCTATCACCCGTCGTATCTGCTGCGCCAGCCGTCCGCGAAGAAGGACGTATGGGACGACATGAAGCTCTTCCTGAAGGAGGCTGGATTACCCCTGCCGACGTGACCGCGCTTTCGCGGACGATTCATGAGCTTCGTGCGTGGAAGAATTTGTCCGTGGTATTGAGGGTGCGGTACTCGGAACGACCAAACTCTCGACTCCCAGCGACAACGTCAGCCAACCGGAGGACGCTTCCGCTTTCTCGAGTCGTAGTGACTTCAGTGGAGTCTCCGTGGCCGCCAGATCGATCGACTTAGGCAATTCGATGTCCGGGAACCCTGCGGCGAGTTGGCCTCGCACGAGCGTCGCGACCATGCCGACCAATGACACGCCTTCATCGGCTTTCGCGAACGCCAACGGACCAGACTGCACGAGCCAATCATCTTTGTGGCCGTTCCAAGACAACGGCACCGTGATGTCGTCTTGCGCCAGCACTGTTTGGCCCGCGACCTCGACGCTGGCTCGAATCGTCAGTAACAGGCGGCTGTCTTCGAGCTTCACGCTCACGGGGTCGTGGTCGGCCAGTCGGATCAGCGCTGTCTTGCCCAGCAGCGCTGCGGTCTGAGTTTCCACCTTGGCCACGATGCGGCCACCGAGGTTGGCCACGAACGACTCGAACTGATTGCGAAGCTGAGTCTCCGAGTACGTCTTGCCGGCGAGAGACGAACGCCGCAACCAGGCATTGATCGCGCTCTCGTGAACACGGAGCGTGATTGAGTCGTCCAAAGTCGCCGCGTCACTCCGTGACGCGACGTTCAGGTCACGGAGTGCCCCGTCTAGGTTCGGCGTCTCCGCCCACGCGGCTGACAAGAGCAATTGCGAATCTGTCGTCCGCAGCGAAAGTTGTTCGGGCCAAACGTCGCCGAACTTGGTTTGAAGTTCGTCGCGCCACATGCGATTCAGTTGAGCCAACTGCCGGTCGGTTTGCCGATTGAATTCTCGGCCAAATTGCGAAACGAGCCGCGCGGCCGTCTCGGCATCGGCTTGCGGACGCTGCAGCTCGGCGGATGACAGCGTCGCCCCGCGAGCGATTACGTCCAGCAACGGCACTCCTTCAAACGGCGTTGACGCCCCGACATGCTGATTGTGAACGTCGACCCACATCGCCGCGCGACGGGTCATGATTTGCCGTCCGTCGAACATCACCGGCTTAACGGCCAAGACTCCATGCCGCCCCCATGTGCTGACCGCAGCTTGCGGAGTCAGTCCCACCGTGTCGCTGTGCACTACGCCCTGCAAAACCAAATGTACTTCGGCATGATTGCGGCTCGGACGGCAATCGAACTGTGCCCGAATGACCGTCGTTTGACGGCCGAAAACTTGCGCCCCAAGGATAAAATCGCGCACCGGACCGGTCTCCCGCCGCTCGTTCGTCAACAACTGGTTCAGAACTCGCTCCGGCACGATGAGCTGCAACGGCGCATCGTCCTTCGCGATGTCACTCCGATGTGCCTCAGCCCGCAAAGGAACCGATGCGGTCGAAACGGACGATGAGAGAACTGGCGGAATCACGACAAACGACGGACCTAGAGGCCTCGCCGACGACGGCGTGTCACATCGGCAGCCCGCGTGTGGCGATTGAGCCTGCGCCGGCGCAGCACTCCAAACCGCCATGACAAACACAGCGATCAGGCCAACCATTCGTCGGCCAGCAGCAAATCGAATTGGTCGTTTCACAGAGCACTCTCCGGTCACAGCGATGTTGGGAGCCGCACCATTGTGCCACGCGACGCGACCGACCGAAACCGTCGGGGTGGCCAAGCGAGCATTGAATCCGCAAACTAATGCGCGTGACAATTGACGAGTCCGCCAGCGATTTCGCGGCCATCGCGCCGTATCGCGCTCCGCATTCCGCCCAGAGATTTCATGACCGCTCAACGTTTTCAATCTTCCTGGCTGGTCCGACGAAGTGGACTGATCGCGGTTGCCGCCACAGTCGGCATGTGTTTTTCGACGACTCAGCGATCGTTCGCCGCCGATCCCTCGTCCGCGTTGGAGTTATTCGAAACGAAGATTCGCCCCGTGCTGGTTGAGGTCTGTTTCAAATGCCACGGTGGAGACAAAGTCAGCAACGGTTTGCGTGTCGACTCGCGGGAAGCACTTCTCAAAGGAGGTGACACAGCTGCGGCGGTCGTGCTGGGGAAACCGGCGGAGAGTTTGCTGGTCGAAGCGCTGCGTCACTCGGACAAAGATTTGAAGATGCCGCCCGACAAAAAACTGCCGGACGAAACGATTGCGGCGTTTGAAGCCTGGATCACCGCAGATGCTCCCTGGCCAACTGCGAAGCTGGGCGAGCTATCGCCGTTTCAAGTCCGCAAACACTGGGCGTTTCAACCGGTCGTCCGACCGTCCGTGCCGCAAATCCGAAATCCGAAATCCGAAATCCGAAATGCGATTGATGCGTTCGTTTGGCAGAAGCTTGACGCGTCCGGGCTGTCACCGTCGCTCGAGGCCGATCGCCGTACGCTGCTCCGCCGCGCGACATTCGATCTTCACGGTTTGCCTCCGACGCCGGAAGCGATCTTCGCGTTCGAGGCCGATCCGTCACCGCAAGCGTTCGAACACGTCGTCGATCGCTTGCTCGCTTCGCAACGCTACGGCGAGCGTTGGGGACGCTACTGGCTCGACGTATCGCGCTATGCCGACACAAAGGGCTATGTCTTCATGGAAGACCGCAATTATCCGTTCGCGTACACGTACCGCGATTGGGTCATTCGGTCGCTCAACGAGGACATGCCGTACGATCAATTCCTCATTCGGCAGATCGCAGCCGACTTGTTGCCGGAACCGGAGCGGACCGCGTCTTTGCCGGCGCTCGGCTTTCTGACGCTCGGTCGGCGATTCTTAAACAACATCAACGACATCATCGACGACCGCATCGACGTCGTCTGCCGCGGAACACTCGCGCTGACCGTGACCTGTGCTCGCTGTCACGATCACAAGTACGACCCGATTCCGGCGGCCGATTATTACTCGCTGTATGGCATCTTCCGCAGCTCGCGCGAGCCGAAGGCCGATGAGGTAAAGTCGCTGATGGCCATGACGTTGGTCGAAGAGGACAATCCGTTCGAACCGTATGTCTTCCTGCGCGGCCAGCAAGGCAATCATGGTCCGCGAGTTCCTCGCCAATTTCTGTCCGCCGTTGCCGGCCCGGACCGCAAGCCGTTCGCGAATCGCAGCGGCCGGCTGGAACTCGCGCAGGCCATTGCGTCGCCGACCAATCCGCTGACCGCGCGAGTCATCGTCAATCGAGTCTGGATGCAGCATTTCGGCGCTCCGCTGGTTCGCACGCCGAGCGACTTCGGCCTCCGCTGCGAACCGGCGAGTCATCCGGAACTTCTCGAGTGGCTCTCCGCCGAGTTGATCGAGCACGGCTGGTCGCTGAAGTGGCTCCACCGCGAGCTGATGCGGTCGGCGGTCTGGCGACAGGCGAGCGGGGAGCGTCAGCTCCCTGATGGTCACGAACGCTTGCACGACACCGCTCACAACTCGGACGCATCAGGGGGCTTACGCCCCCCGCTCGCCGATCCCGAAAACAAACTCCTGTCGCACATGAATCGCCGGCGTCTGGATTGGGAAGCGCTTCGCGACTCGTTGTTGTTCGCGTCCGGTCGGTTGGATCACTCGATGGGTGGACCGGCGACCGATCTGTTCAAGCCACCGTTTGCGACTTGTCGCACCGTTTACGGTTTCATCGATCGCCAGAATCTGCCGCTCGTGCTGCGTACGTTCGACTTTGCCAGTCCCGACACGCATGCGCCCTCTCGCTTTGTGACCTCGGTCCCGCAGCAAACGCTTTTCCTCCGCAACAGTCCATTCGTGATCGAGCAAGCCCGCGCTCTGGCGGTGGGAGCGTTCGCAAATGCAGCCGTTTCCTCGCCCCTCCGAGGAGAGCGCCAGGGAGAAGGGCGGTTGAACGGCACCGCGGCCACAACAACACCGGCAGACATTCCACGCCCCCTCTCCCGAACCCTTTCCCCGGAGGGGCGAGGGAGCAGAACAGAACTCATCGCGGCCTTGTTCCAACTCGTCTATGGCCGCGAGCCGTCGGCCGACGAACGCGCACTGGCCGGGCAATTCCTTCGCGACGCTCAGCAAGAAGCGCCAACGGCACCGATCTGGCAATTCGGCTTCGGCGAGTACGATGCCGCAACGAAATCCCTCAAGAGCTTCAGCCAACTGCCGCACTCGACCGGCTCGGCTTGGCAGGGAGGTCCGATGCTACCGGATGAAAAACTGGGGTGGGTCTTGTGGCGCGCGAACGGCGGACATCCCGGAGATGCTCAGCACTCGGCGATTATTCGATGGACCGCTCCGAACGACATGACGGTGGTGATCTCCGGACAGCTCAAGCACGACAGCGAGCAAGGCGACGGCGTGATGGCCTTGGTCTGGTCCAGCCAGCTCGGCGAGCGAGCCCGCTGGATCGCGCACAGGCAGTCCGCCAACACATTCGTCCCCGCGACGCCAGTCCGCCGCGGTGAGTCGCTCGACTTCATCGTCACCAGCCGCACGAATGAGAACTCCGACAGCTTTAGTTGGTCGCCGAAATTGGCCACTGCCGAAAACGGTTTCAACAAGATCTGGGACTTCTCCGCCGACTTCCCAAAAGGCCAGAACTCGCAAACCCCCGACGCCCCGCTCACACCGTGGGAACAACTCGCGCAAGTGCTGCTGCTCTCGAACGAGTTCCAGTTCGTCGATTAATCGATGTAGACACTTGGAATGTGCCTACGACTTTGAGGTCAACGCCATGAATCCTTCCTTCGGACTTTCCCGCCGTGAACTTCTCGCCCGATCTGGTCTTGGTTTCGGGGCCATCGGGCTGGCGTCGTTGATGCGGCAGACGGGGCTTCTGGAAGCCACTCCTACGGTGGCCGCGAGCGACTCGGCCTTGAACCCGCTCGCACCGAAGAAACCGCAATTCCCCGCGAAAGCCAAGCGAGTCATTCATCTCTTCATGAATGGCGGGCCGTCGCATGTCGACACGTTTGATCCGAAGCCGTCGCTCAACACCTACCACGGCAAGGAATTGCCGTTCAATCTGGCGACCGAGCGGAAGACCGGCGCGGCGTTTCGCTCGCCGTTCAAGTTCCGCCCGCGCGGCGAGTCCGGTATCGAGGTCAGCGAGTTGTTCGAGCACACGGCCGATTCGATCGACGACATTTGCGTCATTCGTTCGATGCACGCCGACGTGCCGAATCATGAGCCATCGCTCTTGCTGATGAACTGCGGCGAGGCGCGGTTGATTCGGCCGAGTGTCGGGTCGTGGCTGACGTATGGCTTGGGCAGCGACAACCAAAACCTACCCGGCTTCATCGCCATGTGTCCCGGCGGCTATCCGATTCAAGAATCGCAAAACTGGCAAGCGGGCTTCTTGCCGGGCGTTTATCAAGGCACGTACATCGACACGAACGCGACCGAGATTGAAAAACTCATCGAGAACATCCGCAATGACCGGCTCAGCATCCCGCAACAGCGGCGGCAACTCGATCTGCTGCAAACGTTCAACCGGCGGCATCAGCAGCAGCGAGCCGGCGACGCGCAGCTCGAAGCTCGCATTCAATCGTTCGAGTTATCGTTCCGCATGCAGCGCGACGCGGAAGAAGCGTTCGACGTCAACCGCGAGCCGAAGCACATCCTCGACGCCTACGGCCCCGGCACGCAAGCGCGGCAGATTTTGATTGCTCGACGGCTGATCGAGCGGGGCGTTCGCTTCGTCCAAGTCTGGCACGGAGAGGGGCAACCGTGGGATAGTCACGACGACATTGAGGTCAATCACCGCCGCTTGGCCAAACAGTGCGATCAAGCGATCGGCGCGTTGCTGAAGGATCTCAAACAGCGCGGACTGCTCGACGAGACGCGGGTGATCTGGGGCGGCGAGTTCGGCCGCACGCCGACGGTGGAGCTGCCGAAAAAAGGCTCCAACGAAGGCAAGATCAACGGCCGAGATCACAATCATCACGGCTTCACGATGTGGCTGGCCGGCGGCGGCGTGCGTGGCGGCTACGTTCACGGAGCCACCGACGAATTCGGCTTCAAAGCGGTCGAGAACCCGGTCCACGTCCACGACCTTCACGCCACGCTGCTGAAGCTGATGGGCTTCGATCACGAACGCTTCACCTACCACTATGCCGGCCGCGATTTCCGTTTGACCGACGTGCATGGGAACGTCGTGCAGGAGTTGCTCGCGTAACACCTGATTGTGGGAAGTCGGTGTTGATAATGAGAGTTTCGCCCTCCTAAATTCGTTATCATCATCTCACCTTGAGCCAGTGCTTTCAAAACGTCAAAAGGACGCTGCGATGATTGCCACCAATACCGGGCCGCAAGCGGCTCTGAAGTTTGAAACCGAAGTTGGAAGCGAAGGGAAACTCGAACTGCAAGTTCCATTCGCCGAGGGTAAGCGAGTGGTCGTGTTCGTTGTCCCGGAGCCAGCCGACTCGTTTGGTGACTTGATCGAAGCATCCCGAAGCAGCCTGGATTTTTGGGACAATCCGCTCGATGACGAGGACTGGAACAATGCTTAGACAGGGCGACTTGGTCTTGATTCCAATTCCATTCTCGGACCTCTCGTCACAGAAACGTCGTCCGCTCATAGTCATTTCCAACGACGAATATCATCGCACAAGCTCCGATGTGGTCGTCGTCGCCATGACCTCAACCCCCACAGTTACGCCGTACTCGTTCACGATCACGTCCGCCGATTTGATCGCTGGTTCGCTCAACCGTCCGGGAACAGTCCGCATCGACAAGATTTACACGTTGGCCAGTTCTCTGATCGTCAAAACGTTCGGCCGCGTCAGTGACGCCACGCTGGAGCGGATTCGAAGAAGTCTGAACGAACTGACGGACACGCAGTGACCGTGTACCGTGGATGGCAAAGCCGTCGGAGAGTTGATCGCTTCGATCGAGAGGGAGCGAGGTATGGCCGCGAATAAAAAATCCTGGATCACAGCTGAGGAGTTGATGCAGCAGATGGAGTCCGATCCGGAATTCCTCGCTCGTCGTGCTGAGAAAGCAGCAAGGCATCAACGACGCGCCGAAGAATTGCGACAAGCTCAAACGCCATTCTTGGCGGCCTTATCGGAGGCGGGCTTTCCAGTGGCGACGGTCGAGGAGATTCGTCAGCGGTATAAGCCATTGCCCAAACAACTGAGTCAGTTGATTATCGATTGGATTCCTCGAATCGAACATCCCGCCGCCCAACAATGGGTGGCGTGGGCGCTCCTGGCGGCTCCCAAGCGGTCGTTGGACGGAAGGTCTCTGACGCCGCTGTTTGATGCCACGAAGAATGACGAACTCAAATGGGCCATCGCTGACGTCATCGAACAAACGCGACCGCAGCATCTCGAAGGTTGGATGATCACCGCCATCAAGAATTGGCGTTCGGGAAACTCGCGCAATTTGCTGGCATCGGCGATAGCCAAGATGCTTCCGACCGACCAAGCCGTATCGGTGCTGATTGAGGTCTTTGATGACATCCCGATGGGAGCCGCGCATCCGCTTGGCAAGGTCGGAGGCGAAAAAGTGCGAGAGTTTCTCACGGCCAAACTTCCGTCGGCGACCGGTCCGTTGCGGCGCGAAATTCGGCAAGCCATTGCCAGCATCGACCGGCGATTGGCGAAGGTTAAGCTACGGCAGCGCGGTGGAAAACCATGAACGACGATCAACGTAAATTTGTGCGAGATCTTTTGCGACTCATGCTCTTCGTCGGAGTCGCCGTCGCGACGGCATTTCGCCTTTCGGCCGATGAAGTTGCCGCGAAGAAGCCCGATGCCGACGAGACATGGTGGTCGCTAAAACCACTCAACCGTCCGCTGGCGCCGCGAGTCGAGAAAACGTTTGCGCACTTTCAGCCCGTCAGCCTGATCGACCATTTCGTGTTGGCGACGCTGATCGAGAAAGGTCTTGAACCATCGCCGCCAGCCGACAAGCGGACGCTGATGCGGCGGGTTTACTTGGATCTGATCGGACTGCCTCCAACGCCGGAGGCTCTCGAAGAATTCCTGGCCGACGACCAGCCGGAGGCATTCGAGCGGTTGGTCGATCAGTTGCTTGCTAGTCCGCAGTACGGCGAGCGCTGGGCGCGGCACTGGATGGACGTGGCTCATTACGCCGAGACGCACGGGCATGATCAGGATCGTCCGCGGCCGAACGCTTGGCCGTATCGCGATTATTTGATTCGGGCGTTCAACGACGACACGCCGTATGCCCGTTTCGTGCAGGAGCAGATTGCCGGCGATGTGCTTTTTCCGGACGACCCGCAAGCAATCGTTGCGACTGGATTCCTCGCGACCGGGCCATGGGATGAAAGCTCGCTGCAAAGTATTCGCGACGACACGGACGACCGGAAGATCGCGCAGTATCTCGACCGGGACGACATCGTCACGACGGTGATGAGCACGTTCGTCAGCGCGACGGCCCATTGTGCTCGTTGTCACGACCACTTTTTCGACCCAATCACGCAGGCCGACCACTACGCCTTGCAAGCGGTGTTCGCCGGCGTCGACAAGGCGGACCGCCCGTATGACCCCAACCCACACGTTGCTCACCGTCGCCGTGAGCTTCAGCAAGAGATGGTTCGGTGGAACAGCCTGAAAGGCAAGAGTGACGCCTCGCTATTGACGGCCGAGGTGCAACAAGCCGTCGCCGTGTGGGAGGCACGTCGCGCGGCCATGCCACTGGCGTGGCAAGTGCTCGAAGCGACGGAAGCGAAGTCCGCGAATGGGGCCATACTCACGAAGCAGTCGGACGGTTCGATCCTCGCCAGCGACAAGCGACCGGAAACCGACACATACACGCTGACCTTCGCGACCACGCTGACGGACATCACTGGTTTGCGTTTGGAAGTGTTGACCGACGATTCGTTGGCGCATCGTGGACCCGGTCGGCAAGATAATGGGAATCTGCATTTGAGCGAGATCAAGATCTTCGCGGCTCCGGCTGGCGAAGCGCGGGAGAGTGGAAACGCCGAAGCGGTGAAGAAGGAGAGCAACGAGTCACGGCCAGTCGAACTGAAGAACCCGAAGGCGGACTTCAACCAAGAGGGCTGGACCATCACGCACGCGCTCGACGGCAATAAAGGCACGGCGTGGGGCATCCATCCAGAGGTTGGCCGCGATCATCGAGCGGCCTTTGAAATCGCTCCGCCGATTTCGCACCCCGACGGCACGGTGCTGACCGTCGTGCTGGAGCAACTGCACGGCGGCGGACACCTTATCGGTCGGGCGCGCGTTTCGGTCACGACCGCTCCCGCGCCGCTGCCGTTGGAGTCGGACTTGTTGCCACCAGAGATTGTCGACGCCTTGAAGATTCCGGCGAATGAACGCAGCGAACTTCAACGAGCCACGCTCGCGCGATTTGTGTTGATTCAACAGACGGAGCGCGCGTTGGCGTTGCTGCCGCCGATCCAGATGGTCTACGCGGCGGCCAGTCTCGTTCCTGCGCAGGCAACACTGCGTCCAGTTCACATTTTGGAACGAGGCAATATTGCTCAACCGAAAGAGCCGGCTGTGACTGGTGCGCTGAGCGCGCTGACCGCATTGCCAGGACGCTTCGAGTTGCCGAATCCGAACGACGAAGGTTCACGTCGGGCGGCTCTCGCGCGCTGGCTGAGCGATGAGCGGAATGTGCTCACGTGGCGGTCCATCGCCAATCGCGTGTGGCATTACCACATTGGCCGCGGCTTGGTCGACACGCCGAACGACTTCGGCCACATGGGGTCGCGACCCACGCACCCGGAATTGCTCGATTGGCTGGCATGTGAACTCATCGCGTCGGCCCTTGTGGCCGAACCGACGTCGGCAACGCATGCTCCTGCGAAACGAGAAGAGAACGGCGTCGATCCAGCCACGAGGGCTGGGGCTACACCGTCCCTCAAGCGTCTGCATCGCCTGATCGTCACGAGCGCGGCGTATCGACAAGCCTCCAGCCATGACGACCGTTGGGCGGAGATTGACGGGGACAATCGCTACCTGTGGCGAGCGAACCGCACACGGCTCGACGCCGAGTCAGTGCGTGACGCGATCTTGCTTGTCACCGGTAAGCTCGACCCGACGATGGGAGGGCCATCGGCCAAGCAGTTCATTCAGACTCCCGGCATCCACGTGACGCCGAACGTCGACTATGCCAACTTCGACCCCGATCGGCCGGAGAATTTTCGTCGCAGTGTGTACCGCTTTGTCTTCCGGACGCTGCCCGACCCGTTCATGGACTCGATGGATTGCCCCGATGCCTCGCAATGGACGCCGGTGAGAAACACGTCGGTGACAGCGCTGCAAGCTCTGTCGATGCTCAACAACAAGTTCGTCGTGCGACAAAGCGAGCATTTGGCTTTGCGAGCTTCAGGTGCGAACGGCGACACCGACCGACAGATTGCGGAAGCGTTTCGGCGCGTATTGCTCCGACAGCCGACTGACACGGAACGACGGCGGCTTGCGGAGTACGCAAGGCAATACGGCATGGCAAACGCCTGCCGCGTCTTGTTCAATAGCAATGAGTTTTTGTTTGTGGATTGATTGTCGAAGATTCGCAGTTCTTGTTGAGGAGGCGCTCAGCGATTCAGCCGCGGAGCGGCGAAATCGTAAAGCCTGGGGCGTCAGCCCCAGGAACCGGCGCGCCCAGATCATCAAGCCCCGGAGGTGCGACATCCCCCAGAGGGAACACTACATGGTGAGCACGTTCACCAACCTGTTCTACCACATCGTTTACAGCACCAAATACCGCCAGGATTTGATCGGCCTCGATTTCCGCGCGGAGTTATACCGTTACATTGGCGGCATCATCCGCGAGAATCATGGCATCCAATTGGAAATTGGTGGAATGTCCGATCATGTCCATATCCTGGCAAAACTCAGTCCGACGATCGCCATTGCCGATGTGTTGCGGCTCATCAAGTCGAATTCGTCAAAGTGGGTGAACGAAAAATTCGAGAAACCTGGACGATTCGAGTGGCAGACCGGTTACGCGGCGTTCACAGTCAGTCAGTCTCAGATTCCGGTTGTCGCTCGATACATTCAGACTCAAGAGGTTCACCATCGTAAGACGTCGTTTAAGGACGAGTTCCTCAAGCTGTTGAAACGGTATCAGGTCGAATTCGACGAGCGATATGTGTTCGAGGAAGAACACATCGTATGAAAGGATGTCGCCCCTGCGGGGCTTTGCGGTCTGTGATGCCTGTTTTCCTGGGGCTTGCGCCCCAGGCTTTACGATGTCGCCGCTCCGCGGCTTGAGTTGGAAACCTGTCATGTTCAGTTCAACTCCTCCGACCCATGCAAAAATTGGGCCTTCGCGTCGTGAGTTTCTGGCTTGCGCCGGTGGCGGCTTCGGCTCGCTTGCGCTGAGCAGTCTGTTGGCGGCCGAAGCTTGGGCCGATGAACCACGTCAGCCGAAACCTGAACTCAACGGCGGGCTGCATCACAAGGCCAAGGTCAAACGCGTCATTCAGCTCTTTATGAATGGCGGCGTCAGTCAGATGGACACGTTCGATCACAAGCCAGAACTCATCAAACGGCATGGCGAGAAAATCGAGTTCGGGCTGAAAGCCACGGCCACCGGCGTGCCCGGCCCATTGATGAAGTGTCCCTTCGAATGGAAACAACACGGTGAATCGGGGCGATGGGTGTCGAGCGTTCTGCCGCACATGGCCACGATTGTCGATGACCTCGCGTTTGTGATGGCCATGACGTCCAAGACCAACGTGCATGGGCCGGGCAGTTACATGCAGAACACGGGCTTCACGGCACCTGGCTTTCCGTGTATGGGAGCGTGGATTTCGTATGCCCTCGGCCGGCTGAGCGACAACCTGCCGACGTTCGTCGTACTGCCGGACGCCCGCGGCCTGCCGTACAACAACACGGGCAACTTTTCGGCCGGGTTCCTGCCAGCCGCGCATCAGGGAACGATTATCCGGCCGAACTCGCCGGCACCGATCTCCGATCTCTTTCCGCCGAAGTCCGCCAGCTTCATCACGCCCGAGAGTGAGGCCGCGGGACTGCAAGCCCTCGACGAACTCAATCGCGAGCATCAACGGCACCGGCCGGGAGATTCGCGACTCGACGGTCGCATTGCGTCGTTCGAGTTGGCCGCAAAAATGCAACTCGCCGCGCCCGAGGCGTTGGACCTCTCGAAGGAATCGGAAGAAACTCACAAGACATACGGCACCGACGACAAACCGACGGCTGACTTCGCAAAGAGCTGCCTCACGGCGCGGCGGTTGATCGAACGCGGCGTCCGCTTCGTGCAGGTTTGGAGTGGCACGGGCGGCGCGTCCGGGAATTGGGACAACCACGGCGACATCCCCAAGGAATTGCCGTTCATCGCGAGCTCCGCCGACAAGCCGATGGCCGCGTTGGTCTGCGACCTCAAGCAGCGCGGGTTATTCGAGGACACGCTTATCGTTTGGACGACTGAATTCGGGCGCATGCCGTTCACGCAAAGCGCGACTGGCCGCGACCACAACGGCGGCACCTTCGTCACGTGGCTGGCTGGAGCAGGCATCAAGACGGGATCGACTCACGGTGCAAGCGACGAGTTCTCGTTTAAGGCCGAGAAGGACGTGACGTGGTGCTACGACCTGCACGCCACCATCCTGCACTTGCTGGGCATCGATCACACGAAGCTGACCATGCGTCACAACGGCATCGACCGCCGTCTGACCGATGTCCACGGCCATGTGATTGAGAATATTCTTTCGTAGGCGATCGGTCGGTGCCGATGGCTGGCTGCGCAGGCTCACTTCTTCTTTTTCTTCTTGTTCTTCTTGGGATGTACTTCCTCTTCCTCGAATTCTTCCAATTCCTCGGCTACTTCGTCGTCGCCGAGTTGGAAGTCGCTGGTCTCGACCTGCTCGATTTCTTCCTCTTCCAAATCAAACTCCGAGCCAGTCTCGGCCGCGTGAAAGTCGTCGTGGTCAACTTCCTCGGTCCCGGCATCTTCCGCCTCGACTTCCTCAGCGTCCGCATCGAAATCTTCGAGATCCTCATCGGGGAATTCCTCGACCTCGTCGGCGTCTGCAACCTCGGCGTCGTCCACCGCGAGGGCTGCTTCGCCTTCCGCCTTTTCCTCGTCGTCCTCTTTCGATTTCTCGGTGTAGAACGCGATCGCGTAAATCGGCGGCCATACGGCGACCACCAGCGCGATCACCGCCGTGAACACGACCATGACGCCCAGCAATTGCTTGTTCCAAATCTGCTTCAGCGTGAGTGCCATCACCAGCAAATACACCAAGACACCTGCGGGAATCGCCGCTACAAGCGATAGGCCGATGAGAGAGATTTTTTTCACGCTGCGGGTTCCAGTGCGGACGAAGTACCGACCGAAAGAAGCCTCATTGAATGAGGACCGACCGCCGTGACGGTCCCAGACGCATCACAATCAACGTAGACGGAAGTGTTCGTCGCTGGCAAGAGGTGATCGGTGCGACCTCTCCGCGCGAAGCACAATCTCCGCTGGAAATCACTTCGGAGCCGGGCGGGGCTGAGCTTGCGAAAACTTCCCGTCACTTGCGCGATCCGAACGCGCGTTGTCACCGGAAGAATTGGCGCAGGCGGCGAATAAGACACAATCAACGGCGAGACCGTCTAGCCCTCGGCCGCGTGCCGCATTTTTTCCAAGCCGAGCTTGGCGACCTCGCGCGGATCGCGGGACCACAGGTCTTCGCGGAACAGCTCCAACGATAGCCAGCGGCGATAACCGACTTGTCGCAGGAGATCGAGATAGCGTTTCAGGTCGAGATGTCCCTCGCCCGGCAGCACGCGGCTGTGATCGTGTTGTTCGACGCGCGGCGGTGAGGCGGGAGTGTCGTTGAAGTGTGAGATGGCGATTCGGTCCCCTTTCAGTTTTGCGATCGATTCGAACCCGCCACCACCTCGGAAGCAATGGAATGGATCGAGCACGACAGTCGCTTGCGGGTGCTGCGAGTTGGTCACAATCTCGATCGCGGCGTCGATCGTGTTGATGTCGTCCACGAAGCCGAGGTACTCGAACGCCGGCTTCACTCCAAATGCCAGGCCGATATCGAGCAGCTCGCGATAGCAGCGCGCGACCAGCGCGCGATCACAAGCTCCTGCCGGTGGGCCGGCGATCACGTGAATCGCTCCGACGGCGGCGGCTTGTTCGAAGCGGCGGCGGCATTCGTCAAGTTCTTTCCGACGCAACGCCTCATTCGGTTCGGCCCAGCCTTTGACATAGATCGTCGTCGGCACGGTCAGGCCCGCGGTGTCGACGGCCTTGCGGATGTCGGCCAGTCGGCCTCCTTTCGACAGGTGTAAGTCGATATCGTCGTGCCAAAGCTCGATCGCCGCGTAACCCACCTCGCCCGCGATACGAATCTTGTCGAGAATGGGCGTCGGCCGGATCGTGCTCGAATTCAGGCAGTAGATGAAGTCAGGCATGATTGGAAGCGTGAAGATCGAAGGGTGAGGGATGAATCAGATGCCATCACGAATGAGTGACACCGTAACGCTCGGCGAGCTGTGCGGCAATTCGGCGGCGTATACGCGTCGTCTCGAAACGGCGACCTGGACGAAGCCACTCATTGCAAATTGCAAATTGCAAATTGCAAATTGGCAATTGGGAGCCGCCAAGCACGGTGTCCTATGGCTGCTCATTTTGCATTTTGCAATTTGCAATTTGCAGTTTGCAATTTGCGAGTCGCCATCGGCAATGTGTTTGGCGCAGGAGCCCGACAAGCTCGTCCGTCCACCGGATGATCGGCGCGATATCGACGTGAAGCAGGTCGAGACGTTTGGCATTCGCATGTTCGAGTCGCGGCGGTTGCGACTCTTCTCGGACATCGAGCCGGACCTCGCGAAGACATTGCCGCCGCTGGCCGATCAGGCGTTCGAGGCGCACGAAAAATACTTCGGCAAAATGCTGCCGGACCGCGACGGGCGCGACTATCAAATCAACGGCTACCTGATGCGCGACAAAGCCAAATTCGCGCAAGCCGGCTTGCTGCACAAGGAGTTGCAGGACCAGGTCACCGGCGAGCAAGTGACCTTTCACGGTAGGCAGATTGGCCACCAGTTCTGGATGATGGATCAGGGGACCGATTACTACCGCCGGCATATGCTGCTGCACGAAGCGACACACGCCTTCATGCAAGCGATTCCGAACATCGATATGCCGCTGATGTACCTGGAAGGCATGGCCGAGCACTTCGGCACGCACCGTCTGGCTTCCGACGGCAAGCTTGAGCTCGGTGTTGTGCCGCACAACCGTGCGGATTTTCGCGGGCACGACCGGCTATTTCTGATTCGGCGGGACGTCCAACGCCGCGGCATCCCAACTCTGCGAGCCATGCGCGAATGGCAGCCGGGTGCGTATCGGGAATTCAATGTCTCCTACGCCTGGTCGTGGGGCGCGTGTCTGTTTTTGAGTCAAAGTCCGCGCACGCGCGAACGCTTTCGTGAGACCGCGCGATCGCTGACCGATCCGTTGGCCGGCGAAAAACTGTTATTGAAGCTCAAGCCCGATTGGCCAGAGATCATCACGGAATGGAACCTGTTCGCGGCCGAAGCCTGGGAAGGTTTTGACTTCGATCGCATGGCGATCGAATTCCGCGACGGGCAGCGGATGAGCGAACTGGTCAAAGAACCGTTCGGTGCGCACCGCGTCGAGATTCGCACCGACCGCGGCTGGCAGTCGGGCGGCCTGTTGGTCGAGAAGGGTCGACAGTATGCACTGTCCGCGCGCGGCCAGTTCACTCTGGCTGATCAGCCGAAACCTTGGCTCAGCGAAGCGGAGGGCATCACGTTTCGCTATCACAACGGCCGGCCGCTCGGCCGTCTGCTCGTCGCCATACGCTCCCCGAAGGACTCCGACGACCAGCGCGAGCCGATGCTCGACGTCAATTCCCTCGGCGCGAGCGGTCACTTCGATGTTCCTCGAACCGGCACGCTCTATTTGCGACTCAATGATCATCCGGGCGAGTTAGCCAACAATCGCGGGAGCGTGAACGTCGAGATTCGCGACGTGGGCCAAGCACCGACTCGCGCCGCGCCGTAAGCCGGATCTCGCTTTCCAGAAGCCCGGCTACTCCGAAGAAGCCGGGCGTCTCACGAGACCTATCGCGACCCGAAGTAGAACAGCACCAGTCCCAATGCCACTTTGTGAACTTCGGGCGGCAAGAGATGGCCGCTGTCTAGAAACTCTGCGACTGCGACGAGCGAGATCGCTGACAGCACAATCACGGCTTTCGCGTCGCCCCAGTAGCGTGACGGACGCCGGGTTCGCCAGCGGCCAATCCAACCGCTGATTCCACGCACAAGCGCCCCCAGAACATACGCTGCCACAATGGCCAGCGACGTCAGAACACGTGACTCGAACAACCGTTGCTCGCGATAGAGATAAATCGCCAAACCGACGAAGGCCGCCAGGATCAGCGTGCGGATCGTGTGTCGCGGCAAGAACAGCGGATGCCGTTCCTTGTCGATGACCCCTTCCTGCTCCAGACGCTTGACCACCTCGGGCGGGAGCGCCACGAATCGGCGTGAGGTAAAATAGTGTGCCAACGCGATCAGCAGCGTCTCGATCCATAAAGTGTCCGGCTCACGCTTCTGAGCCAGATTCGACACCACCACGGCCACAATGACCAGGGTGAGCAATGCTCGGACGCTGCCGACCGGCAGTCCCAGCGGCGGCCAATCTTTCGGGGAACCTTCAGGTTCAATCATCGACGGCTACTCCCTATTTCTTCGGTGGCAAATGTTCCCAGACTTTCGGCACTTCGGTGTCGTTGATCGACAGATAACCCAGGCTCGCTTTGACCTTCTTGCCATCGGCGACGATCACCGTCACGTCGGCGTCGGGGTTGATGCCCCAATCGGCGGGGCCGGCCTTCTCGCCGGGGAAAACACTCCATGTCGTGCGACTGAGCTTCAGCGACTCTTGCACCTTCGGGAGGTAGTCCTTCGCTTTCGCCACGTCGTCGGTCAGCCACACCGGCACGATGTCGACATCCGGTCGCTCGGCTTTCAGTCGGTCATCCAGCGTCTTCAAAAAGCGAGCCATTGGGCGCGAGAATCGTTCGGTGGGCACAAAAACGTAAATCGTCGGCTGCTCCTTGCGCTCCGCGATGATGTCGAGTTCCTTGCCCGCGGAGTCTCCCGTTACGATGGCGACCTTCAGGGCTTTGACTTCATTTCCCTCCCCCGTTCCAGAGACCACGTCGGCGACACTCGCTCGCACGCAGAAAACCAAAACCAGGCAACTGGCGGCGAGCACGGCACGGCACAGGGAAACCATGATCAGCTCCTTTACTTGGCTGTGGATTCCCGGCGTGTCGTCGCTTGGCGAATTGCGATCGCGCGGTCTCGCAGCTCATCGAGCAGAGCCAACTTATCGGCCACCGGACGACTGGCGAGTCGGCGACGCAGAGCACGTTTGCTTTCGAGAATCTGTCGGAGATCAAAGGTCATGATTCGCCCTTCAGGAACGTTTGCTCGAATTCTTGCCACCGTTCAACAAGGTTGTGCCGGAGCAGGATCAACTGAAAAAGGTCTACCTGAAGCACGCCAACTTCAATGAATTGTAGCAGCCGAGCCTTGTCTTTGGCTCGTCCGGTTTGCAGGGCAATCGCCACGGACGCTCGTTGCCGCGGCTGTAGTGCGGTAGTATCGGCGGTAGCCCGAAGAAACGAAACAGAAGCTCCAATTGGCAGGCCTTAATGACATTCCAGGTTGGCATTTTCAGTTTGTGCCTGATTACTAAGAACTCTCAATCATCTTGAAGGAGACCTCCCATGCGCGCATCCCTCCCCCGTCGTGACTTTCTCAAATCCACCCTGGCCGCGTCGGCTGCGGTCGCTCTGCCGGTTCAATTCGCTCTGGCGGATGAGGCGAAGAAGCCGAAGCTGCGGATGGCGGTCAAGTACGGGATGATCAAGCACGACGGCTCGATAGAGGACAAGTTCAACCTCATCAAGAAGCTCGGCCTGCAAGGGGTCGAGGTGGATAGCCCCAGCGGATTGCACAAAGTCGAAGCCAAGGCCGCCGCCGAGAAAACCGGGATCGTGATTCACGGCGTCATCGACAGCGTCCACTGGCGCGACACGCTGTCGCATCCCGACGCCGACGTCCGAGCCAAAGGGCTAGCCGCGCTGAACGGGGCCATCGAGGACGCTGGGTTTTTCGGCTGCGACACCGTGCTGCTCGTTCCCGGCGTCGTCAACAACGACGTTTCCTTTGAGCAGTGCTACGAACGCTCGCAAGCCGAAATCAGAAAAGCTCTACCGCTGGCCGAAAAGCACAAAGTTAAAATTTGCATCGAGACCGTCTGGAACAACTTCATCACCAAGCCCGAGCAATTGATCTCGTTCGTGGACGACCTGAAAAACCCGTGGGCCGGCGCATACTTCGATTGCAGCAACATGCTCAAGTACGGCGTGTCGTCCGCCGAGTGGATTCGGAAGCTCGGCAAGCGTCTGGTGAAGTTCGACTTCAAAGGCTACAGCCACAAAAACAGTTGGTGCAAAATCGGGGAGGGTGACGAAGACTGGCCCGAGGTTTTGAAAGCCCTCGGCGAAATCGGCTACGACGGCTGGGCCACCAGCGAAGTCGGCGGCGGCGGTGAAAAGGAGTTGGCGGACATCACGGCGCGGATGAAGAAGGTGCTGGGGTTGGCGTGAACTGTTCCCGGAATTCAATCATGCAATGGCTGCCTGATCGCGAGCGTCCTCAACATTGGGCTTTGCGGCTTTTCCAAATTGCTCAGGGCACGGCGCTTGGCACGGGGACATTTGTGGTCGCAATCGGCGATCCCGTTGCGCCGACTCGCGATGGATGGTGGCTTTTTTGGATTGGTTGTTGTGGCATGGACGATCTTTTTCGCCCGTTGTGGTTGGGCGGTCACGTTGATGATCGCTGGCATCGTGCTTGCGGCGCTGATTCCAGTCGTAGGTAGACAGTCATGGTGACGCCGAATTGATCATGTTGAGAAGATTGATTGGCTCCAGCGTCGTTGGACTGGCTGTCGGTGGGTTTTTGGACGCGATTGGTCTGGCGATGGGAGCCGCAGTTGATTATTCCAACACGTCGTCACGGCTGGTAAATTCACCAGTTTGCCGCGACGAGCGAACTGAGCCAATGCCTCCCATCGCAGGAGATTCGCCATGACCGTTTCCGGACACGTTCGCAACGGGGTTGTTGTCCTCGACGAACCGACCAAGTTGCCCGAAGGGGCGGCTGTCGAAGTGAATCTGATTGCGGAAGACGACGGCCCGACGCTGCTCGAATCGCTGAAGCCATTCATTGGCGTCATCAAGGACATGCCGCCGGACATGTCTGAGAACCTCGACCATTATCTTTACGGGACGCCGAAGCGGACATGAACGCCGTCTTTGCGGACACGTCGTACCACGTCGCGCTGCTCAGCACGGCGGATCGCCATCATCAACGGGCCGATGAATTTGCTCGCACCTGGTGCGGTCGAGTCGTGCTGACAGATTACGTGATCATCGAACTCGGCAACGCATTGTCATCCGTCGCTCGGCGGCAGAATATGGTGCCGCTCGTCGAGTCGCTGAAACAAAACCGCAAGGTTGAGATCATTCCCGCCAACGAAGATTTGTTGGAGCGTGGACTGGAACTCTTCGGCCAACGACTCGACAAAGACTGGTCGCTGACGGACTGCATCTCGTTCGTCGTCATGCAGGACGGTGAACTGACCGATGCGCTCACGTCAGATCATCATTTTGAGCAAGCTGGTTTCCGAGCACTCCTCAGAACGCCCACCTGAAAGACAACTATGACACAACCCATCCAATTCCCGAACGAAACCCGATCCAATGCCGCTCGACAGGTTGTCGCCGAACGCGAGGCGTTGGCGTTGCGGACGTTTACTCCCAGCCAGGCGGTCCTCGCCAAGTCGGCGGGGGTGTTCCATTGGACGCCGGAGAATCGACGGTTGTACGACTACAGTTCCGGCGTGCTGGTCGCGAACTTGGGGCACAATCCGAAGCGGTGGCTCGGTCGATTGGCGGGGTACATGGGTTGGTCGGCCGAGATGCTCCAGCCGGCGAGCGGGTTTGACGACTATTACCCGGCCGTGCCGCTGACGGCGTACAACGCGGTCACGGAAATTGAGACGCGCGCGACCGAGCGGTTGGTCAAGAGCTTGCAAGCGTCGCCCGGCGGTGGGCGGTTGCAGACGGTGATGTGGGCCGCTTCCGGCAGCGAGGCGGTACAGAAGGCGCTGTGGGCGTGCCTGCACCGGGACGAATCGCGAGACATCATCCTCGCCACGCGGTACGGCTTTCACGGCAAGAAGGGACTGGCCGGAGCCGTCACCGGTTGCGAGACGGATCACGACCGCGATCCGCGTGTCAAGTTCATCAGCTTTCCGATGACCGAGTGCGATGACGTCAGCAAGTACGGTTCGACATTCGATCCCGCACCGTACGCCAACGAACTGGAAAAAGTCTGGGCTGATTTCGGCAACCGCATCAACTGCCTGATCACCGAGCCGTACCTCGGTGGCGGCGGAAGCTTTCATCCGCCGGCCGCGTACCTGCAACTGCTGCAACGCTTCTGTCGAGCTCACGACATCGCGTTCATTCTTGACGAGGTGCAAGCCAACTTCGGCCGCTGCGGCCGGATGTACGCCTTTGAGACCTACGGCATCGAGCCGGACTTCGTGACGCTCGGTAAAGGTTTGGGCAATGGCGTGCCGGTCAGCGCGGCGGTCGGCCGAGCAGACCTCATCGCCAGTCTGAAATACGGAGAAGCCTCCGACACTTGGTCCGCCAACCCGCTCGGCTGCGCGGCGGTGCTCGCAACGCTTGACGAGTTTGAATCGAGCCCGATCATCGAACATACGCGGGCGTTAACGCCCGTTTTTTTCGAGGGATTGGGCCGGCTCAAGGAGACCGGCTTGGTCGCGAAGGTTCGCGGCGAAGGCCTGGTTTTCGGCATCGAGATCGCCGCCCGCGGGTCGCTTTCGGCCAACGAGGTCGCGGTCCGGATTGTCGAAGCCTGCTATCTCGGTCAGTCGGGCGGCGACGGCATCCACCTACTCGGACCACTGGCCGGCAACGTGATTCGCGTCAGCCCACCGATGATCATGTCACGGGCCGAGGCAATGACGTCACTGGATTTGCTGCTAGAAATCTGCCGAACGCTTGCCGATCAATTGCCGACGTGATTTGTCCGGTCGACGCTGCCGGCATCCTATGCCGATGCTGGTGACGTTGGTCAGGGAGCCGCGTGCAAACTCCGGAATCGGAACAACCGGATCGGCTCATGCATTTGCAACAATCTTGCTGATCGACTGACGGTTGACGAAAACTTGGAAAAATGGAGACTCAACGCTTGGTGTTGTGAAAGAACAGCGGTTTAATGGCTACGGTTTGGCCGCTCGGTCGGCCGAGCAGTGGCTTACCCTCACGATTTGCATCTCGCGACGAAAGGCCCCCTAAGTGATCGCACCCAGCAGTTACCATCCCCAGGCCGAACTCGAACAGACCATCGCCGACCTGGAAGCCCTCGACGATTGGAACGCGCTGATCTTGGACGAGACGGAAATCGGGGTCTTCGACTGGCCGCTCCGTTCGCAGGACATGTACTTGTCACCGAGTTTCAAACGCTTGCTCGGTTACTGCGACCACGAGTTGCCCGACTCGCTGCAAGCATGGCAGAGCCACATCCACTCGGACGACTACCACCGCGTGACCTCAGGCCTCGAGAGGGCCGTGCGCGGTGGAGCTCGCAAATTCCAAATCGTGCATCGCGTGAAGCACCGCGATGGTTCGTCGCCGCTATTCCTCGTGAAAGCCAGCATCATCCGAGCGAGCGACGGTACCCCGACTCGCTTGTTGGGTGCCGTCATTGATCTGACACCGGTAACGGACGAATTGCCGTCGACTGCCTTGGCGTAGTTCGCACCTCGCCAGGATCCTCGCGAAAAAAGCCCGGCACCTCGCGATGAGATGACGGGCTTTGATGACGGGCTTTATTGCTTGGCTGCGATCGATCACGAGCAAACTAGCTTCGCGGCATGGTCGCCGTGACCGACGGCTTCACGCGGCGACGGACGTCCGTCTCCAACACGCCGAACGCTTGTTCGTGACGCTGCAAAGCCATCCCCAAAGCACTCAACAATCGCTTGCCCGTGAAATGATTCATGATGATCCGCTGGGACACATGTACCGTGACGTTGCCCTGAGCGTACGGGTTCGGGTTCAGGCCCAGATCCAGAATCAACTCTTCCGGTGTGCTGGACACGCGGCAGAAGTTGGCATAACCCGCAGCCGCGGCGGAATCATCCACACTCAGCGTCTGTTGCTGCTGCGCGGCCGGACCAGCGGGGGCGGGGGCGGAAATGGCGTCATCAGTTTCATCAGATTTGTCTTTGGCCACGAACATTCTCCTTCTAAGCTGGCGAAACGAAACCGAAAAAAACATTCCGGCGGCGGTGACCGCGATCACGTCAACGGATTGACTCGCCGACCGGTAAACAGCTTCCATCGAGCGAGCGGACATTACCGGCCGATTGCACCAGAATCAACGGCGACGTCCAGACGCGGCTCTTTTTCAAGTGGCAAGAGCTGTCTTCGACGCCGTGTCTTACCCAGCTTCGCGGCGAAAGCGGCGAACGCATCCGGCGTCGTGGGGCTCAGGCACTCACGGCGCTGGCGTCGGAGTTCAACCGCGGAATGCTGCGTCCGAGGCCACGAGCGGTATCGCGTCGAAGAAATCACGGCTGCACGACGTTTGAAAACTTCGGATTCAATCGTGCTTCCGGCGGTGATGGCTCGCCCGGCAAGCGGAGTGGAAAGACAACCGACCTCTTTTCCAGCGCCTGCCGCGGCATCGTCCGTGGTAGTTCGAAGCCGGCGGGGCGGTGATCGGTCGAAGGACCGGCGTTGTGATCGGGCAACGGG